>NZ_CP013859.1:3000000-3300000 GCF_001513675.1 Microbacterium sp. XT11 | reverse complement strand
CGAGGGTGCGCTCACCGACGATGACCGTGACGCGGTGCAGGCCGAGATCGCGCGGTTCGACCGCGAGTGGTCGCGCTTCCGTGACGACTCGGCGGTGACGAGGCTCGGGCGCGAGGGCGGGCGGATGCTGTCCGCCGACGCGGCTCCGATGCTCGACGCGTTCCGCGCGCTCTCGGCAGCCACCGGCGGTGCCGTGAACCCGCTCGTCGCGCAGAGCCTGGAGGCGCTGGGCTACGACGCGTCCTATTCGCTCGTGCCGGGGGAGCCGGTCGCTGCGCCCTCGGACTGGATGACCAGGGTCACGTGGGCCGACGGTGCGGTCACGGCATCCGTGCCGTCGCTCCTCGATATCGGCGCCCTGGGGAAGGGGCGGCTCGTCGACCTCGTCGTCGCGCGGCTGCGCGACGTGCCGGGCGACCTCGTCGTCGACGCCGGCGGCGACATCCGGGTACGAGGCGGTGCGGTGCGCATCGGGCTCGAGCATCCGTACGATCCGTCCGCGGCGATCGGAGTGGTGACGCTCGAGGACGCGGCCCTGTGCGCCTCCGCGATCAACCGGCGTGCATGGGGCGACGGACTGCACCACGTCCTCGACGCCCGCAGCGGGGATCCCGTGCGCACCTGGGCCGCGACCTGGGCGATCGCGCCCGATGCGATGACCGCGGATGCCGTGGCCACGGCGCTCTTCTTCGACGGAGGGCCGGCGCTCGCCGAGCGATGGGGCGTGGAGTGGGTGCGCATGAGCACGGACGGCAGGGCGGAGTCGTCGCCCGGCTGCACGGCTGAGTTGTTCTTCGCCCGACCCCGGGCACACCATCGTGCGGAAGAGTAGTCATCGTGTTCACGTCATTCACAGCCCTGCGGCAGCGGGTGCTCGCCCTGCTCGGGGCGATCTCGATGTACCGGCTCGTGCTGTTCGCGCTGCTGGCGCTCGCCGCGATCGCGTTCGTGCTGTCGTTCTTCGGGCTCGTCTCGCCGTCTCCGCTCGCGCTCGTCGTGTCGTTCGCCGTGCTCGCGGTCGCGATCTCGGTCGCCGACGCGCTGATCCAGCGGCTGCTCCGGCTGCCGTGGCGCGTCGAGTCGTCGCTCGTGACGGCGCTCATCCTGCTCTTCGTCCTGCAGCCGGCGCTCGAGCCCGCGGCGCTGGGAGGCCTCGCGCTGGCGGGTGCGCTCGCGAGCGTCTCGAAGTACCTCATCGCCTGGCGCGGGCGGCACATCCTCAATCCCGCGGCGTTCGGGGCCGCCGTGGTCACGATCGCCGGGCTCGGCACGTTCTCGGCGTGGTGGGTGGGTACGCCTGCGCTGTTCCTCCCCGTGGCGCTGCTCGGACTCGTGGTGCTGTGGCGCACCGAGAAGGTGCGGCTCGTGCTCGTCTTCCTCGTGGTCGCCGTCGCGGTCACACTCGTGAGGCAGCTGGTGCAGGGCGCCATGCTGGGCGTGCCTTTCTCGCTGGGCCAGGCGCTGTCGTTCGCGGTGCTGCAGTCGCCGTTCCTGTTCCTCGGCGCGTTCATGCTGTCGGAGCCGCTCACCCTGCCGCCGCGTCGCTGGCAGCAGTTGTGGGTGGCCGGTGTGGTGGGCGTGCTCGCCGGATGGCCCCTCGTCGTGGGCCCGTTCACCCTCGGCCAGGAGCGGGCTCTGCTGATCGGCAACCTGCTCGCGTTCGCCTTCGCGCTGCGCGGATCGGTCAGGCTGACACTCGTGGGACGGCAGTTCGTCACGCCGACAGCACAGGAGCTGACGTTCCGCACCAAGGGGCGCCTGTCGTTCCTCCCGGGGCAGTACCTCGAGCTCGACGTGCCGCATCGGCGTCCCGACGCACGCGGCACGCGTCGCGAGTTCAGCATCGTGTCGGCGCCGGCCGACCTGCCGACGCTTCGCATCGCCTACAAGGACGGCGACCAGAAGCATCCGTCGAGCTACAAGAGGGCGCTGGCGGCCGCAGAGCCGGGGGCGACGCTCGCCGTCACGGGGACCTGGGGCGACTTCGTGCTGCCGCGCGGTGACGCCCCGGTGCTCATGGTCGCCGCGGGCATCGGTGTCACGCCGTTCGTGTCGCAGCTGCGTCAGCTGCAGCTCACGGGCGAGAAGCGCGACGTGGTGCTCGTGTACGTCGCGTCGGAGGCGGCGGAGCTGGCCTTCCGCGAAGAGCTCGCAGCCACCGGGGCGCGCGTCGTGGTGTTCACGCGCGACGAGCCGGCCGATCTGCCCGCGCACTGGATGTGGGCTGGCGGGACACGACTGGACGCCGCCGGACTCGAGCGCGTGGTTCCCGACATCGGCACGAGGCACGCCTTCATCTCGGGGCCGCCGCGGCTCATCGCCGACCTCGCCCCGGCGCTGCAGAAGGCACGCAGCCTCACCACGGACGCCTTCGCCGGCTACTGAGACGGCCGGTTTCGGCGCGGCCTGTCCCGTTCCGGCCCGGCATCCGCGTGCGTTTTGTCGGGAGGTTGGCGGTTTGTCGGGAGGATCTGGTCCGACACGCCGGGATCCGGGGCGCCGCTCCCGACAAACTGACGGGGTATGCGGCGCATCGCCGGCTCGCGCACACCGGTCAGTGCCGCCGACGACTCAGCTGTGCTCTCGGAGCCGCACGAGCGCCGCGAGGATCGCGGCCTCGACCGAGGGCCAATCATGCACGATCTGTGCATAGTCGAAGCGAAGCGTCTCGTATCCCAGAGCGGATGCTGCGGCATCCCGCACCCGATCCCGATGACGTGCGGCGCTGCTGTCGTGGTTCTCCTTGCCGTCCGCCTCGAGAATCAGACGCCCGCCGATGACGAAGTCGACCCGCCCCACGGTCGGGATCTCGACCTGGCAGTCGAGATCGATGCCGAGCAGGTGGAGGCGGAACCGCAGCAGGGACTCCAGTCCGCTGTCGGCGTCCTCCCGGGCCAGATCGACCAGCCACCGCCCGGATGCCGGGATGCGCGCGCGAATACGCTCACGCGCGGCGCGACCAAGCAGCCGCTGCGTGAACGCCGACTCCAGCGCGGCGAAGAACACCTCGGCGGTCGCGCAGTGGAAGGCGTGCACGAGAGCGTGTTCGAGCGGAGCGAGCCCGAGAGGCGCGGTCCCCGCATGGTAGTGAGTCCGGCACCGGCATCCGGGATGCGGATGCTCGCGACCTCGGCCGCCGAGCCAGACATGCGCCTCCGGCTCCTCGTCGAGCACCCACAGGCCGTGCAGCCGCAGCGCGCGCAGGCAGGTGAGGGCGCCGCCGTGCGCGGCTGCAGTGATGACAAACGGATCCGTCGTCGGAAGTGCGAAGACGCCCTGGCGCACGCGCACGATGCGTTTCGCCTCGACCTCGGCGTGCAGCATCCGTCTGGTCTGTCCGTAGCGCGCGAGGAGGGTGCCGCGCGCGCCCCCGCCATGATGGGCGAGGAGGAATGCGGCGGAGGGCATGCTTCGATCCTCGCCCGGCCGGTCCCGCGGCGGCGGGAAGCCGCCTGATCTGTGGACAAGTCGCCACCGCGTGGTCACTCTGTCGGGAGCCTGGGGCCGATTCACGGCGTGTCGGGCCGAAACCTCCCGACAGACGGGAATCCTCCCGACAAAGTGCACGCGTGCGAGTCGGATCGGCCCGGATGCCCCGGGGCGGGATGCCGACCCCGGATGCCGGACCCGGATGCTCAGGCCGGAGCCGCCGGAGCCGCCGGAGCCGCCGGAGCCGCCGGACCGGCCGCTCCGCCACCGGCCGCCCCGCTGCCAACCGCTCCGCCACCGGCCGCTCCGCCACCGGCCGCTCCAGCGCCCGTCGGGTTCAGAGGCAGCCGGACCGTGAACACGGTGTCTCCGGGCTCGCTGGCCACGGCGATCGAGCCGCCGTGGCCCTCGACGATGGCCTTGGCGATCGCGAGACCGAGACCTGTCCCTCCGGTCTGCCTGGCGCGCGACGTGTCGCCGCGGGCGAAGCGGGCGAACAATTCGTCGCGCACCGCCGGATCGATCCCCGGACCGTCGTCGTGCACGCGCAGCACCGCGTCGTTGCCTTCCTTCGCCACGCTGAGCGTGATCGACGTGCCGGCAGGCGTGTGCGTCCTCGCGTTCGCGAGCAGGTTCGCGACCACCTGATGAAGGCGCCCGGCATCGCCGACGATGACCACGGGCTCGTCCGGCACCTCGACGTTCCAGTGATGGTCCGCGCCGGTCGGACGCGCATCCGCCAGCCCTTCCAACGCGAGCTGAGCGAGGTCGACGGTGCCGTAGACGAGCTCCCGCCCTTCGTCGAGCCGGGCGAGGAGCAGCAGGTCCTCCACGAGCCTCGTCATCCGCAGCGACTGCGCCTGGATGCGCTCCAGCGAGGTGGTCGTGCCCTCGATGGCCGCCGCGCCCACGCCCTGCTCCGACGCCGCCGACTGGCTGAGCGCGCGGAGCGAGAGCTCGGAGTATCCGCGGATGGATGCCAGCGGCGTGCGGAGCTCGTGACTCGCATCGGCCACGAACCGGCGCATCCGCTCCTCGTTCTCCTGACGAGCGGCGAGCGATGTGTTGACATGGTCGAGCAGCTTGTTCAGGGCCGCGCCGACGAGTCCCGTCTCGGTGCGCGGGTCGGCCTCGGATGCCGGAACTCTTTCGGTGATCTCCACCTCACCGCGATCGAGGGGCTGGTTCGCGACCCTCGTCGCGGTGGTCGCGACCGCCCGCAGGGGCCGCAGACCCACTCGGATCGTGATCGCGGTGGTCAGAGCCAGCAGGATGAGCCCGCCCAGCGTGGCGAGCACGATGACGGTGAGCAGCGTCGTGAGCTGGGACTGGATGTTGGTGCGGGGGAGACCCGTGACGACCGTGACGCCGTTGTGCGCCGTCATCACCGTGACGCGGTACGACCCGAGATCGTCGATGGTGACTGTCGAGTACGGGGCGGCGCTGAGGCCCTTGTTGAGCTGCGTTAGCTGGTGCGCCGAGAGGTCCTCAGGCATCCCGGCGAGCTCCCCCTGCTCGTACTCGAAGACGACCCCGCTGGTTCCGGCTGCCGCGCTCGACACCGCGATGAGGAGGCCTGGCTTCTGCGGGTCGCGACCGCTGAAGAGCGTCTCGGCGGTCGCGAGGGCGGCAGGCACAGGAGACACCCACTGGCTGGTCACCGCACGGGCGTACTTCTGCAGCTCTTCGTCCAGCTGCGCCTCCAGTGTGCGTCCGAGCGTCGCGGACGTGATGACGGCGACGATGACGAGGATGAGCGACACGAACCCGATCACCGCGGTCATCAGCCGCGTCTGCAGGCTCATGGGGCGTCGCGTCATCCCCGGGGTGCTCACTGCGGGGCCTTGATCATGTAGCCGACGCCGCGCACGGTGTGCAGCAGCGGCGTTCGCCCCGCGTCGATCTTCTTGCGCAGGTACGAGATGTACAGCTCGACGACGGAGGACTTGCCGCCGAAGTCATAGCTCCAGACCCGGTCGAGGATCTGCGCCTTCGACAGCACGCGACGCTCGTTGCGCATGAGATAGCGGAGGAGCTCGAACTCCGTGGCGGTGAGCTCGATCTCGGTGCCGTCGCGCATGACCTCGTGGCTGTCCTCGTTGAGGCTGAGGTCGGCGACGCGCAGGATGGACTGGCCGTCGTCGGCCGTGGCGTGCCCGGTGCGGCGGATGATGGCGCGCAGCCGTGCGATCACCTCTTCCAGGCTGAACGGCTTGGTGACGTAGTCGTCACCGCCGGCCGTGAGTCCGGCGACCCGCTCGCTGACGGCGTCCTTCGCGGTGAGGAACAGCACCGGCACCAGGTTGCCTGCCTCCCGGAGCCGCTTGAGCACGGCCATGCCGTCGAGGTCGGGCATCATGATGTCGAGGATGAGGGCGTCCGGCTCGAACTCGCGCGCGACCTGGAGTGCTTCGAGACCGGACGACGCGGTGCGCACCTCCCAGCCCTCCATGCGCAACGCCATGGCGAGAAGGTCGGTGAGCATCTGCTCGTCGTCGACGGCGAGGATGCGCAGGGGAGAGCCGTCAGGACGGCGCAGATCGGGATGCTCGGTGCTCATGCACCCATTCTGCGGAATCTCCTATGTGATTCCTATGGAGAGCGCTATGCGTTGTCTGTGAAGAGCGGCGACGGGTTCATATGCGCCTCATCGGCGCTCCCTCGGCGACCCATAGATCGGCTCCCTAGCGTCTGTCGTGCCCGCGACGACCGCGGCGTAAGGAGAGAGATGTACGGAAGATATCTGCGGCGCGAACTCGCGGGCCGCAAGAAGCAGACCGCGATCGTCGCGACCGGGCTGGCGGTCGCGATCGCACTCGTGATCATCGTCAACGCGCTCGCCGCCGGTGTGCGGGATGCGCAGGCGCAGGCCCTCGAGTCGGTGTACGGAGTCGGCACCGACCTCACCGTCACCGGCGCTGCCGCGGAGCCGGGGGAGGGCGGTGCGCAGCGGTTCGATTTCGACAACGACGACGCGACAACGGACGGCGACACCACGACGCTCAGCCGGTCCATGCTCCGGACCGACTTCATGCGCGGAACGCTCGCCGCCGACACCGTCGACACCGTCGCCGACACGACCGGGGTCGCCGCGGCATCCGGGGCTCTCAGCCTCACGAACTCGACCTTCTCCGGTGAGCTCCCGCGTGGGGGATTCGCGCAGCAGCAGGACGTGCAGTCCGACGGGCCGGGCGAGGGGCAGCAGCCACCGCAGGGCGGAGCAGACGGCGCCGGTGGCGGCTCGTTCGACGTCGACTCGTTCAGCGTGCTCGGCATCGACCCCGCCTCGACCTCGGTCGGCCCGCTCGCCTCCACCGAGATCTCCGACGGGCGCGCCTTCGACGCCGATGACGCGGGAGAGCTCGTGGCCCTCGTCGACGCGACCTACGCCTCCACGGAGGGGATCGGCGTCGGCGACGCGATCGACGTCGCAGGATCGAGCGTCGAGGTCGTAGGCATCCTCGCCTCCACGGCGGACTCGGCGGACACGGCGGCGAACGTGTACCTGCCGCTGGAGACCGCGCAGACGCTGGCAGGGGTGGGAGATGTGATCTCGACGGTGTACGTGCAGGCGGAGTCGGCCGCGTCGATCGACGCCGTGCAGGCGGCGATCGAGGACGCTCTGCCCGATGCGACCGTGGCCTCGCAGTCGGAGCTGGCGTCGACGGTGTCGGGGTCTCTGGCCAGCGCGACGTCGCTCATCACGAATCTCGGCACGTGGCTGTCTGTGGTCGTGCTGGCCGTGGCGCTGCTGCTCTCGGTGCTGTTGACGATGTCCGGCGTCTCCCGGCGCACCAGGGAGTTCGGCACGCTCAAGGCCATCGGCTGGTCGAACGCGCGGGTCGTGCGCCAGGTGGCCGGCGAGTCGATGGTGCAGGGGCTCATCGGCGGCGCGGCGGGCCTCGTGCTCGGAATCGGCGGCATCGTGGCGATCACCCTCATCCGGCCGACGATCGCGGCCTCCGCCGCGGGCGGTGCGCAGGGCGGTCCCGCAGGCATGGCAGGCGGCCCGACCGGTGGCGGCCGCGGCGGAGCGATGTTCCAGGCCGCCGAGGCGGCCGACATCGTCCTGAGCGCACCGCTCACGCCCTGGGTCCTGATCGCCGCGGTGGGAGTGGCCGTTCTCGGCGGGCTCGTCGCCGCGGCCTTCGGCGGATGGCGCGCCGCCAGGCTCAGCCCCGCCGAGGCGCTGCGCTCGGTGGCATGACCGGTACGACGGCACAGAACATGATCACGAGGAGGAGAACGACATGACGATCGCAGACGTTGCAACCGAGAGCGAGAACCCCGAGGTCCGGGGGCCGCTGTACACCCTGGACGCCGTGACACGGACCTATGCGCAGAAGGGTCGCGTGGTGAAGGCCCTGACCGGAGTGGACCTGCGGATCCTTCCGGGGGAGTTCGTCACGATCCAGGGACCGACCGGAGGCGGGAAGTCCACGCTGCTGCAGCTGCTCGGCGCGCTGGACACACCGACGTCGGGCTCGCTGAGGCTCGACGGCGTCGAGCTCGCGTCGGCGTCCTCGCGCGAGCTGGGGAGGTTGCGGGCGGACGAGATCGGGTTCGTCTTTCAGGGGTTCAACCTCGTCCCGACCCTCACCGCGGCCGAGAACGTGGACATGGCGCTCGAGCCGCTCCGTCTCGGGAAGTCTGAGCGTGCAGCGAGGGTGGCCGAGGCGCTCGCGCACGTCGGACTCGCCGATCGGAGCGGTCATCTCCCTGCGGAACTCTCCGGAGGCCAGCAGCAGAGAGCGGCGATCGCGCGTGCGATCGTGAAGAGGCCGCGGGTTCTGCTCGCCGACGAGCCGACGGGGAACCTCGACGAGAGCATGCGCGACGAGATCCTCGATCTGCTGCAGGCGCTGTGCGCCGAGGGCATCACGATGATCGTCGTGACGCACGACTCGGCGGTCGCACGTCGTGCGACGCGACGGCTCCGCCTGGCAGGCGGCGTCGTGCAGGACGTCACCCGGTAGCGGAGGGAGCGCGGGGCGGCGGCCCCGCGCTCCCGTCCGACTCGCCGGTGTCTCAGTGGGTGTCTTCGGCCTCGATCTCGGTGCGGTCGCCCGACCACAGGGTGTGGAAGGTGCCGTCCTTGTCGATGCGCTTGTAGGTGTGCGCGCCGAAGAAGTCCCTCTGGCCCTGGACGAGCGCGGCGGGGAGGCGGTCGGCGCGGATGCCGTCGTAGTACGACAGCGACGACGAGAACGCCGGCGCGGGGATGCCGGCCTGCGCGGCTGCGACCACCACACGGCGCCACGATGCCTGGGCGCGCGTGATGGCCTCGGCGAAGTACGGCGCCGTCATCAGGACCGGCAGCTCGGGCTCGGCGGCGTAGGCGTCGGCGATGCGGTTGAGGAACTGCGCGCGGATGATGCACCCGCCGCGCCAGATCTTCGAGATCGCGCCGAGGTCGATGTTCCAGCCGTACTCGGCGGCGCCGGCGCGGATCTCGTCGAAGCCCTGCGAGTACGCCACGATCTTCGAGGCGTACAGGGCGAGGCGCACGTCTTCGATGAAGGCGTCGACCTCGTCGGCCGCCACGGTGAAGTCGCCGTCGGGGCCCGGGAGCGCGGCCGCCACCGCACGCTGCTCCGGGTGGGAGGAGAGCGAGCGCGCGAAGGTCGCCTCCGCGATTCCCGAGACGGGGACGCCCAGCGACAGAGCCGTCTGCACGGTCCAGGCACCCGTGCCCTTGGCGCCGGCCTGATCGAGGATCACATCGACGAGCGGCTTGCCGGTCTCGGCATCGACCTGGCGGAGCACCTCCGCGGTGATCTCGATGAGGTAGCTCTCGAGCTCGCCCTTGTTCCACTCGGCGAAGATCTCGGCGATCTCCGCGGGCGACTTGCCGGTGCCGCGGCGGATGAGGTCGTAGGCCTCGGCGATGAGCTGCATGTCGGCGTACTCGATGCCGTTGTGCACCATCTTCACGAAGTGGCCCGCGCCGTCGTGGCCGACGTGCGTGACGCAGGGCTCGCCCTCGGCGACGGCCGCGATGGACTTCAGGATCGGCCCGAGGGTCACCCACGACTCGTCGGAGCCGCCCGGCATGATCGACGGACCGGTGAGTGCGCCCTCCTCGCCGCCGGAGATGCCGGCGCCGACGAAGTTCACTCCGGTCTCGCGGACCTTCTTCTCCCGGCGGATCGTGTCGGGGAAGTAGGCGTTGCCGCCGTCCACGATGATGTCGCCCGGCTCGAACACCTCGAGGAGCGAATCGATGACGGCATCCGTTCCGGCGCCGGCCTTGACCATGATGATCGCGGTGCGCGGCTTCTGCAGCGAGTCGGCGAACTCCTGGTACGTCTTCGCCGGGATGAAGCCGGCCTCCGGGTGCTCGTCGAGGAGGGTCTGCGTCTTCTCGTAGCTGCGGTTGAAGATCGCCACCGTGTTGCCCTCGCGACTCGCGAGGTTGCGGGCGAGGTTCGAACCCATGACGGCGAGTCCGACGACTCCGATGTTCGCTGATGCTCCGGGCACAGAAGGCTCCTCGGTCGTGAAGTAGGGGATGGTCTCAGGGTATCGCGGCGGATGCCGTCACGACGCGCGTGTGTCGCGGGATGCGATGAAGCGGCGCGTTACGGAGATATCGCGGTCGCCCAGACCGCTCGCGACGATCTCGTCGAAGGCGCCGCGCAGCGCGGGTAGCAGGGCGGGGGAGGTGCCGGTGGCGGCGGCGATGTCCGACGCGAACCGCAGGTCCTTCACCATGTACTGCGCCATGCCGGAGGGCGAGTCGTCGCCCGTGACCAGCTTGTCCTTGCGGCTCTCCAGCAGTCGCGAGCCGGCGTAGCCTCCGCCGAGCAGGGTCCACAGGGCGTCGAGGTCGAGGCCGGAGCGCTCGGCGAGCACGGTCGCCTCGCCGAGGGCGAGGATCGTGGCGGAGACGACGAGCTGGTTGCACGCCTTCGCGACCTCGCCCGCCCCGAGCGGGCCGAGCAGCACGGGCGTGCCGCACGGCGAGAGCACGTCTGCGGCGATCGCCGCGTCGGCCTCGGCGCCGCCGAGCATGATCGAGAGCGACCCGGCGGCGGCTCCGTCGACTCCGCCGGAGACCGGACAGTCGACCACGCGCACGCGGCCGTCCGTGCGTGCGGCGAGACGGTCAGCGAGCTCGCGGACCGCGGGAGCCGAGGAGGTGGAGCCGATGAGCAGGAGCAGGTCGCCGGCGTCCGCGAGCAGTCCGTCCTCACCGTCGAGGAGCGCTTCGAGCTCGGGGAGATCGGGCAGCATCGACAATACGACGTCGGCCCGCGCACCGAGCTCGCGCGCGCTCGCGGCGACGGTGGCGCCCGCGGAGGCGAGCTCGGGCTGCGGCCGCCGGGAGTGCACGACGAGTTCGCCGCGTGCGGCGAGCAGGCGCTCTGCCATCGGACGGCCCATGGCGCCGAGGCCGACGATCCCGACGGTGAGGGTGGCGGAGGTCATGGCGCCACCGTACCAACAATTCAGCAGGATGGATAGTGTTCAGTTGGTTGTATCTGCGCTAGACTCGCCGGAACGAGAGTACTCCCGAGGAGGCAACACGCCATGGCCGACACCCAGGATCGTCTCCGCGCCGTCGCGGCCGTGCCGCTGGCCGAGGACCTCTGCAGACTGATCGAAGAGCTCGAGCCGCGCGTCGAGATGGTGCGCGACCACTCGCTGATGCGACCCATGCGCGGGCCGGCCGACTGGTCGGGCGACCCCGACCACGTGCGGACTCCGGAGCAGCAGGCCGCGTTCGACGCGATGGTCGATTCGGCCGACGCGCTGTTCGGGATCCCCGACGTCGACCCGGCGGCGCTCGCGCGCACCGTCGCGGCGAACCCGCGTCTGCGGTGGGTGATGACGACGGCCGCGGGCGGGGGCAGTCAGGTCAAGGCGGCGGGGCTGGATCGCGCCGACCTCGACCGGATCGTGTTCACGACGAGCGCCGGAGTGCACGGTGGCCCGCTGGCCGAGTTCGCGGTGTTCGGCATTCTGGCAGGGGCCAAGGGGCTGCCGCGGCTTCTCGACGACCAGCGCGCGCGCACCTGGCCAGAGCGCTGGGAGATGCGGCAGATCGACGAGATGACGGTGCTGGTGGTGGGGCTCGGCGGCATCGGCGCCGAGTGCGCTCGCCGCTTCCACGCGCTCGGTGCACGTGTGTGGGGGACGACGCGCTCCGGTGAGCCCGTCGAGGGCGTCGATCGCCTGGTTCCGCTCGACGAGCTCGTCGACGCCGTGCGCGAGGTGGACGCGGTCGTGGTGACCCTCCCCGGCACCGACCAGACCCACCACCTCGTCGGCGCGGAGGTGTTCGACGCGATCAAGCCCGGTGCGGTGCTGGCGAGCGTCGGACGCGGCACCGTGATCGATGAGAGCGCCTTGCTGGCGGCTCTCGACGACGGCCGGGTCTCGTTCGCGGCCCTCGATGTCTTCGAGGTCGAACCGCTCCCGCAGGACTCGGCGCTGTGGACGCATCCGCGCGTGCTGGTGAGCCCGCACACCGCCGCGCTCAGCTCGAAGGAGGAGGAGCGCATCGCCCGCCGGTTCGCCGAGAACGCGGCGCGCCTGCTCGATGGGCTGCCTCTGCGCTCCGTGGTCGATACGGTCGAGTTCTACTGATCAGCCGCGGAGGAGCGCATGGACGACGACAGCAGGGACGGGCGCGATCCCGCTCCGGCCGTGACCCGCAGCATCCGTCTGCTCGGCCTGCTCGCCGACGCAGGAGGACCGCGAACCCTGACGGAGCTCGCCGGCGGTCTCGGACTGGCGAAGTCGTCGACCGCGAACCTCTGCCTCGCACTCGAGGCGGGAGGGATGATCGAGCGCACGGCCCAGGGATATCGCCTCGGCCTGCGCACCGCGGAGCTCGGGGGTGCGTTCGCCGCGCAGTTCAATCAGATCCGCGAGTTCTACAGCGTCTGCGAGGCGTCGCCGGTGCTGAGCTCCGAGCTGGTGCAGGTCGCCATGCTCGACGGCGCGGATGCGCTCTACCTCGCCCGGCACGAGGGGTCGCGGACTCTGCGCCTCGGTACGCCGCTCGGGTCGCGCCTTCCGGCGGCGCTCTCTGCGACGGGTCGCGCGCTCCTGGCTGCGATGACCGACGACGAGGTGGTCGCCCTGCTGGGGGAGGATGCCGTCTTCCCGGCGCTGACCGAGCGCAGCACGACGACCCTTGCCGGACTCCTGGAATCCCTCGCCGCTGCCCGCAAGCGGGGGTGGGCCCTCGATGCCGAGGAGTCGTTCCGCGGGGTCGTCGGCGTCGCCGTCGCTCTTCCCGGATGGGCGCCGTCTGATCCGCCGCTCGCCCTCGGTGTCGCCATCCGCGCTGCCGAAGCCGAGTATGAGCGCATCGAGCGCGTGGGGGAGGCGCTGCGCGACGCGGCGACGGCGCTCACCAACCCCTTCAGCGCCGCGGCCCGGCGCTGACGCGGGACGCCGCCCGCGTTCGATGACCGTCGGCGACCGAGGTCAGTGATGTCGCGCGCGTGCCTTCTGTTCAAAGGGTTGAACCCAATCCAATCGGCTGGTAAAGTCGTGCGCACGCCGCTGGCGAAGCCGATCGAAGGAGATGGCAGTGACCGACACCCGTACGACACCCCGCGCAGCATCCGATGACCCGGAATACGCTGCGAACCTGCGCCGCGCCACGCTCGCGTCGAGCCTCGGCAGCGCACTCGAGTACTTCGACTTCGCCCTGTACGGCCTGTCGACCGCTCTGATCTTCAACGTCCTCTTCTTCCCGCAGGGAGACCCGGGCATGGCGACGGTCCTCGCGTTCGCCACGTTCGGGGTCGGCTTCCTCGCGCGACCGTTCGGCGGACTGTTCTTCGGCGTGCTCGGTGACAAGCTCGGCCGCAAGTGGGTCCTCGTCGTCACCATCCTCCTGATGGGCGGAGCCTCCACGGCGATCGGCCTCCTGCCGACCTACGAGATCATCGGAATCTGGGCGCCGATCATCCTCGTCCTGCTGAGGCTGCTGCAGGGCTTCGGCGCCGGGGCCGAACAGGCCGGCGCGACCGTGCTGATGGCGGAGTACGCCCCCATCAAGCGCCGCGGCTTCTTCGCCGCACTGCCGTTCATCGGCATCCAGGCGGGCACGCTGCTTGCCGCCCTCGTGTTCAGCGGCATCGCGCTGCTGCCGAGCGACCAGCTGCTGTCGTGGGGATGGCGGGTGCCGTTCCTCGCGTCGTTCGTGCTCATCATGCTCGCGCTGTTCATCCGCATGCGCCTGCGCGAGACGCCGACCTTCATCGAGCTCGAGAAGCACGAGCAGATCGCCGACCGGCCCATCCGCGACATCTTCACGCACGGACTCCCCGGCGTGATCGTCGGCGTCGGGCTGCGCATGGCGGAGAACGGCGGCTCGTACATGTTCCAGACGCTCAGCCTCGCCTTCTTCGTCTCCGTGCTCGGCGACGCCGCCGACAAGAGCCTCCTCACGTGGGGTGTCACGATCGGCTCGCTGATCGGCGTGTTCTCGGTTCCGTTCGCCGGTCACCTGTCCGACCGCTTCGGCCGACGCACGGTCTACCGGGCCGGTTCGGTCTTCATGCTGGTCTACACCTTCCCCGCGTGGTGGATGCTGTCGCTGGGCAACCACGTGCTCGCCGTCGCGGTCATCGCGGTCGGCATCGGCGTCGCGGTGAACACGATGCTCGGCCCGCAGTGCGCGATGCTGCCCGAGCTCTTCGGCAACCGTCACCGCTATCTGGGCGTCGCGATGGCCCGTGAGATCTCGGCCGTGCTGGCCGGAGGACTCGCCGGCGTCCTCGGCGCCTACCTGATCGCCGTGAGCGGCGGCAACTGGATCCTGCTGGCCACGTACATGGCGACGCTCGCCCTCATCACGACGGCGTGCACGTTCCTCGCACCGGAGACGCTCCGACGCGACCTCACCCGCATCGACGACGCCATCAAGGTCTCGCGCACCGAGGGCGGCGACGACGTGTTCGCCACCACCGTGTCGATCAAGGCCGTGGCGCCGTGACGGCTCTGCCCGCGGGCCTTGCGGCCTTCGATCTCTCCGGACGGGCGGCCCTCGTCACGGGGTCGAGTCAGGGCATCGGCCGCGCTCTCGCCGAGGGGTTGGCCGGCGCAGGAGCCAGCGTCGTCGTGCACGGTCGCGATGCGGCCAAGGCCCGTGCGGCAGCCGCCGAGATCGCGCACGCCACCGGCGCCGAGACTCGGAGCGTGGTGTTCGACGTGTCGGACTCCGCATCGGTCGACGCCGGCATGGGCGAGGTCGAACGACTCGTGGGCACCCCCGACATCCTCGTCAACAACGCGGGAGTGCAGCGCCGCGCGCCGATCGCCGAGTTCTCGGATGACGACTGGGACGCGCTCGTGCAGACGAACCTCGCGAGCGTGTTCCACCTGTCGCGGCGTGTGGCGGCAGGAATGATCGCGCGCGGCAGCGGCAAGATCATCCAGATCGGCAGTGTGCAGTCACAGCTCGCCCGTCCGTCGATCGCGGCCTACGCGGCCACCAAAGGCGCCGTGGTCATGTTCACGAAGGGGCTGTGCGCGGACTTGGCCCCGCACGGCATCCAGGCGAACGCCATCGCCCCCGGCTACTTCGCGACCGACCTCACCCGGGCGCTCGTCGACGACGAGGATTTCTCCCGGTGGGTGCGCGAGCGCACTCCGGCCGGACGCTGGGGAGACACGCGCGACCTCGTCGGAGCGGCCGTCTTCCTGGCGAGCTCCGCGAGCGACTTCGTCAACGGGCAGACCCTGTTCGTCGACGGCGGCATGACGGCGGTCGTCTGATGCTGCTGGGGCGCGTCGCGACGACGGGCGGAACGCGATGGGTGCGTCGCGACGGCGACGCGATGATCGTCACGGCCGACCCCTTCAGCGGGCTGGCGCCCGAAGACGAAGGAGCCGTCGTCGCCGGCGACCTCATGGCGCCCGTGGCGCCGCTCGTGGTGGTGGGGATCGCGCAGAACGGGCCGGAGCATCCGTCGCCCGTGCAGGCGTGGCTGAAGAACCCCCGCACCGTCGTGGCAGGAGGGAAGCCCGTGGCACTGCGCCGCGATGCGGGCGCAGCGGTCGCCGAGGGCGAGATCTGCGTCGTGATCGGACGGGCGACCGACGGCCTCACTGCCGCGAAGGCACATGAGTATGTTCTCGGGATCACCGCCGTGAACGACCTGTCGAGTCCTGAACGCAACGCCCACGACCCGCGCAACTTCGAGTCCAAGGCGGGCCGGGGCTACACACCCCTCGCGCCCTGGATCGACACATCGGCCGGTATCGACGACGTGGAGCTCGAGGTCGATGTCGACGGCCGGGCCGTGTCCCGCACGAGCAGCCGCGAGCTGCCCGTCTCGATCAGGGAGTGCCTGGAGTATGCGAGTCGGTGGATGCCGCTCGGGCCGGGCGACATCGTCATGACCGGGGCGCCGTACTCGCAGGCGCCCGTACACCCCGGCCAGGTGGTCACGGTGCGGGTGGCGGGCACCGAGCTCGTCACGCCGCTGCTCTGACAGAAGTGCCGATCCGCGGAAGATCCTGGGAAAGAAGCAGACAGCATGGAGAACCTCGCCGTCGTGGCGCACGCCGCCGACGATCTGCGCATCGAAGACATCGGCGCGCCGAACCCCGCCTCCGACGAGGTCGTCGTCGACATCGCCTTCGGCGGGATCTGCGGCTCCGACCTCCACTATTGGCGACATGGTGCGGCGGGGGCGTCCGTGCTGCGTGAGCCCATGGTGCTGGGGCATGAGGTCTCGGGGATCGTGAGCGTCGCCGCAGCAGACGGAACGGGGCCGGCGGTCGGGACCCCGGTCGCCGTGCATCCGCTCACCCCGCGAGGAGACGGCGTCACGCCGTGGCCGAGGGAGCGCCCGCAGCTCGCTCCCGCATCGACCTACCTGGGCTCGGCCATGCACCTGCCGCACACGCAGGGTGCGTTCGCCCAGCGGGTCGTACTCCCTGCCCGCATGGTGCACGCGCTGCCGTCGGGACTCGACCTGCGCACCGCAGCCCTCGCCGAGCCTGGCGCGGTCGCCTGGCACGCGATCGAGCGCGCCGGCAAGATACGAGGGCGATCCGTCGCGGTCATCGGCGCAGGGCCCATCGGCCAGCTCGTCGCCTCCGTCGCCGTGCGGGGCGGCGCGTCTGCCGTCACGGTGACGGATCTCGAGCGAGCACCGCGCGAGATCGCCCAGGCGCGCGGCATCGCCGGCCTCGACGCCCGCGACGGCGAGGCCATCGCGGCGCTCCACGCCGACGTCGTCGTCGAGTCGAGCGGTACCGTGCCCGGGTTCGCCGCAGCGGTCTCGGCGGCGACGCGCGGCGGCACGGTCGTGATGCTCGGGCTCCAGCGCGCCGGCGACGTCCCCGCTCCGCTCGCCACGGCGATCTCGCGCGAGCTGTCGCTGGTGGGATCGTTCCGCTTCGGGGCCGAGTTCGGCGAGGTCATCACCGCACTCGCAGACGGATCGCTCGACGTCAGCGGTATCATCAGCCACGTGCGGCCCGCGGCGGACGCCATCGACGCGTTCGCGCTGGCCGCCGATCCCGCGAGCTCCTGCAAGGTGCTCCTCGACTTCCGCCGGGAGGAATGAACGTGCGCATCGTCGTGATGGGTCCGAGCGGCTCGGGCAAGTCGACGGTCGGTCGGGCTCTCGCCGAGCGCATCGGTGCGCGATTCGTCGACGGCGACGACCTGCATCCGGCGGCGAACGTCGCCAAGATGGCTGCAGGCATCCCTCTCCAGGACGACGACCGGATGCCGTGGCTGCGGCAGGTGGGGGCCACGCTGCGCGAACGCGACGATATCGTCATCGCGTGTTCGGCGCTCAAGAGGGCCTACCGCGACGTCATCCGGAGCGAGGCGCCCGATGCGTTCTTCGCCGAGCTCGCCGTGCCCAAGACGGAGCTGGAGGAGCGGATGCGCGCCCGCACGGATCATTTCATGCCGGCGTCGCTGCTGGAGTCCCAGCTGCAGACCCTCGAGCCTCTCGCGGACGACGAGCACGGGGTCAGGGTGGGGGAGTCGGCGGGGGTCGAGGGCACCGTGTCGGCCATCGTCAACGCTGCGCGGTAGGCGCGAGCGAATCCTCGGGCCGCGGCCGCCCGAGGTGACGACGGAGGGGGTTCAGTCCTTGCGGTAGCCCGAGCGGCCGAGCGAGAACAGCGCGCCGAACGTGCAGACCGCCGCGCACACCGTCATCGCGCCGATCAGCCATGCGAGTGCGTGAGAGAGGAAGGCGCCGTCGAGCATGGGTTTCTCCGTGATCTGGGTGGAAGGACCGGTGTCTTCAGCCTATCGGGTCATCGGGTACCATGAAGAGGTACCTCGGCGAGGGACGCTTGCGCATGCGCGGACGTCCGTGATCGACGCGGCGATGCACCCACGGTGGGCTGTGTCCTCGTGTCGACGCCCGAGTCCGCAATTCCCAGACCACCGCGCGGCTGCTCGCTGCGTGCCCCGAAGGAGAACCTCATGTCTGAAGACACCAAGGTCCAGGCCGAGCTGCGCACCAGCTTCGGCAAGGGCTTCGCCCGTCGTCTGCGCGCCGCAGGCAAGATCCCCGCGGTCCTCTACGGCCACGGCACCGACCCCGTGCACGTCGCGCTTCCCGGCCACCAGGTCTCGCTGATCGTCCGCCGCGCCAACGCACTGCTCGAGCTCGACATCGAGGGCACGCAGCAGCTCGCCCTGGTGAAGGACGTGCAGAAGGACCCGGTGCACCAGATCATCGAGCACATCGACCTGCTCGTCGTCAAGAAGGGCGAGAAGGTCGCCATCGACGTTCCCGTCGTCGTGACCGGCGAGTCGGCCCCGGGCACCATCGTGAACCTCGACTCCGCCACGATCTCGATCGAGGCCGAGGCGACGCATATCCCCGAGCACATCGAGGTGTCTGTCGAGGGTCTCGAGGAGGGCGCGCACATCACCGCCGCCGACGTCGTGCTGCCTCAGGGCTCCACGCTCGTCACCGACCCCGAGGTGCTCGTCGTGGCCGTCTCGGCCGAGACCGCCGTCGTCGAGGAGGAGGAGTCCTCCGAGAACGAGGCCGCTGCCGACGAGGCCGCCGCGGAGTAATCCCGATCTCATCGCAGAGGGGGCGCGAGCTGTTCGCGCCCCCTCTGTCGTATCCTGACCGAGGTCCGGCGATGTCGGATGAAAGGACGATGGCATGGCATCCACGTGGCTCGTGGTCGGGCTCGGCAATCCGGGGCCCCGGTACGAGGCGACCCGGCACAACGTCGGACAGATGGTCGTCGACGAGCTCGCGGCGCGTCGCGGCGAGAGCTTCCGTGAGCACAAGGCCGGTGCGCGCGTGGTCGAGACGTGGCTGCGCCCCGGTGCCGACAAGCTGGTGCTCGCAAAGCCCAACACCTTCATGAATGTCTCCGGCACACCGGTCGCTGCGCTCGCGCGGTTCTACTCGGTGCCGGCCGAGCGAGTCGTCGTCGTGCACGACGAACTCGACATCCCCTTCGACACGGTGAAGCTCAAGATCGGCGGAGGACACGGCGGGCACAACGGCGTGCGCGACGTGGCGAGGGCGATCACGACGCCCGAGTTTCCACGTGTGCGCGTGGGGATCGGGCGCCCTCCCGGTCGGCAGGACCCGGCCGATTGGGTGCTCGCACCGTTCGGCAAGGACGAGCGCACGACCCTGCCGATCCTCGTGTCGGATGCGGCGGATGCCGTGGAGCTGCTCGTGTCGGACGGGTTGCTGGCCGCCCAGCAGAAGCATCACGCCCCGAGGTGAATCGTGCACGGGGGCGGTGCAGGGCGCGCAGCCTGAGAGGTCGGCCTAAAAGGTCGGCGGGGTGCGCACAGCGCCACTGATCAGCGCGCGAATCCCATGGCGGTGCCCAGGGGCACCGCGAAGAGCAGCACGACGCCGTAGAGCAGCGGTCCGAGCACGGCGAGCACGAGACCCGTGATCCCCAGGCCACGGCTCCGCCTGGCCCGGATCGAGAGGATGCCGAGCACGATCGCCGCGATGCCGAGCACCGTGGCGATCCAGAAGGTGATCTCCGCCCACAGCACCTGATCGCGGGCGGGGGAGAGCACCTCCAGCAGACGGTCGGTGTTCCCCGCGTCGATGCCGGCGGGGATGCGGGTGCCGATCTCGACGCCGAGGAAGCCGATCACGATAGGTGCGACGATGCCGGCGATGAGGCCGAAGACGAAGGCGAGCACGCCGAACATGCCGGAGCCGGTGGGCTTCCCTGGCTCCGGCACCGCATAACCGCCGGACGGAGCGGGGTAGCCGCCGACAGGGACCTGATACGCGCCGGGAGGCGGAGTCTGCACCGTGGGCGCGTACGCCGGCTGAACCGAGGGCGACGGAGTCGTGCCCGGCGCCTGGGCGTAGCCGGGGTACTGCGGAGCCGGGGGCTGTGCTGCCGGGGGCTGCGGGGCAGGAGGCACGGGAGGGAGGGCGCCGGATGGGGGCAGCTGCGGATCGGTCACGCCCCCATCCTAGGCGGTGCGCTCAGGCTCGACGTAGCAGACCGACGCGGTCATAGACGTCGCCGAGGGTCGCATCGGCGACGGCATCCGCGCGTTCCGCGTTCGCGGCGAGGATGCGGTCGAGCTCTGCCGGATCGTCGAGCAGCTCCAGCGCGCGAGCGCGCACGGGCTCGAACTCGGCGACCACGACCTCGGCCAGGCCCTTCTTGAAGTCGCCGTAGCCGCGCCCCGCGTACTCGTCCTCGATGGCGGGGATCTGCCGACCGGTGAGGGCGGCATAGATCGTGAGCAGGTTCGACACACCCGGCTTGTTCTCGCGGTCGAAGCGGACCGAGCCTTCGTTGTCGGTGACGGCGCGCATGATCTTCTTCGCGGACTTCGCCGGGTCGTCGAGCATCCAGATCACACCCGCGTCGCTCTCCGCCGACTTCGACATCTTCGACGTCGGGTTCTGCAAGTCGTAGATGCGCGCCGTGTCCTTCTGGATAACCGGGCGCGGGACCGTGAAGGTCTCGCCGAAGCGCGAGTTGAAGCGCTCGGCCAGGTCGCGCGTGAGTTCGACGTGCTGCTTCTGATCGTCGCCGACGGGCACGACGTCGGTCTGGTAGAGCAGGATGTCGGCAGCCATGAGCACCGGGTAGGTGAAGAGACCGACGCTCGTGGCGTCAGCGCCGTAGCGGGCCGACTTGTCCTTGAACTGCGTCATGCGGCCGGCCTCGCCGAAGCCCGTGATGGTCGAGAGGATCCAGGCGAGCTCGGCGTGGGCGCGCACGTGCGACTGCACGTACAGCGTCGACTGCGACGGTTCGATCCCGGCGGCGATGTACTGCGCTGCCGTGCGGCGGGTCTTCTCGCGCAGGACCGCAGGGTCCTGGGCCACAGTGAGGGCGTGGAGGTCGACGACCGAGAAGAACGCGTCGTACGACGTCTGCAGCTCGCGCCACTGCAGGAGGGCCCCGATGTAGTTGCCGATCTGGAGCGAATCGGCGGAGGGCTGCATTCCTGAGTAGAGGCGAGGCTTGTTCATCCGTCAATCCTATGCGCCCGAGCGACCGGGTCAGGGCCGCGGAGACCAGGGCCGCGGAGAGCAGGGCCGTGGCGGCCAGGGCCGTGGCGGCCAGGGCCCTGCAGGCGCTTCTGGGTCAGTAGCTGTAGTCCACGACCACCGGAGCGTGATCGCTCCAGCGCTGGTCGTAGGTCGCCGCGCGGGCCACGTGGTAGGAGATCACGCGCTCAGCCAGGGCCGGCGTCGCCAAGTGGTAATCGATGCGCCATCCGGAATCGTTGTCGAACGCCTGGCCGCGCATGGACCACCAGGTGTACGGTCCGTCCACGTCGCCGTGGAATCTCCGCCCCACGTCGACCCAGCCCAGTCCCGTGCCCACGGTTCCGTCGACGCATCGCACCTCCGCACCGGCCTCGCCGAGGAAACGGTCGAAGTACGCCCGCTCTCGCGGCAGGAAGCCGGCCTTCTTACGGTTGCCGCGCCAGTTCTTGATGTCGAGCTCGCGGTGGCCGACGTTGAGGTCTCCGGTGACGAGGGCGAGCGCTCCCTCCTGGCCGAGTTCACTGAGGCGACGGCCGAAGGCGTCGAGGTAGCGCCACTTCTCGTCCTGCTTGGGGGTGTCGGCCTCGCCGGTGTGCACGTACGCGCTGACGACCGTGAGCGGCTGGTCGCCGAGCAGGAAGTCGGCCTCGATCCAGCGGCCCTTCGAGTCGAAATCCGCATCGCCGAACTCGGTGCGTGATGCCAGCGCCGCCGTGCGGCTCGCGATCGCCACGCCGGCGCGTCCCTTGGCGGTGCCCTCGTCATGGACGAAGGTCCAGCCGGGGAGCGCAGCTTCGAGGTGCTCGTCCTGGCCGCGGACCTCCTGGAGCGTGAGGATGTCGATGTCGGCGCTGTCGAGCCAGGTGCCCATCCCGTTTCGGGCGGCCGCCCTGATCCCATTGACATTGACCGTGGCGATACGCAGATGTGGCATGGTTCCAGCCTAGGTGGGGGTCGGACATCGGGGCGACCCTGACGGGTCGCCGTCATGACGAAGGGCGGTCTCCGCAGAGACCGCCCTTCGCCATGGTTCGTGCCGTCAGGGGCGACCGCGCAGCACGGCCTGCTTCACCTCGGCGATCGCCTTGGTGACCTCGATGCCTCGGGGGCAGGCCTCGGAGCAGTTGAAGGTCGTGCGGCACCGCCACACGCCCTCCTTGTCGTTGAGGATGTCGAGACGCACGGCGGCGTTGTCGTCGCGCGAGTCGAAGATGAACCGGTGGGCGTTCACGATCGCCGCCGGGCCGAAGTACTGCCCGTCCGTCCAGAACACCGGGCACGACGAGGTGCACGCCGCGCACAGGATGCACTTGGTGGTGTCGTCGAAGATCGCACGGTCGGCGATCGACTGCACGCGCTCCTTGCCCTTCTCCGGCACGGAGTTGGCGACGAGGAACGGCTGCACTTCGCGGTACGACGCGAAGAACGGCTCCATGTCGACGACGAGGTCCTTCTCGAGGGGGAGGCCCTTGATCGCCTCGACATAGATCGGCTTCGAGATGTCGAGGTCCTTGATCAGCGTCTTGCAGGCGAGGCGGTTGCGGCCGTTGATCCGCATGGCGTCGGACCCGCAGATGCCATGCGCGCACGACCGGCGGAAGGTGAGCGATCCGTCGACCTCCCACTTGATCTTGTGCAGTGCGTCGAGCACGCGGTCGGTGGAGTACAGCTCGACGTCGTAGTCGACCCAGTGCGGCTCGGAGTCGACCTCCGGGTCGAACCGGCGGATGTTGAACGTGACGATGAAGGACTGCACACCGCTGTCGTTTGCGGCGGAGTCGGCGGTTGGCGCCTCTGCGACGGTCGACATGATCAGTACTTCCTCTCCATCGGCTGGTAGTTCGTCACGACGACGGGCTTCCAGTCGAGCTTGATGTGGTCGCTCGGCGTCGACGAGTGCGGGTCGCCCGTCAGGTACGCCATGGTGTGCTTCATGTAGTTCTCGTCGTCGCGCTTCGGGAAGTCGTCGCGCATGTGTCCGCCGCGGCTCTCTTCGCGGTTCTGCGCGGCATAGACGACGACCTCGGCGATGTCGAGCAGGAAGCCCAGCTCCACGGCCTCGAGCAAGTCGGTGTTGAAGCGGTGGCCCTTGTCGTCGACGTGCACGTTCTTGTAGCGTTCGCGCAGCTCGGCGATCACGCCGAGCACGTGCTCGAGGGACTCATGCGTGCGGAACACCTGCGCACCCCTGTCCATCTCCTCCTGCAGCGTCTTGCGCAGCACGGCGACGCGCTCGGTGCCCTGGTTGTTCCGCAGGCCCTCGAGCATGTCGGACACGAACGCGGCCGGGTTCTCCGGGAGCGGGACGAAGTCGGCGGTCTTGACGTACTCGACCGCGTTGCGGCCGGCGCGCTTCCCGAACACGTTGATGTCGAGCAGCGAGTTCGTGCCGAGGCGGTTGGCGCCGTGCACCGAGACGCACGCGCACTCACCGGCGGCGTAGAGACCGGGCACGACGGTGGTGTTGTCGGCGAGGACCTCGGCGTTGTTGTTGGTCGGGATGCCGCCCATGGCGTAGTGCGCCGTCGGCATGACGGGCACGGGCTCGACCACGGGGTCGACGCCGAGGTACGTGCGGGCGAACTCGGTGATGTCCGGGAGCTTGGTCTCGAGGACCTCGGCACCCAGGTGGGTGCAGTCGAGCAGCACATAGTCCTTGTGCGGCCCGGCCCCGCGTCCCTCTGCCACTTCCTGCACCATGCACCGCGCGACGATGTCACGCGGCGCGAGGTCTTTGATGGTCGGGGCGTAGCGCTCCATGAACCGCTCGCCCGACGCGTTGCGGAGGATCGCGCCCTCGCCTCGAGCACCCTCGGTGAGGAGGATGCCGAGGCCGGCGAGGCCCGTCGGGTGGAACTGGAAGAACTCGAGGTCCTCGAGGGGGAGGCCCTTGCGCCAGACGATCCCCACGCCGTCTCCCGTGAGGGTGTGCGCGTTGGACGTGGTCTTGAAGATCTTGCCGAAGCCGCCCGTCGCGAAGATGACGGCCTTGGAGTGGAAGACGTGCAGCTCACCGGTGGCGAGGTCGTAGGCGACGACGCCGGCGACCTGCGTTCGTCCATCGGCATCCTTCACCGTGATGAGGTCGAGCACGTAGAACTCGTTGAAGAAGTTGATGCCGAGCTTCACGCAGTTCTGGAACAGCGTCTGCAGGATCATGTGGCCGGTGCGGTCGGCGGCGTAGCACGCGCGGCGCACCGGGCTCTTGCCGTGCTCCGCGGTGTGGCCGCCGAAGCGGCGCTGATCGATCTTTCCCTCGGGCGTGCGGTTGAAGGGGAGACCCATGTTCTCCAGGTCGATGACCGCGTCGATGGCCTCCTTGGCGAGGATCTCGGCGGCGTCCTGGTCGACGAGGTAGTCGCCACCCTTGACCGTGTCGAAGGTGTGCCACTCCCAGCTGTCCTCCTCGACGTTGGCGAGCGCCGCGGCCATGCCGCCCTGCGCCGCCCCCGTGTGGGAGCGCGTCGGGTAGAGCTTCGAGATGACCGCGGTCTTCGCGCCGGGGCCTGCTTCGATGGCCGCGCGCATGCCGGCGCCTCCGGCGCCCACGATCACGATGTCGAACTGGTGGTAGTGCACCCCGTCGCGGACGACGGAATCCTGGGCCTGAGTAGTCACTTGTCGTTTGCCTTCTCTATCAGTTGGCCGCGGCCTGGCAGGTGTCCCACAGCGTGCTCGACTCGGTCACGCCCAGGCACGGGTCGAACGTGAAGACGACCAGGGTGCCGAGGAGGATGAGGAGCGCCGCCGCGAGGCCGAGCGCCCAGATGAGCACCCTGCGCGCGGTGGTGTTCGTGACGTAGTCGTTGACGATCGTGCGCATGCCGTTGGCGCCGTGGATGAGGGCGAGCCACAGCATGAGCACGTCCCACCACTGCCAGAACGGCGACGCGAACTTGCCCGCGATGAACGCGAAGTCCAGGGCGTGGATGCCCTCGCCGACCATGAGGTTGATGAAGAGGTGGCCGAAGATCAGCACGACGAGGACGACGCCGGAGCCGCGCATGAACAGCCAGCCCCACTTCTCCAGGTTCACGCCGCGCTGACGACGGACGGGGGCGGCGACGGTCTGAGCGCTCATCAGTGTCCTCCTCCGAATCCGGCGAACGCGAGCATGAGGTGGCGGGGGACGAATCCGGCCATGAGCACGACCCACACGGCGATGACGCCCCAGAAGAGCTGACGCTGGTAGCGCGCGCCCTTCGACCAGAAGTCGACCGCGATGATGCGCAGGCCGTTGAGGGCGTGGAAGACGATCCCGGCGACCAGCACGACCTCGCCCAGCGCCATGATGGGGTTCTTGTACGTGCCGATCACGGCGTTGTACGCCTCGGGGGACACCCTGATGAGCGCCGTGTCGAGCACGTGCACCAGCAGGAAGAAGAAGATGGCGACTCCGGTGATGCGGTGAAGCACCCACGACCACATGCCTTCGCGACCCCGATAGAGGGTGCCGCGCGGGGTCTTGGACGTGGTTTCCGAAATCGACGGTGTCAAGCGAGCGCTTGCGGACACGGTCGTCCTCCCTGGATCGAAGTGACTCGGTCGCGTGCACTGCGTGGTCCAAGTGTCAGCCTGTCGAAACGCCAGGCACGGCCGATCGCTGACCATCCTATTCCCGTCGGCTCTCGCGGGCGACGAAGGGGAGCCTAAGTCTCTCGATGTCGAGAGGTTTTGCGCATGGTGACGATGCGTTCTCGACATGATCTGCGACGGCTACCCTGGCAGGGTGAACGAACCCATCAAGGACTTCTACGCGGTCATCCCGGCGGGCGGCATCGGCAGCAGGCTGTGGCCGCTGTCGCGAGCGGATGCGCCGAAGTTCCTGCACGACCTCACCGGCTCCGGCCACTCCCTCCTGCGGGACACCTGGGATCGCCTGGAACCGCTGGCCGGTCCGGAGCGCATCGCGGTCGTCACAGGGCGTGCACATCGCGCCGCCGTCGAAGACCAGCTCCCCGGCATCCCCGACCACAACGTCTTCCTCGAATCGGAGCCGCGCGAGTCCCCCGCCGCGATCGGGCTGGCGGCGGCGATCCTGCACAGGCGCGACCCCGATGTCATCATCGGCTCGTTCAGCGCCGATCACGTGATCCGGGGCACGCGGGTCTTCGAGTTCGCCGTGCGCGACGCCGTCGAGGTCGCCAGGGAGGGGTACATCTGCACGATCGGCATCTCCCCGACCGAGCCGGCCGTCGGCTTCGGCTACATCAAGAAGGGAGAGGAGCTCGTCGTCGAGCGCGCGCGCGAAGCGGCCCTCGTCGAGAGCTTCGTCGAGAAGCCCGACCTGGAGACGGCGAAGTCGTACCTCGCCGACCGGGGCTACCTCTGGAACGCGGGCATGTTCATCTCGAAGGCGAGCGTGCTGCTCGACGAGCTCGCCGCCAACGAGCCCGAGCTGCACGCCGGCCTCACCGAGCTCGCCGAGGCATGGGACGACCGTGACCGCCGTGGGCCGGCCGTCGACCGGATCTGGCCCCGGCTGAAGAAGATCGCCATCGACTACGCGGTCGCCGAGCCGGCGGCGAAGCGAGGACGCCTCGCGGTGGTGCCCGGCCACTTCGACTGGGACGACGTGGGCGACTTCGCCTCGCTGACCAAGCTCATCACGAACGGCCGCAAGAACGACCTCGCCGTGCTCGGGCCCAAGGCGAGGGTGCTGTCCGACGCGGCCAGCGGCATCCTCGTCAGCCAGACGTCGCGCGTTATCAGCCTGGTCGGTGTGCAGGACATCGTCGTCGTCGACACTCCGGATGCTCTGCTCGTCACCACCGTGGAGAACGCGCAGCGGGTGAAGGGCGTCGTTGAGTCGCTGAAGGTCACCGGTCGCGGCGACGTGCTCTGAGCCTCACTCCCGTGCTCCGATGAGCAGGCCCGCCTGCTCATCAGTTGCGTTGATTTCAGGTTTGTAACCATTCGCCAGCCCGCGCGGGCCGAACATGCCCAAACGGCGAAACACTAGGTAACTTTGAGCGATCCGCGAGGGCCGCGGAGTCCTTGAGGGAGGAACGAGTTGACCATCTCCACCACCAAGAAGCTGCTCAGCGCGACAGTCGCCGCTGGTGTGATCTTCGCTCTCGCCGGCTGCGGCCAGGCGCCGACCGACAAGCCTGCGGGCGGCGGCGAGAAGCCGGCTGCCTCGGACTTCCAGACGTGCATCGTCTCCGACTTCGGCGGCTTCGACGACAAGTCGTTCAACCAGCTCTCGATGGAGGGCGCGCAGAAGGCGGCCGATGAGATCGGCGTTCCGCTCAAGAAGGCCGAGTCGAACACCGAGACCGAGTACGGCCCCAACGTCGAGAACATGGTCTCCGAGGGCTGCAACGCGATCGTGACCGTCGGCTTCGCCCTCGCGACCGCCACCGTCGACGCGGCCACCGCGAACCCCGACACCGACTTCATCCTCATCGACGACGCCGGCGGCGACGACAAGCCCGACAACGTCAAGCCGCTGCTCTACAACACGGCCGAGGCCGCGTTCCTCGCCGGCTACCTGTCCGCCGGTTACACCAAGGCCGGCAAGGTCGGCACGTACGGGGGCATGGAGTTCCCGACCGTGACGATCTTCATGGACGGTTTCAAGCAGGGTGTCGACTACTACAACTCCGAGAACGGCACGGCCGTCGAGGTCGTCGGCTGGGACGGCAAGACCGGTTCGTTCACGGGCGGCTTCGAGGCCAACCAGGACGCGAAGACCACGGCGCAGAACATCATCGACCAGGGCGTCGACGTGCTGTTCCCGGTCGGCGGTCCGATCTACCAGTCGGGTCTGCAGGCCATCAAGGACTCGGGCAAGGACATCGCGCTCATCGGAGCGGATGCCGACCTGTTCAACACCGACCCCACCACGGCGGACTACGTGCTGACCTCGGTGCTCAAGGCCATGGACCTCTCGACGTACGAGGCCGTGATCGCCGCCTCGAAGGGCGACTTCGACGGCGAGCCGTACGTCGGCACGCTCGAGAACGAGGGCGTCGGCATCGCACCGCTCCACAACTTCGAGAGCAAGGTCGACGCCGAACTCGTCTCGAAGGTGGACGCCATCAAGCAGGACATCATCGACGGGAAGATCGAAGTCACCTCGTACCTCAGCGAGTAAGGACTCACCTCACACACGGGGAGGCCGGCAGTGGCCGGCCTCCCCGCTGTCGTCTGCTCGGGCGATCCCTGGGCACTGCGACACGTCACGAATAGGATCGGACACATGAAGCTCGAGCTGCGCGGCATAACGAAGAGGTTCGGCGCATTGACGGCCAACGACCACATCGATCTCGTCGTCGAACCCGGCGAGATCCACTGCCTCCTCGGCGAGAACGGCGCGGGCAAGTCGACTCTGATGAACGTGCTCTACGGCCTTTATCAGGCCGACGAGGGCGAGATCCTCATCGACGACGTCGTGCAGCACTTCGCCGGCCCTGGCGACGCGATGCTCGCGGGCATCGGCATGGTGCATCAGCACTTCATGCTCATCCCGGTCTTCACGGTCGCCGAGAACGTGATGCTCGGACACGAGTCGACCACGTTCGGCGGCCGCCTCGACCTCGCCGCTGCCCGTCGGAAGGTGCGGGAGATCTCGGAACGCTTCGGCTTCGACGTCGACCCGGATGCCGTCGTGGAGGACCTCCCGGTGGGCGTCCAGCAGCGGGTCGAGATCATCAAGGCGCTCGCGCGTGACGCGAGCATCCTCGTCTTCGACGAGCCCACCGCCGTGCTCACCCCGCAGGAGACCGACGAGTTGATGGCGACGATGCGCCAGCTCAAGGAGCAGGGCACCGCGATCGTCTTCATCACGCACAAGCTGCGCGAGGTGCGCGAGGTCGCCGACCGCATCACGGTGATCCGTCTCGGAACGGTCGTCGGCGAGGCCTCGCCGACCGCGTCGAACACCGAGCTGGCTTCGCTCATGGTCGGTCGCTCCGTGGAGCTCACGGTGCACAAGGACGCGCCTGTGCTCCGCGACAACGCGCTCGTCGTCGAGAACCTCACCGTGACGGATGCCGGTGGCGCCGTGCTCGTGGACGACGCCTCATTCGAGGTGCGCGGCGGCGAGGTGCTCGCGATCGCCGGCGTCCAGGGCAACGGGCAGACGGAGCTCACCGAGGCGCTCGTCGGACTCCAGGAGCGCGTCCGCGGCAGCATCCGCCTCAACGGGCAGGAGCTCGTCGGCCGCAGCGTGCGGCAGATCCTCGACGCGGGTGTGGGATTCGTCCCCGAGGACCGCGGTGTCGACGGGCTCGTGAAGGAGTTCTCCATCGCGGAGAACCTCATGCTCGACCGCTCGAACGGCGCGCCCTTCGTCAAGAACGGCGCGCTGCAGATGCGCGTGCGCGACGACTTCGCGCGAGAGAAGATCGCCGAGTTCGACATCCGCGCGCAGGGACCGACGCAACCGGCCGGCCGTCTCTCCGGAGGCAATCAGCAGAAGGTCGTGCTCGCGCGCGAGCTCAGCCGTGACCTCTCGCTGTTCATCGCCGCCCAGCCGACGCGCGGCGTCGACGTCGGTTCCATCGAGTTCATCCACAAGCGCATCGTGGAGACGCGCGATGCCGGAGTCCCTGTGATCGTGATCTCGACGGAGCTCGACGAGGTCACAGCCCTCGCCGACCGCATCCTCGTGATGTACCGCGGGAAGATCGTCGGCGTCGTCCCCGGCGACACGCCCCGCGACACCCTCGGCCTCATGATGGCCGGCGCGGCGACCGAAGGAGTGCAGGCATGACCGCCGCCCAGACCCTGCCCGATCCGGCCCCGGCCGCACCGGAGGCACCGCGCCCGTCGCGCTGGCGCGCCGCGATGACCGAGATCGTCAGCGGCAACGTGCTCGTCTCGATCCTCGCGGTGGTCGCTGCCATCGTCGTCGGCTCGCTCATGATCGCCCTCACCGACCCCGGCGTACAGGCGGCGATGAGCTACTTCTTCGCCCAGCCCGGTGACACCTTCGTCGCGATCGGCAACGCCGTCGGTGGGGCCTACGCCGCCCTCTTCCGCGGGTCGATCTACAACGTCAACGCCGACTCGTTCGCGATCGGCATCCGTCCTCTCACCGAGACGCTGAAGTTCGCGACGCCGCTCATCGCGGCCGGCCTCGGCGTCGGTCTCGCGTTCCGCGCAGGGCTGTTCAACATCGGCGGTCAGGGGCAGATGCTCATGGCGGCCGCGGCTGCCGGCTACGTCGCGACCTCGTGGAACCTGCCCTTCCCGCTGCACATGATCGTCGCGCTGATCGCCGGTGTCGCAGCCGGAGCCGTCTGGGCGGGGATCGCCGGTTTCCTCAAGGCGCGCACGGGTGCGCACGAGGTCATCGTGACGATCATGCTGAACCACATCGCGTTCTACCTGCTCGCATGGATGCTCGCCACGCAGGGGCTGCTCCAGGCGCCTGGGTCGAACAACCCCAAGACTGCGCCGATGGCAGACTCCGCCGTGCTTCCGCAGATCCTCGGCCCGATGTACAAGCTGCATCTCGGGTTCCTCTTCGCGCTCGTCGCAGTGGCCGTCACGTGGTGGCTGCTGGAGCGGTCAAGCCTCGGATTCCGCTTCCGCGCCGTCGGCGAGAACCCGGCGGCGGCACGAACGGCGGGCATCTCCGTCGGACGCATGTACTTCACCGTGATGCTCGTCGCCGGTGCGCTCGTCGGCCTCGCCGGTGTGAGCCAGGTGCTCGGCACCGAGCCGAAGGGCTTCAGCGGCGGCATCGACGCGGGCATCGGATTCGACGCCATCACCGTCGCGCTGCTCGGACGCTCGCGGCCGCTCGGCATCCTCGGCGCCGGCCTGCTCTTCGGCGCGTTCAAGACCGGAGGCTTCACGATGCAGGCCTCGCAGGGCGTGCCCATCGAGATCGTGCTGGTCGTGCAGTCGCTCATCGTGCTGTTCATCGCCGCGCCGCCGCTCGTGCGGGCCATGTTCGGGCTCCCGCAGCCCGGCCGGACCACCCGGCGCCAGCGTCGTGCCGACGCGAAGCGCCGCCTCGTCGCAGAGAAGGAGGTGGCGGCATGAGCGTCCAGACCATCGACGCAGCACCGCGCACCGTCACCGTCGTCTCGTGGAAGACGCCTGTCATCTTCACCGTCGTCACGGTGCTCGTCGCGCTGCTGCCGCTGCTCGCTCCGCGTCCGGGGGACGCGACGTTCCGGCTCACCTCGGGCGGGGAGCTGCTGGCCGTGCCGAACCTCGTCGTGCCCGGCACGGCGACCGCCTGGGTGACCATCGTCATCGCCGCGGCGATCGCCGCCGTGGCGTGGTTCCTCGCGTCCGCACGTCGCCGCGTGCCGCTGTGGCTGACGGCCGTGTTCGCGGCAGCGCTGATCTTCGGGTTCCTCGCGTGGGCGGCGGCCGGCAGCTCCGGCACGCTGCCGATGATCGGTCTGCTCGAGGGCGCGCTCGCGCTCGCCACCCCGCTCATCTTCGGCGCCCTCGGCGGCGTGATCGGAGAGCGCGCCGGTGTCGTGAACATCGCGATCGAGGCGCAGCTGCTGGCCGGCGCGTTCACGGCGGCGATCGTCGGCTCCGCCACCGGCAGCCCGTGGGCCGGCCTCGTGGCGGCCATGGCGGCCGGCGTCCTCGTGGCACTCGTGCTCGGCGTCTTCGCGATCACCTACTACGTCGACCAGGTGATCGTCGGCGTGGTGCTCAACGTGCTCGTGATCGGCGTGACGACCTTCCTCTTCCGTCAGGTGCTCGCGCCCAACCAGGCGACCCTCAACACGGTCACCCCGTTCCCGAAGCTGCCGATCCCGGTGCTCAGCGAGATCCCGATCATCGGCCCGATCCTGTTCCGGCAGACCATCGTCGTCTACCTCATGTACGTCGTCGTGTTCGTCGTCTGGTACGGCATGTACCGCACGCGCTGGGGGCTCCGGATGCGTGCGGTGGGCGAGCACCCGCAGGCGGCGGACACCGTCGGCATCAACGTCGCGCGGACGCGCTACATGAACGTGCTCATCGCGGGAGCGATCGCCGGCATGGGCGGCGCGTTCTACACACTCGTCTCGGTGCCCCGCTTCAATCCGGAGATGACCGCCGGCGCCGGGTTCATCGCCCTCGCGGCCGTGATCTTCGGCAAGTGGGACCCGATCAAGGCCACGCTCGCCGCGCTGCTGTTCGGCTTCGCCACGAACCTGCAGGGCGTGCTGAGCGTCATCGGATCCCCGGTGCCGAGCCAGTTCATGCTGATGCTGCCGTACGTCGTCACCATCTTCGCCGTGGCCGGCCTCGTCGGGCGCTCCCGCCCGCCCGCAGCCGACGGCGAGCCCTACATCAAGTCCTAGGAGAGAGATGACCGACATCGACTGGGACGACCTCCGTCAGGTCGCCACGGATGCCATGACCAAGGCGTATGCGCCGTACTCCCGCTACCGGGTCGGCGCCGCCGCCCTCGTCAGCGACGGCCGTGTCGTCGCCGGCTGCAACGTCGAGAACGCGTCGTACGGCGTCGGCCTGTGCGCCGAGTGCGCGCTGGTCGGAGACCTGCACATGTCCGGCGGCGGCAAGCTCGTGGCCTTCGTGTGCGTGAACAACGATGGCGAGACGATCATGCCGTGCGGCCGCTGTCGTCAGCTGCTCTTCGAGCACGCCATGCCGGGGATGCTGCTGGAGACGGTGTCGGGCATCCGCACCATCGACGAGGTGCTGCCGGATGCGTTCGGCCCCCGTGACCTCGAGGAGGTTCGCTGATGTCCGTCGAGCCCTTCGACGCGGTCGACGTGATCCGCGCCAAGCGCGACGGCGGGGTCGTCCCCGAGCCGGCTCTGCGCTGGATGGTCGACGCCTACACCCGCGGCTACGTCTCCGACGCGCAGATGGCGTCGTTCGCGATGGCGGTGTTTCAGCGCGGCATGCAGCGCGACGAGATCCGCGTGCTCACCGACGCCATGATCGCCTCGGGCGAGCGCATGAGCTTCGCGAGCCTCGGCAAGAAGACCGTGGACAAGCACTCCACGGGCGGCGTCGGCGACAAGATCACGCTGCCGCTGGCTCCGCTCGTCGCCTCGTTCGGGGTCGCGGTCCCGCAGCTCAGCGGACGCGGCCTCGGCCACACCGGCGGCACGCTCGACAAGCTCGAGTCCATCCCCGGGTGGCGCGCGTCGCTCAGCAACGAGGAGATGTTCGCGCAGATGCAGAGCGACGTCGGGGCGGTCATCTGCGCCGCAGGCTCCGGCCTCGCCCCGGCCGACAAGAAGCTCTACGCCCTGCGCGACGTCACCGGTACGGTCGAGGCGATCCCGCTCATCGCCTCGAGCATCATGTCGAAGAAGATCGCCGAGGGCACCGATGCGCTCGTGCTCGACGTGAAGTTCGGATCGGGCGCCTTCATGCAGGACATCGACCGTGCCAGGGAGCTGGCTCGGACGATGGTCGAACTCGGCACCGACTCCGGCGTGGCGACGACCGCCCTGCTCACCGACATGAACGTCCCGCTCGGTCGCGCCATCGGCAACGCCAACGAGGTGCGAGAATCGGTCGAGGTGCTCGCGGGCGGCGGTCCGGCCGATGTGCGCGACCTGACGATCGCCCTCGCCCGCGAGATGCTGGCACTCGCCGGACAGCCGGATGCCGATGTCGAGAAGGCGCTCGACGACGGCCGTGCGATGGACAGCTGGAAGAGGATGATCCGTGCACAGGGCGGCGACCCCGACGCCGTGTTGCCGACCGCGCGCGAGACCCACGTCGTGACCGCCGACGTCGACGGCGTGGTGACCCGCATGGATGCGCTGCCGTTCGGCATCGCGGCATGGCGGCTCGGCGCAGGTCGGGCGCGAGCGGACGACCCCGTGGTCTTCGAGGCCGGCATCGACCTGCATGCCAAGCCGGGCGACGTGGTCGCGGCGGGGCAGCCGCTGTTCACGCTGTCGGCCGCAGACGACGCGCGCTTCGCACGGGCGCTCGACGCGCTCGACGGCGCATGGGAGATCGGCGACCCGTCGGACACCGGCGCAGCGGGGCACGGGGCGGCATCGCTCGTGCGCGAACGCATCACCGCGTGACAAGACGCACCGCTAGCCTGAACTGAGCGAATCTGCGACCGAGAGGAACCCCATGTCGATCGATGCGAACGGCGACGTCAGCGTCCAGGGCGCTTCGCTGCGCAGCCTGCCCAAGGTGTCCCTGCACGACCACCTCGACGGAGCGGTGCGCCCGGGCACCATCATCGAACTGGCCGATGCGATCGGCCTCGAGGTGCCGGAGAGCGACCCGCGGGCGCTCGGACGGTGGTTCGCGCGGCAGAGCGACTCGGGTTCGCTCGTCGAGTACCTGAAGACGTTCGACCTCACGACCGCGGTGATGCAGACGACCGAGGGACTGACGCGTGTCGCGCGGGAGTTCGTGCAGGACCTCGCGGCCGACGGCGTGATCTACGGCGAGGTGCGCTGGGCTCCTGAGCAGCATCTCGCGCGCGGACTCTCGCTCGAGCAGGCGGTGGACGCCGTCCAGCAGGGCATCGAGGAGGGCGAGGACGCAGCGGACCGCGACGGGCACAGCATCCGGGTGGGCCAGCTCATCACGGCGATGAGGCACACCGACCGCGCCCGCGAGATCGCCGAACTCGCAGTGAGCTTCCGTGGACGCGGGGCCGTCGGCTTCGACATCGCCGGCCCCGAAGACGGCTTCCCGCCGTCGAACCACCGCGCGGCTTTCGACTATCTCGCCGAGAACTTCTTCCCCGTGACGGTTCACGCAGGGGAGGCGGCGGGGCTGGCATCGATCCGTTCCGCGCTGCTCGACGGTCGCGCGCTGCGGCTCGGTCACGGCGTGCGCATCGCCGAGGACCTCGAAGTCGTCACGCAGGAGGGCGACGAGGTGCAGGTGCGCTTCGGAGACCTCGCGCGCTGGGTGCGCGACCGCGAGATCCCGCTGGAGCTCTCGCCGTCGTCGAACCTGCAGACCGGCGCGATCTCCGCGTGGGGCAACACGCTCGCCGATCATCCGTTCGATCTGCTGTACCAGCTCGGTTTCGCCGTGACGGTGAACGTCGACAACCGCACGATGAGCGCGACCTCCCTCACGCGGGAGCTCGCACTGCTCGTCGAGGCCTTCGAGTACGACCTCGACGACCTCGAGACCTTCCAGTTCAACGCGGCGTCCGCGACCTTCCTGCCCGTCGAGGAGCGCGAGGAACTGGTCGAGATGATCGCCGACGGCTTCGACATCTGACGTGGCGGCAGGGGGGAGACGGCGGGCGCTGCTCGCCGTCGCGATCGTCGGCACGATCGTGATGGTCGGAGGGGGAGCAACGGTCGCCCTAGCGGGCATGCTGCGGGAGACGCGGATCGCCGAGCCCCGCGCGGAGGGCGCGAGTCTCGTGCGGACGCTCACGGCGGCCGAACAGCTGCTCGCCGAAGCGGATGATCCGCTGGCGTGCGCGGTGACCTTCACGGGGGAGGGTGCGCCGGGTGATCCCGTGCTGCTGAGGCAGGACGCGCTGTACCAGGACCTCCCCATCCCGACGACCGACGGCCGGGTGTTCGCCGGCTGGTACGCGTCGGCGGAGGCTGCGGCAGCCCTCGACACCGCGGGACGGGTGAACGGTGCGGATCCGGTCGTGTGCACCGACCGGCAGGTCGAGCTCTTCGCGGCGTGGACGACCTCCGAGCGGAACTCGGCTGAGAATGCGCGGATCCCCATCCTGATGTACCACCAGTTCACGGCGAAGCCCGAGGGCGAGTCGGGCTGGCTGCGCGGGAACTACGCCTACATCGGCGACTTCGAGGCGCAGATGAACCACATCGCGACGACCGGGTTCTACCTCCCCACGTGGGATGAGCTGGACGCCTTCATCGACGGGCGGCTGTTCCTCCCCGCGCGCTCGGTCATCATCACCGACGACGACGCGGACCAGAGCTGGTTCGACCTGGCGGTGCCGGTGATCGACGAGTACAAGCTCCTGTCCACGTCGTTCATGATCACGGCGCACCGGCAGGACGCTCCTCCGTCGATCTACGTGCAGCGACGCTCGCACACCCACGACATGCATCAGGCGGGGGCGAACGGCAAGGGGCGCATGGTGAACTGGACGGCGGAGGAGATCGCCGCAGACCTCGCCGCCTCGGGTGACGTCCTCGGCGTGCGTGAGGTGATGGCCTATCCATACGGTCACTACAACGACACGGCCAAGCAGGGCGTCGCGCAGGCGGGGTACGAGCTGGCGCGCACCATCGAACCGGGCCTGGTGACGATCGGCACCGACAAGCTGGCGCTGCCGGTCGTCCGCATCGATTACGGAATGACCGTCGACGCGCTGGTCGCGCGCATCGGCTGAGCACGCGGCGCACGGCAGGATGGGCACATGCCCTCTCCTTCCGTCTTCATCGCCGGCCCCGCATCCTGGAACTCGATCGTGGTCCTCGACCGCCTTCCTGAGCCCGTGCCGCACATGCAGTTCGCGGAGGACAGCTGGGACACCGTCGGCGGCACGAGCGCAGGCAAGGCCCTCAGCCTCACGGGCCTTGGCCGGTCGACGCTGCTGTACGCCCTGGCGGGCGACGACGAGCCGGGGGAGCGGGTGCGCGGCGCGCTCGCAGGCGCGGGCGTCGACGTCCGCTGGGCGAGTGCCTCGGCGACGGAGCGGCACCTCAACCTCATGACGCGCGCCGGCGGCCGCGTGTCGCTGTACCTCTCGGCGCCGTCGGCCACGGACGGCGCGGAGGACGACGAGCTGCGCGACCTCATGGCGGCGGCCGATGCGCTGGTGCTCGACCTCGCTGCCGAACCGCTGCGCCTGCTGCCGCTCGCGCGTGAGGCCGGCACGCCCATCTGGGTCGATGTGCACGACTACGACGGATCGGCGGAGTTCCACCGGCCCTTCCTCGACGCCGCCGACGCGGTCTTCTGCAACGCCGACCGGCTCGACGACCCGGTGGCCTTCCTCCACTCCCGCATCGCGGCCGGTGCGACGCTCGCCGTCTGCACCCTCGGCGCCGACGGCGCGGTCGCCGTGGACGCCGACGGCGTCGAGCACCGGGTCGCCGCCGTCCCCGTCGACGTCGTCGACACGAACGGCGCGGGCGACGCGTTCCTCGCAGGTGTGCTCGACGCGCATCTCGCGGGCGCGTCGGTTCCCGAGGCGCTCGCGGCGGGGGCGCGGTCGGCATCGTCGGTGCTGCGCACCAGGCACCTGCATCCGCTGCTCGATCGCGTGACGCCGTGATTCCGGTGGACGTCAGCCCCGTGCGTCGAGCGCGCCCTGCTCGCGCCGCACGGCGCGGCGGTAGGCGTCCTTGTTGACGTAGTACGACATGCGGTCGACCGCGAGGTATCGGTAGCCGCCCGTGACGTCGGGCCAGGGCTCCCGCACGACGCGATCGCGGAACCGGGCAGCGCGCCCCGGAGCACGCTCGCTCGCGTCGAGGTACGCGGCCAGCAGTTCGGCCTGCTCGTAGCGCCCCTGCCATCCGATGCCGGAGGCCTCGACCATCCCCACGACGTAGAGCCCGTTGAACGACGCGGGGAACATCTGCAGGAACAGCCGCGGCGCAGCTCCCCGCCAGTGCAGATGCGAACGGTCGACGAAGGGATAGTCCAGGCGGTAGCCGGTGGCCAGCAGCACGAGGTCGTAGTCGTCGGACGTGCCGTCGCGGAACCGCACCGTGGTGCCGTCGAAGCGCTCGACGTCGGCACGGACCCGCAGATCGCCCTGGCCGAGGTGCGTGAGGATCAGGGTGTTGACGATCGGATGCGACTCGTAGATGCGGTGGTCGGGCTTCGGGAAGCCGAAGCGCACGGGGTCGCCGGTGAACGCCCTGAGCACGCGGCTGTCGATCGCCTGCTTGAGACGGCGGGGGAGCGGAGGGCCCTGGTTGAGGGTGTCGCTCGGCCTGCCGAACAGGTACCGCGGCACGAAGTGGTACCCCCGGCGCACGCTCAAATCGACGGATGCCGCATGGTGCACGGCGTCGACCGCGATATCGCATCCCGAGTTGCCCGCGCCGACGAGCAGCACGCGTCTGCCGGCGAACCGGGTCGCCGACTTGTACGCGCTGGAGTGCAGGAGCTCTCCGGAGAACTCGCCCGGGATGGAGGGGATGCGGGGCTCGGCGAGCGTGCCGTTCGCGAGCACGACTCCTGGGTACCAGCGGGTCGCGAGGCCGTCGGGGCCGACGCTGGTGAGGTCCCAGCCGCCGCCGCGCGGCTCCAGGCGCGTGACCCGCGTGCGGAAGCGGAAGAGCTCGTCGAGGCGGAAGCGCTCGGCGTAGTCGCGGAAGTATTGCAGCACGGCCCGGTGGCCGGGATAGTCGACGTCGGAGCGCATCGGGAACTCGGCGAACTCGGTCGTCGTACGCGACGAGATGAGGTGCGCCGACTCGTAGACCGTGCTCCGCGGGTTCGAGATGTCCCACAGCCCGCCCACGCCATCGGACGCCTCGTAGCCGTCGACCCCGATGCCGCGGCGCGCCAGCGCCCTGGCTGCGGCGAGTCCCGAGGGACCGGCCCCGATGACGGCGTACGTGTTCATCAGTCTCCCTGCGCACGGACGTGCTGCGGTCGGGTCGAGTGAGTCGATCGTAGCGCTGCCGGGAGCGCGCGGGAGGCCTGACGATGGTCGCCGCGTGTCAGGCGGTCGCCATGCGCTCCTGCCGGGAGAGGACGACGTCGCGGACCGCGGCGAACAGCGGATGCTCGGGATCGAGCCCCGTGACGGATGCCGTCAGCTCCACCGCGTCCTCCGTGCGCAGCCGCTCCTGCAGCTCGACCGCCTGGGGGTCGCCGGGGTCGGTGAATTCCAGCGCCGCCCCCACGGCCGCTACGAGGGCCCCCGTCGACAGGCCGCGTTCGGCCGCCATCGCCGCCGGCCCGATGAAGCGCTCGTTGCGCGAGAGCTTGCGCAGCGGCTGTCGTCCGACGCGCTCGACGCTGTCGGCGAGCAGCGGATTGCGGAAGCGGTGCAGGATCGTCGCCCGGTACTCGGCGAGGTCCTCCGGATCAAGGCCGTGCTCGGCCGCGAGGACGGCGGAGGTCTCCTCCAGCGCCGCCTGCACGCTCCGGGCGACCTCTGGGTCGGCGAGGGCCTCGGCGATGGTGCCGGCGCCGGCGCGTGCGCCGAAGTACGCCGTCGCGGCGTGGCCGGTGTTCACCGTGTAGAGCTTGCGCTCGATGTAGGGGGCCAGGTCGTCGACGAAGTGTGCACCGGGGATGGCGGGGAGGTCGCCCGCGAAGGGCCCGGCCTCGATGGCCCACTCGAAGTACGGCTCGACCGTGACGTCGACGCCCTGGCCCTGCGGCTGAGCGGGCACGATCCGGTCGACGGCGGTGTTAGCGAACACGGCGCGCGCGACCAGGTCCGCGGCATCCGCGCCTGCGGCGTTCTCGACCTCCGTGCGGAGCAGATCGGTCGCGCCGATGGCGTTCTCGCAAGCCATGACCTGGAGGCGGGGCGCGTCGCCTGCCCGCCTCCGCAGCCCTTCGACGATCGCGGGCGCCACGAACCGCAGCACGGCGGGTCCCACCGCCGTCGTGACCACGTCGGCTGTCGCGATCTCTTCCGCCACGGCGTCCGGGTCCAGGCGGCTGTTCACCGCCCGGAACCCGGTCACCTCGCGGTCGCGGCCGCCCGGTCCGGCCTCGTGCACGATGTACGAGCCCACCGCGTTGATGGCGTCGACGAGAGCGTCGGCCACGTCGGAGAAGACGACCTCGTAGCCGCCCTCGTGCAGCAGCAGCCCGACGAACCCGCGGCCGATGTTGCCTGCGCCGAAGTGGACGGCCTTCATCAGGAGTTCACCGCCGACAGCAGCTCGTACAGCTCCGCCGGCGTCTGCGCGGCGGCCAGCTTCGCGACCTCGTCCTCGTCGGAGAAGAGGATGGCGATCTGGGAGAGGATCTCCAGGTGCTCGTCGCCCTTGCCCGCGATGCCGATCACGAACGTCACCGGATCGCCCGACCAGTCGACGCCGCCGTCGTAGCGCACGACGGAGAGGGCGGAGTCGAGGATCGCGTCCTTCGTCTCGTTCGTGCCGTGTGGGATGGCGAGCCCGTTGCCCATGAAGGTCGACACGGTCTCCTCCCGCTGTCGCATCGCGTCGACGTATGCCGGGGTGACGGCCCCCGCCGCGACGAGGATGTCTGTGGCCTCCTGCAACGCGGCGTCCCGCGTGGCGGACCCCTCGTGGATGCGGACCTGCTCGGGGCGGAGCACGCTCATGACTGTTCCTTTCGCTGTTCCTGCACCATCTGGACGACCTCGTCGTACTTCGGCGAGTTCATGAAGTTGTCCACCGAGACGTGCAGGGAGTCCGGGGACTGGGCCTTGGCGCGATCCGTCAGCTGCTGCTGCGTGATGACGATGTCGGCCGTGCCGTCGAGGTTCGCGATGGCCTGGTTGACGATCGTGAGATCCTCGATGCCCGCCTTCTTGAACTTGTTGCGCAGCACGCTGGCGCCCATGGCCGACGATCCCATTCCGGCGTCGCAGGCGAACACGATGCTCCGCACGGGAGCGATCGTGGACGTGGCTGCCGCAGGGGCGGCGCCGTCGGACGCGGAGGCGGCCGTCGATGTCCGCAGCGCGTCCATGGCGGCCGACGAGCGGCCCTTGTTCGCCTCGGTCTGCGCGATGGCGGCGCCGAAGGCGTCGCTCTCCGCGGCGAGGTCGCGGCGCCGGGACGCGCGCAGGATGACGGCGGTGATGAGGAACGTCACGGTCGCTGCGACGACGACCGACAGATAGACGACGAGCAGGTTGCCGATACCGGAGCCGACGGCCGCCGCGGTGACGGCGATGATGCTTCCCGGAGCGGCGGGGAAGCCGAGGCCGCCGCCGAGCAGCATGTTCGTCGTGACACCGGCCGCGCCTCCGGCGATGAGCGCGAGGATGGTGGTCGGCTTGCTCAGCGCGTACGGGAAGTAGATCTCGTGGATGCCGCCGAAGAACTGGATGATGGCGGCGCCAGGAGCCGACGCCTTCGCCGCCCCCACGCCGAAGAACGTGAACGCCAGCAACAGGCCGATGCCGGGGCCGGGGTTGGCCTCGATGAGGAACAGGATCGACTTGCCGACCTCGGAGGCCTGCTCGATGCCGAGCGGCGTGAACACGCCGTGGTTGATGGCATTGTTGAGGAACAGCACCTTGGCGGGTTCGACGATGATCGACACCAGCGGGAGCAGGTTCAGGGAGACGAGCCAGTCGACGGCCGCGCCCAGCGCAGCCGAGATGCCCAGCATGACGGGGCCGAAGGCGAAGAACCCGACGATCGCGAGGATCATGCCCAGGATGCCCGCGGAGAAGTTGTTCACGAGCATCTCGAAGCCCGGGCGGATCTTGCCGTCCCAGATGCGATCCATCTGCTTCGTCAGCCACGCTGCGATCGGGCCCATGATCATGGCGCCCAGGAACATCGGGATGTCGGTGCCCACGATGACGCCCATCGTGGCGATGGTCGCGACGACGCCGCCGCGCTCGCCGTAGACGATGCGTCCGGCCGTGTTCGCGATGAGCAGGGGCAGGAGGTAGCTGACCATGGGGCTGACGAGCCCGACGTACGCGAGGAAGGTGCCGCCGTCGCCCTCGGCCAGTGCGGTCATCGCACCGTTCCAGCCGATGGCGGCCGAGTCGCCGCCGCCTCCGATGATCTCCGCCACCGGGGCCCAGTGCCACCCGAAGGGGCTGTCGGCGCCGAAGAACCCGGCGGGGATGAACAGCATGGTGATGAATCCCCAGGCGATGAACGCCGCGATGTTCGGCATGATCATGCCGGAGAGGAACGTGCCGAATCGCTGCACGCCCACGCGGAGCCCACCGGGTCTGGTGGCGGGTGACGTCGTCGTCATGATGTCTTCTCTTTCGTTTCGGGGGGAGGGTCTTCTCGGGAGGGTCAGTGTCGGGGGAGGGATGCCGCGAGCGCGTCTGCGGCCGTACGCGCGGCCGCCGCGTCGTCGGCGGCGAGAGCGGCCTCGGCGAGGCTGCGCGCTTCGTCGAGGGTGCGCTCGGCGAGGCTCTGGCGCACGTCGGCGAGGGCCGCGGGAGCCATCGACAGACTCGTCGCGCCCAGACCGACCAGCACGACAGCGAGGAGCGGATCCGCCGCGGCCTCGCCGCAGATGCCGACGGGCTTGCCCAGCCGTGCGCCCGCCGCTCCCACCTCGCGCACGAGACGGAGCACGGCGGGGTGCCACGGGTCCTGGAAACCGGCCACGGAGCCGAGCAGGCGGTCCGCCGCCATCGTGTACTGCGTGAGATCGTTCGTGCCGATCGACGCGAAGTCGGCGTGCGCGAGCACGCGGTCGGCGAGCAGCGCGCTGGCGGGGACCTCGACCATCACGCCCGCCGTCTTCAGCCCGTACTCGCGCGCGAGCGCCGTGAAGTACCGCGTCTCCTCGACCGTGGCGACCATGGGTGCCATCACCCAGAGGTCCGCGTCGGTCTCGGCATCCGCCTCGGCCAGCGCCGTCAGCTGCTCGCGCAGGATGTCCTCGCTGGCTCGGAGCGCCCGCAGGCCCCGCAGACCGAGCGCCGGGTTCTCCTCGTGCGCGTCGTTGAGGAAGGCGAGGGGCTTGTCGGCGCCGGCGTCCAGCATGCGCACCACGACCTTCTTGCCGGGGAACGCCGCAAGGAGCTCACGATAGGACTCCCGCTGCTGCGCCACCGTCGGCGCCTGCGACGCCGAGAGGAACAGGAACTCGGTGCGGAAGAGCCCGACACCCTCGGCCCCGCGCGCGACCGCGTCGGCGGCGTCGGCGGGCTTCCCCAGATTCGCCAGCAGCGCGATCGGCGTGCCGTCCGCAAGGGCGCCGGGAGTCGCCGGTGCGGTCGCTGCCGCATGACGTGCTTCTGCGCGCTGCGCTGCGCGTCGCAGCTCCTCGTCGCTCGGCTCCGTGATCACGAGGCCCGCGGCGGCGTCCACGATCACGGTGTCGCCGGTGCTGAGGTCTGCGGCGTCGCGCGCTCCCACCACGGCCACGATGCCCTTCTCACGCGCGAGGATCGCCGTGTGCGAGGTCGGGCCGCCGTCGATCGTGATGAGGGCGAGCACCTGGGAGAGATCGAGCAGCGCCGTGTCGGCGGGGGCGAGGTCGCGCGCGACGAGCACGAACGGATGACCGGGATCGGGCACACCGGGGGCCGCCACTCCGGTCAGATGCGCCAGCACCCGCTGCGCGATGTCGTCGAGGTCCGCGGCGCGCTCACCGAGATAGCCGCCGACCGCCTCGAGGGTCGCGCGGAACCCGGCGAAAGCATCGTGCACGGCCCACTCGGCCGTGGCGCCGTCGGCGATGCGCGCGTCGATCTCGTCCTGCAGCGTGGGGTCCTCGGCGATCATCGCCTGCGCCTCCAGCACCTCCTGAGCGGCGCCGCCGGCAGTCCTGCCGCGCTCGGCGAGCTCCCCTGCGACCGCGGCGACGGCCTCCCGAGCCCTGGCTCGTTCGGCATCCGCCCCCTCGGTGCTCGCCGTCCGCTCGGGCGCGGGCAGTGCCTCCGTCATCCGCACCACGGGGCCCTGGGCGACGCCCAGCCCGATCCCGACGCCGCGCAGCTCGCCCATCAGGCGCTCTCCTGGTCATGGTCCGTGGTGAGCAGCTCGGTGAGCGTGTCGAGCACGGCCTCGGCGTTCTCCCCGTCGGCGGTGAGGGTGACGTAGTCGCCGAACTCCACGGCGAGCGCGATCACGCCGAGGATGCTGGCCGCGTTGACGGGCGTGCCCGAGTCCTTGGCGATGGTGACCGGGATGCCCGCGTCCTTCGCGGCCTGTGCGAAGAGCTTCGCCGGTCGTGCGTGCAGCCCGTGCGCTGAGCCGATCCGGACGGTGCGTGAGACGGTCATGATGTTCCTTCCGAGAGGGCGGGGTCGTCGGCGACGGCCGCGCGGACCAGGGCGAGTGTGCGACGTCCGTCGCGATCGGTGAAGACGTCGTCGGGGAGGATGACGAGCGGCATCGGGAGCACCTCGCGCAGCTCTTCCGCGCGCTCGGCCAGATGCGGTCCGACGAGGATCACATCGGCGATCGACGGCGTCACGCCCTGCACGGTGCCTGCCGCGGTCTCCCAGTCCAGGCCCGCGGCCTGCGCGGCGCTTCTGAGCCGCTGCGCGACGAAGGTGCTCGAGGCACCAGCGGCGCAGATCACGAGGATCTTCATCGATTCCGCCCTCCTGAGAACAGTCTGTGAGTCGGGACCGGCACCGCGCCAACACGAAGATTTCCGCCCCCGCGGAACCCTGCTTCCGCCCTCCGGTGAGCGGGATGCTGGCATCATGGGAGGCGCCGCACAGGGTCGTGATGCCCTGCAACGAGGAGTCGGAGGGATATGTCGCGTCAGCGTCAGGACCAGGTCCTCTCCGCCCTCCTCCGCGAGGACGGCTGGATGACGGCGGCGAGCCTGGCCGATCTCATCGGCGTCACGCCGCGCAGCATCCGCTCCTACGTCGTCGCACTCAACGCCCGGCTGCCAGGAGGCGACGCCGTCGAATCGGGGCCGGCGGGCTACCGGGCAGGGCCGCTGGCCCGCGACGCCCTCCGGGCCAGACCGGGTGCCGAGGGCACGCCGCGGCGCCGGCTCCACTCGCTCGTGCGGATGCTCCTCGACGAGGGCGACGGCATCGACGTGTTCGAGTCGGCCGAGCGGATGCACGTCAGCGAGGCGACCCTCGAGGCGGATCTCACCCGAGTGCGCGCGCTGCTGGAGGACACCGGCCTCTCCCTCGAGCGCGATCGTGACGCCGTGCGGCTCGTCGGCTCGGAGGAGGCACGGCGGCGGCTGCTCAGCAGGCTCGCCCACGACGAGTCGGACGCCGCGTCCTTCCACCCCGAGGCGTTCCGCAGCGCGCTGGTCGGCAACGCGGTGGAGGCGAGCGCGGTGGGGCCGTTCAAGGCGGCGCTCGTGGAGGAGCTGAGCCTCCTCGGCTACTTCGTGAACGAGCTCGCCATCTCCGACGTGCTGCTGCACATCGCGATCGCGGCGGACCGCGTCGCCGCCGGTCACTCCCTCACGATGGAACCAGGAGGCGCCCGTGCCGAGATCCCCCGTGTGGGGCGCGTGCTGGCACGGCTCGCGCACGAGCACTTCGGCGTGCGGCTCGGCGACGGCGACAGCGCGCACCTGGCGTCGCTCGTGCTCACGCGCGTCGTCGCACCCGGAGCCGCGGAGACGAGGGACGCGGCGCGCAGCGGGGTGGAGCCGCACGTGGAGACGGCCGTCCGCGAGGAACTGGAGCGGGCAGCAGAGGAGTACCGGCTCGACCTCGTCGACGACACGTTCGTGCTGCGGCTCGCGCTGCACGTGCAGAACCTGCTGCGCCGCGCCGAGTCGAGCGGCCTGTCGCGCAACCCGCTCACGCGCTCGCTGAAATCGTCGTACCCCATGATCTTCGAGGTCGCCGTCTCGATCGCCAGCGGCCTGCACGACCGGCTCGGCTCGCCGATACACGATGACGAGATCGCGTACATCGCCATGCACGTCGGAGGCCGTCTGGAGCGGAGCCGCGCGGCCGCGTCGATGCTGACGGCGACCATCGTGTGCCCCGGGTACTACGAACTCCACGAGCTGCTGCGCTCGCGCGTCGACCGCGCGCTCGGCGCATCCATCGAGGTGACGAGCGTGGTGACGAGCGTGGATCCCCCGTGGGAGTCGTTCGACACCGATCTCGTGCTGACCACGATCGACCCCGCCATCGCGGGTGAGCGGTTCGTGCGCATCCACCCGTTCTTCTCCGACACGGATGCCGAGCGGGTGCAGCAGGCGGCGGCACGCCTGCGCCGAGCACGACGGCTGAACCGGCTCCGCGAGGAGCTGGCGCGCTATTTCCACGCGGAGGCGTTCGTGCATCCGCTCGCGGACACCGGCGAGGAGTCGATCATCCGCACGCTCGGCGGGCTGCTCGTGCGGCAGGGGCTCATCGGCGACGACTACGTCGAGAACACGATCGTGCGTGAGCGGATGTCGTCCACGGCCTTCACCGACGCGCTCGCGGTTCCGCACGCGCTGCAGATGACCGCCTCGCGGACGGCCATCGCGATCGGGGTGGCAGACGGCTCTGTCGCGTGGGGCGACGGCAGGGTGCAGGTCGTCGCGCTCGCGGCGTTCAGCGAGAGCGACCGTGCCGCGTTCCAGACGGTCTTCGAACAGCTCGTCGAAGTGTTCAGCGAGCGGGAGAGCGTGCAGCGCATCGTGCGTCGCGGCACGAGCTTCGAAGCCTTCCTCGATGAGCTCGTCGCCGTGATCGACGGGTGACCCCCGCGAGACGGCAGGCGGCGCCGGTCAGGGTAGCCGCGGGGCCAGCACGTCGGCCATCGCGTCGAGGACGGCATCGGATGCCGGACCGTCGACGGTCGTGAGCTCCACGGTGTCGCCCTCGGCGAGGGCGAGATCCATGACGGCGAGCACGCTCGTGACGTCGGCCTCCGCGCCGTCGGCGGTGCGCACGACGACCGGCCGGCCGTAGGCGAGGGCGAGACGCGCGAGCTCAGCCACCGGGCGCGCGTGAACGCCGTTGTGCGCGCTGATCGTGACCCGTCTCGTCGGCATCGTCGCCCTCGCCGTGCTCAGGAGCGCTCGGCGAGGAGCGCCCGCACGCCCGTGTCGAGCTCCGCGACCGTCTCGCGCGCCCGCTCGGCGGACTCGGCCTTCGCGTCGATGTACACCTTCAGCTTCGGCTCCGTCCCGCTCGGCCGCACGATGACTCGCGCCCCGTCGGCGAGCCGGTACCGCAGCACGTCGCCGGTGGGTGCGCCCGGCGCCGCGTTCAGCAGGTCCTCCGCCGCGCCGATGGGATGCGCGCCGATCATGGTCGGCGGCAGCGTGCGAAGCGACAGCATCACGTCGGCGATGATCGACACGTCGTCGACCCTGATCGACACCTGGCCGCTGGCGAAGTGGCCGTAGGTCTCACCGAGCTCGTCGAGCAGGTCGGCGATGCCGACGCCCCGATCGCGCGCCTCGGCGGCCAGACCGAGCACGGCGACGGCGGCGGAGATGCCGTCCTTGTCGCGAACTGTACCGGGGTTCACCAGGTACCCGAGCGCCTCCTCGTAGCCGAAGACGATCCCGGGCGCCCGCGAGATCCACTTGAAGCCCGTGAGGGTCTCGTGGAAGTCCAGGCCGTGGTGGGCGGCGATCGCCCCGAGGCCGGGAGAGGAGACGAGCGAGCAGGCGAGGGCGGCGCCGGGCGTGCCCTGTGCGGCGCGTGCGGCCCTCGCCCCGAGCAGCAGGCCGACCTCGTTGCCGGTGAGCCGGCGCCATCCGCCGTCGGCCGAGGGGTCGGGGATCGCGACGGCGAGGCGGTCGGCGTCGGGATCGTTCGCGAGGATGAAGTCGGCCTGCACTCGGCGGGCCTTCGCGAACGCCAGATCCATGGCGCCAGGCTCCTCCGGGTTCGGGAAGGCGACGGTGCGGAAGGTGGCGTCGGGGGAGAGCTGTTCCCCGACCACCATCGGCTGGGGGTACCCGGCGCGCTCGACGATCCGCGACAGGGTCTCCCATCCGACGCCGTGCATGGCTGTGTACACCCAGCGCAGCCCTGACGCGCTCGACGGCGCCGGTGCGACGGCGGCCGTCGCCTCGATGTACGCCGAGACGACGTCCTCGCCCGCGGTCTCGTACGAGGCGGAGCGGGGGAGCGCGCCGACATCGCCCGCGTCGGCGACCTTCTCGATGTGCGCGGCGATCTCGGCGTCGGCGGGCGCGACGATCTGCGAGCCCGCGTCGGCACCGCCGAGGTACACCTTGTAGCCGTTGTCGTTGGGCGGGTTGTGGCTGGCCGTCACCATGACGCCTGCGTCGGCTTGCAGGTGACGCACCGCGAAGGCGAGCACGGGCGTGGGCAGGAGCCGCGGCAGGAGCACGGCTCGGAGCCCTGCGCCGGCGAAGATCTCCGCGGAGTCGGTGGCGAACACCCGGGAGTTGCGCCGGCCGTCGTAGCCGATCACCACGGTGGGCGCGCGATCCGGCGACTTCTCGCGCAGGTAGGCGGCGAACCCGGCGGCCGCCTGCGCCACGAGCACCCTGTTCATGCGGTTGCTGCCGGCGCCGAGCTCTCCGCGCAGCCCGGCGGTGCCGAAGGCCAGGCGCGATCCGAAGCGGTCGTCGAGCTCGGCGACGGCGTTCTCGTCGCCGGAGGCGGCGCGGGTGATGAGGCCGGCGAGCTCGTCGCGGGTCTCATGGTCGGGGTCCTGCCGCAGCCACGCCCTCGCCTGCGCGAGCCTGTCCGCGCTCATAGCGCCTCGACCACGTCGGCGAGGAGCTTGGTGATGACCGGCTCGGCGAGCCGGCCTGCCTCGATGACCTCGGCGTGGCTGAGCGGCGTCTCCTGGATGCCGGCAGCGAGGTTCGTGATCAGCGAGAACCCGAGCACCTCCATGCCCGACTCGCGTGCCGCGATGGCCTCGAGGGCGGTCGACATGCCGACGATGTGACCGCCGATGATCTTCGCCATCTGCACCTCGGCCGGCGTCTCGTAGTGAGGTCCGCGGAACTGGGTGTAGACGCCCTCGTCGAGAGTGGGGTCGACGGTGCGGGCGATGTCGCGGAGGCGCTGGGAGTAGAGGTCGGTGAGGTCGATGAACGTCGCGCCCTCGAGCGGGGAGTCGGCGGTGAGGTTGATGTGGTCGCTGATGAGCACGGGCTGGCCGGGCTTCCACGTCTCGCGGATGCCGCCGGCGCCGTTGGTCAGCACCATGATGGTGGCTCCTGCGGCAGCGGCCGTCCGCACGGAGTGCACGACCCGGCGCACGCCGTGGCCCTCGTAGTAGTGCGTGCGTGCGCCGATGACGAGCACGTTCTTGCCGTCGGGGGTGCGGATGCTGCGCAGCGTGCCGACGTGGCCCTCCAGCGCGGGCTTGGAGAAACCGGTGACCTCGGTGGCGGGCACGGTGGCGACGGTCTCACCGATGATGTCGGCGGCCTTGCCCCAGCCGCTGCCGAGCGTGAGGGCGATGTCGTGCTTCTCGACGCCGGTCAGGCGCGCGATGTCGGCCGCGGCTTCCGCTGCGACCTCGAACGGGTTCGCTGCGGGGTCGTCGAGGGGGTTGCTGTGAATCTCGGACATGGATCCACTCTAGGAAGGTGGAAGGCCGGTCGCCAGGATTGCGGAAGAATGGAGATCATGTCTTCCACCACTTTCGAGCGCACTCAGCGCGTCGCCGTCCTCGGCGGCGGTCCCGGCGGTTATGAGGCGGCTCTGGCCGCCGCTCAGCTCGGAGCCGAGGTGACGCTGGTGGAGCGGGTGGGCGTCGGCGGCTCCGCCGTGCTCACCGACGTCGTGCCGTCCAAGAGCCTCATCGCCACGGCCGACGCCGCGGTCGCGATCTCCGAGGCCAGCGACCTCGGCGTGCAGTTCTACGCCAAGGGCGAGAACGGCAAGCCGCTCAAGCCCGAGATCGCCATCAACCTCGCGGCCGTCAACAAGCGCCTCATCGCCCTCGCCGGCCAGCAGTCGGAGGACATGCGCACGACGCTGCTCGAGGCCGGCGTGCGCATCCTCTCCGGGCACGGTCGGCTCGAGGGGCCGAATGCCATCGTGGTCTCCACCGGCCAGGGCGGCACGGACTTCGATCGCGTCGAGGCCGACACGATCGTCGTGGCGGTCGGCGCCTCGCCCCGCGAGCTCGACTCGGCCAAGCCCGACGGGAAGCGGATCCTCACGTGGACGCAGCTCTACGACATGAAGGCCCTGCCCGAGCACCTGATCGTCGTCGGCTCCGGGGTGACCGGCGCGGAGTTCGCGTCGGCGTACATGAACCTCGGCGCCGAGGTCACGCTCATCTCCAGCCGTGAACAGGTGCTCCCCGGGGAGGATCAGGACGCGGCGCGCGTGCTCGAGAAGGTGTTCAAGCGCGGCGGGATGCAGGTGCTGTCGAAGTCCCGTGCCGACAAGGTCGAGGTGGTCGACGGCGGAGTCGTCGTCACGCTCGCCGACGGAAGGACGGTCGAGGGCACCCACTGCCTCATGGCTGTCGGGTCGATCCCGAACACCGCGGGGATCGGTCTGGAGGAGGCGGGGGTCGAGCTCACCGAGTCCGGCCACGTGCGCGTCAACAGGGTCGCCCGCACCTCGGTGCCGAACATCTACGCGGTCGGCGACTGCACGAACTTCTTCCCGCTCGCGTCCGTGGCCTCGATGCAGGGCCGTACGGCGGTGTTCCACGCGCTCGGCGACATCGTGATCCCGTTGGAGCAGATCAAGATCACCTCCAACATCTTCACCGCGCCCGAGATCGCCACGGTCGGCTTCTCGGAGAAGGACGTCGAGGACGGCGTGGCCGACGGGCTCGTCTACAAGCTCCCGCTCGCCGCGAACCCGCGGGCCAAGATGATGGGCATCAAGGACGGCTTCGTGAAGCTCATCGCGCGCAAGGGGTCGGGCACCGTCATCGGCGGGGTGATCGTGGCGCCGAAGGCGTCAGAGCTCATCTACCCGATCGCGGTCGCGGTCGAGCGGCGGCTGACGGTCGACCAGGTGTCGCGCGTGTTCGCCGCCTACCCCTCGCTCTCCAGCAGCATCACCGACGCCAGCCGCGCGATGCACCTCGTGAACATCAGCTGATCCCCGCGCAGCACGCCGGATACGACGAAGGCCCCACCGCGGTGGGGTCTTCGTCGTACGAGACGCGGTCAGCTGATGGTGAGCAGCTGGTGACCGGCGGAGACCGTGGAGCCGGCATCCGCGTTGATGTTCCCGACGACGCCGTCCTTGTGCGCCTGCAGCGGCTGCTCCATCTTCATGGCTTCGAGCACCACCACCAGGTCTCCCTTGACGACCTGCTGGCCGTCCTCGACCGCGACCTTGACGACCGTGGCCTGCATGGGCGACTTGACGGCGTCGCCGGAGGCGCCCGCGCTCACAGCGGTGGCGTGGCTGCGACGCGACGGCGGGACCGCCGCGGGGCGACCCGCCGTCCCCGCTGCAGCGGCGACGCGGTCGGGGAGGCTCACCTCGAGGCGCTTCCCGCCGACCTCGACGACGACCGTGTGGCGACCCTCGGGAGCGGCGGGCGACTCGAGCTCGCCGTCCCACGCGGGGATGTCGTTGACGAACTCTGTCTCGATCCACCGGGTGTACACGCCGAACTCACCGTTCTCCGCCGTGAATGCGGGGTCGCGGACGACCTTGCGGTGGAACGGCAGCACGGTGGGGAGCCCGGCGACCTCGAACTCGTCGAGAGCGCGGCGCGAGCGCTCCAGCGCCTCCGCGCGGTCGCGCCCCGTCACGATGATCTTGGCCAGGAGCGAGTCGAACGCGCCCGACACCGAGTCTCCGGCGGTCACGCCCGAGTCGAGGCGGATGCCGGGGCCGCCGAAGGTCTTGAAGACGTGGATGGGGCCCGGCTGTGGCAGGAAGCCGCGCCCGGGGTCCTCGCCGTTGATGCGGAACTCGATCGAGTGCCCCTGCGGAGCGGGATCGTCGTAGTCGATGGTGCCGCCGGCGGCGATGCGGAACTGCTCGCGCACGAGGTCGATCCCGGTGACCTCCTCGGAGACCGGGTGCTCGACCTGCAGGCGCGTGTTCACCTCGAGGAACGACACGGTGCCGTCCGCGCCGATGAGGAACTCGCACGTTCCAGCGCCGACGTAGCCGACCTCCTTGAGGATGGCCTTGGATGCCGCGTACAGCTGCGCGTTCTGCTCTTCCGTGAGGAACGGAGCCGGCGCCTCCTCGACGAGCTTCTGGTGACGGCGCTGCAGCGAGCAGTCGCGCGTGGAGATCACCACGACGTTGCCCGCGGCGTCGGCGAGGCACTGCGTCTCGACGTGACGCGGCTTGTCGAGGTACTTCTCGACGAAGCACTCGCCTCGACCGAAGGCGGCGACGGCCTCGCGGGTGGCCGACTCGAAGAGCTCGGCGACCTCGTCGAGCTCGCGCGCGACCTTCAGACCGCGCCCGCCACCGCCGTATGCCGCCTTGATCGCGATCGGGAGACCGTGCTCCTTCGCGAAGGCGATGACCTCGTCGGCGCCGGCCACGGGGCCCGGCGTGCCCGGCGCGAGCGGTGCGCCGACCTTCTCGGCGACGTGTCGCGCGGTGACCTTGTCGCCCAGGGCCTCGATGGCCTCAGGGGAGGGGCCGATCCAGGTCAGGCCCGCATCGATGACGGCGCGGGCGAACTCCGCGTTCTCGGCGAGGAAGCCGTACCCCGGGTGCACCGCGTCTGCGCCGGCGCGGCGAGCCACCGAGAGGATCTTCTCGATCTGCAGGTACGTCTCGGCGCTCGTCGATCCGCCGAGCGTGTAGGCCTCGTCGGCGAGACGGGTGTGCAGGGCGTCGCGGTCCTGGTCGGCGTAGACGGCGACCGAGGAGATCCCCGAGTCACGCGCTGCGCGGATGATGCGTACGGCGATCTCGCCGCGGTTGGCGATGAGAACCTTGGCGATATCAGGCATGAATGCCAGCCTAGCGATCAGGTGAGCGATCCCTTTGACGACTCTCCACAAGAAAGCCGGGGAAACATCTGGGGGAGTCTACGACCACAGATCGGTCCACCGGACGCCCAGGTCGGCGGCGAGACGGCGGACGGTCGACAACGACATCCCCACCACGGTCGACGGATCGCCCTCGACACGCGTGATGAAGGCACCGCCCAGGCTGTCGACGGTGAAGGCTCCGGCCACGTGCAACGGCTCGCCGGAGGCCACGTACGCGGCGATCTCGCCATCCGAGACGTCGTCGGCGAAGGTCACCGCTGCGTGTGCGACCGCCGTCACCTCCACCGGCTCGGCCCCCGGAGTCAGGCGGTACACGGAATGCCCCGAGTGCAGGATGCCGGTGGCGCCCCGCATCTCCTGCCAGCGCCTGGTGGCCTCCTCCGGCGTATACGGCTTGCCGTACACCCGGCCGCCGAGGGCGAACATCGAGTCACCGCCGATGACGAGGCCGTCGAAGTCGCCGTCGGAGGCGAGCCGTCGCGCCGCGTCGGCCGCCTTGGCCCGAGCCAGCAGCAGCACGAGCTCCTCTGGCGCCAGCTCGGCGCCGCGCTCTTTCTCGGCGGCGGCCGCGACGGCGTCCTCGTCGACCTCCGGGGACATCGTCATCGGTTCGATCCCGGCCTGACGCAGGAGCATGAGCCGGGCGGGCGACGTGGAGGCGAGGCAGACGCGCATGTCATCCACCGTATCCTCGAAGGATGACTTCTTCGGCGGGGACCGTGCTCGAGCTGGACATCACGGGGATCGCCCACGGCGGGATCTTCGTCGCCCGGCACGAAGGCCGCGTCGTCTTCGTCTCCGACGCGATCCCGGGGGAGCGGGTGCGGGCACGGGTGACGGAGTCCGGCGACGGCAGGAGCTTCTGGCGGGCCGAGACTATCGACGTCCTCGAGGCGTCCCCCCACCGCCGGGCCCACGTCTGGCCGGAGGCCGACCTCGACCACGATCCGGCGGAGCGGCCGGGCGGCGCGGACCTCGGGCACATCGACCTGGGCCACCAGCGTTCCCTCAAGAAGCAGGTGCTGGCGGAGGCCCTCGACCGGTTCGCCGGCGGAGGTCTCGACGCCCCGGACGTGGAGGCCGTCGACGACTCCGACGGCACCGGGTGGCGCACGCGTGTGCGGCTGCACGTCGACGACGACGGCGTGGTCGGCCCGTTCGCGGCGCGCAGCCACCGAGTGATCCCGGTCTCCACGCATCCGCTGGCCCGTCCCGCGGTGGCCGAGGTCGCGTCGCAGGTGACGGGCCGCCCTGGATCGATCGACCTCGTGGAGCCGGGTGATGGACGGGTGCGCATCCTGCGGCGGGAGGACGGCGGAACCTCGTGGGCTCGCGGACGCTCCCCCCGACGGCGCTCGCAGGCCTCGAAGGCGCATCCCGAGGTCGTGTACGAGGCGGTGGGCGATCGGCGCTTCGCCGTCGATGCGAACGGCTTCTGGCAGGTGCATCCGCGCGCGGCGGCAGTGCTCGACGGTGCGGTGCGTGACCTCCTGGCAGGCAGGGTCGACCCGTCGGCGACGCACTACGACCTGTACGGCGGCGTCGGGCTCTTCGCCGCCGCGCTCGGGGAGCTCGGCGGGTCCGAGGTCGTCACGGTCGAGTCGAGCCCACGCGCGACCGGGCATGCACGCGAGAATCTCGCAGACCTCGGGGTGCGGGCCGTCACGGCGCGCGTTGACCGCTTCCTCTCCGGTCTCCCCAAGGGTGGTCGCGCGGGAGCCGTCGTGCTCGACCCGCCCCGGTCGGGGGCAGGGCGGGCGGTCGTGGAGTCGCTCGACGCCCTTCGACCCGACGCGATCGCGTACGTCGCGTGCGATCCCGTCGCCCTCTCGCGCGATCTGGGGACGTTCCGCGGCCTCGGCTGGGATGTGGCGGCGCTGCGCGCCTTCGATCTCTTCCCGCACTCCCATCATGTCGAGGTCGTCGCCCTCCTCACCCGCTGATGCCTGCCCCCCGCCCAGCGGGTAAGTCAAGGAACCGGACGAACTCAGTAGGCTGGGCGGATGAGCAGGGTGGCACTCATCGATGACCACGAGTCCGTCCGTCTCGGCCTCGAGGCCGCATGCGCGCGGGACGGCGGCGAGACGGTCGTGTTCTCCGGCAGCACTGTCGCGTCGTACATCGAGTGGCGCGCCGCGTCAGGCGAGCCCCCGGCCGACGTCGTCGTGCTGGACCTGACGCTCGGCGACGGCACCACCGTCACGGAGAACGTGACATCCCTCGTCGCCGACGGCGCCAGCGTCGTCATCCACAGCGTCGCCGACCGACCGGCCGCGGTACGAGAAGCGCTCGCGGCCGGAGCGGCGGGGGTCGTGAGCAAGTCCTCGGCGCTCGACGACGTGCTCGACGCCATCCGCACCGTCGCGCAGGGCGAGGCGCTGAACAACGTCGAGTGGGCCAGCGCGGTCGACGGCGACCGCGACTTCGCCGACGCGCAGCTCTCGGCGCGCGAACGCGAGGTGCTCCGGCTGTATGCGACGGGCCTCCCGCTCAAGGCCGTCGCCGAGCGGCTCGGCGTGGCCTACTCCACGGCCAAGGAGAACATCTCCCGCATCCGCGTCAAGTACGTCGGCGTCGGCCGCCCCGCCTCGACGAAGGTCGATCTGCTGCGACGGGCGATGGAGGACGGCATCGTCACGTCGGACGGGATGCCGAGTGCCCGCTGAGCCGCTCAGCATCCGCGACGCCTGGAGCAGGATCCCCTCTCCGGGCGGCGTTGGGGCCGAGTCCGAGCGCTTCACCGGCAAGCGGATGGAGCGGATCCTCGCGACCGTCGTGGCGATCGGCTCCGCCGTGCTCGGGGCCCAGGCCCTGGTCGCGGCGATGTCCACGCTGTCGCGAGCCGACGCGCCGCACATCACGATGCTCCTCGTCGTCTTCGTCCCGCTGGCGGCGATGCTGCTCGCCTGCCTCATCGGCCGCGGGGTGCGCATCGCATCCGGAATCTTCGCGGTCGTGTACGTGCTCGCGCTCGCCGCCTGGCCGGCCGTCGTCGACCCGGCCGACAAGATCGCAGCCGATCAGCCCTGGATCTTCTTCCTCGTGAACGTGGGCGTCGTCGCGGCGCTTCTCGCCTTCCCCCTGCCGCTGCAGTTCGCGTGGTCGGTCGGAGTGCCGTTCATCTACGGCTACGTCCGTCTCGTGCAGGGGGAGTTCTCGCGGGCGTTCTGGGTGACGACGGCCTTCGACGTGTCGTTCACGCTCATCCTCGGGATCGTCATCGTGTCGCTGGGCTGGATGTTCCGCTCCGTCGCCGCCGGGGTCGACGAGGCGCGCGGGCGGGCCGTCGCATCGTACGCCGAGGCCGCAGCCGCGGCGGCTGCGGAGGAGGAGCGCGTGGCGATGTCCGCGCTCATGCACGACAGCGTGCTGGCGGCGCTCATCGCGGCGGAGCGCGCCGAAGGAGAGCGCGCGCGCGACCTCGCCGTCGCCATGGCCCGCGAGGCGCTCACCCGGCTCGCCAACACCGAGGCGGCGGTCACCCAGGAGGGCAGTGACGAGCCCGTCTCCACCGCGCAGATCGTCGTGGAGCTGCGCAGGGCGCTCTCGGAGCTCGGCGCCGACGCCATCGTCGAGGAGAGGGGAGGCGTCGGGCTGGTTCCCGGCCGAGCAGCGCGCGCGCTCGTGCTCGCGGCACGTCAGGCGCTGGGCAACGCGGTCACGCACGCAGGAGGGCGAGGCCTGCACATCCTCGCCGAGGGAAGGGGCGACGAGGGGATCCGCGTGACGATCAGCGACACCGGTCCCGGTTTCGACCTCGAGTCGATCGGTCCCGATCGACTCGGCATCACGGCGTCGATCTTCGCCCGGATGGCAGCCGTCGCCGGAACGGCCGACATCGACTCGGGTGACCAGGGCACCACCGTCGTCCTCGGATGGGACCGCTCGTGAACCGCAGTGTGCGCAGTGTGGCGACGTTCCTCGCGATCGGCTTCGCGATGTACTTCGCGGCACGGGCCGTCTGGTGGATCGAGCAGCCGACGGCACCGCTGCTCCTGGTGGCGGCGATCGGCATCTTCCTCGTCGTGGTCGACATCGCGATCCTCTGGGACTCGGCGACGAGCGTGCGCATGCCGCTGTGGACGGCGCTGCTCTCGCTCGCGGCATCCGTCGTCATCCCGAGCCTGGCGACGCATTCCCTCGACCCCGCGTCGCGCACCGCGCCCTTCGCGACGTGGTACATCGGTGCGCTCGGCCTGCTCGGCGTCATCTGCGTCGTGCGTCGGCGGCCGGTCGTCGCGGTGCTCATCATCGGAACCCTCACGGCGCAGTCATGGCTGCATCTGGGGATCGCGGCGGCGCTCTCCCTCGGTCTGGTCGGTTCGATCATGTGGGTGGCGGTCGCGTGGCTGCTGGTGATGTTCTGGGACAGGGCGGTGCGCGATACCGAGCGTCTCGCCGACATCCAGCAGGCGGTATCGGCGTGGGATGCGACGCAGCAGGTCCGCCAGCGGGAACGCCGCCTTCGCACCCAGTTCGCGCTCGGAGTGGCCGGGCCGGTGCTCAGCCGCACGGTCGCGTCGCACGGCATCCTCGATGAGCAGGAGCGCCTCGAGGCGCGCCTGGCCGAGGGGCGTCTCCGCGACGAGCTTCGCGGCGGTGATCTGCTCAACGATGCCGTGCGCGACGCGATAGCCGACGCCCGCCGCGACGGGGTGGTGGTGACGGTGTTCGACGAGGGTGGTCTGGATGGCATCGAGGAGAAGCGGCGCGCGGAGATCCGCGATGAGCTCGCCGAGGTTCTGCGCGGCGCCGTGTCGCGGCGTCTCATCATCCGGGCGGCGCGGGATCCGCGCATCGCGGTCACCGTCGTCGGCCGTGCTGCGGCCGGGTCTGCCCGAGACGACGACGCCGTCGACCTCTGGCACGAGATCCCGAGGGAACGACAGGGACGATGAGAAGAGAGTGGGCGAGGGGCGGCGAAGCCGCCCGCCCCTCGCCGTGCGGCACAGTTACCCGAAAACTGTCCGCTGATGGCCGGTCGGCGTCTGCCTACCCTGGGACAGAGCGACCAGCCGAACGCGAAGCGTCACACTCAGTTTCACGTTTCCGCCGACGTTTGTCTGTAGGTATTTTGGGGGACACGATGTCGACCAAAGATGGGCGAGGATGAGACGATGGGCATGCGTCGCGGCACCAATCTTCCCCGTATGGGCGACTTCAACCAGTCGGTGATCCTCGAGACGATCCGCCGCTCGGGCCAGGGGATGAGCAGGATCGAGCTCTCGGAGGCCACCGGGCTGTCGGCGCAGACCGTCACCAACATCACGCGTCGACTGCTCGACGAGGGGTTCATCGAAGAAGCCGGGCGCACCATCACCGGGCCGGGGAAGCCGCGAGTGATGTTGCGGCTCGTGCCGCACAGCCGCTTCTCGATCGGGGTGCACCTCGATCCGTCGGTGATCACCTTCGTCCTCCTGGATCTCGCGGGGACGCCGGTGCGGCGTCGCGTTGCGCACACGCCTGCGACCGAGCCCCAGCGCATCGTCGCGGCGATGGCGGAAGCCGTCGGCGCGCTCATCGCGGATGCCGGGGTCGATCGCTCCGCGATCGCGGGGGTCGGCGTGGCGGCGCCGGGTCCGCTCGACGCGGCGAAGGGCACGGTGATCGACCCGCCGAAGCTCGACGGCTGGCATCGGGTGCCGTTGCGCGCCGTGCTCGCCGAGGCGACCGGTCTCGCTGTGACCCTCGAGAAGGACACGACGGCGGCCGCGGTCGGCGAGCTCTGGATGGGCAGGGGCCCCGCCGATGAGTCCTTCCTCTTCGTGTACCTCGGCACAGGTGTCGGCGCATCGCTCGTCAGAGCGGGGGAGCCCATCCCCGGCAGCTCCCGCAACTTCGGCGAAGTCGGTCACATCATGGTCGACCCGTACGGGCCGCGATGCACCTGCGGTTCGCGCGGATGCGTTGAGGTCGTGTGCACTCCGCAGGCGATCGTGGAGCAGGCGCAGCGGACAGGAGCCCTTCCGGGCCGCGACGACGCCTCCACGGTCGAGGAGCTCTTCACCGATCTGTGCGAACGCGCGGATCGCGGAGAAGCGCCAGCTCTGGATGCTCTTCGTGCGGCGGCGCGGAATCTCTCCGTGCTGATCGCTGCTCTGAGCAACGTGCTCGATGTCGACCGCGTGGTCCTCGGCGGCCCGTTCTGGTCTCGCGTGTCCGGCGTGTACCTCGACGTGATCCCCGGGGAGCTGCACGGGCGCAGCGCCACGCGCGGGCTGCGGGCCATTCCCGTCGACGGGTCGGTCGTCGGCGACGACGTCGGCGCGGTGGGTGCCGCGTGCGTGGTGCTGGACTCCGTGCTCACGCCTCGAGCGACCGATCTCTATCTCGACGACTGACCGCGATGTCCCGCCGCAGATCGGCGACCTTGATCGTCTCTTGAGCAATATCTCTAATCGATGTAGTATTGGCCTGCGCCGATCTGGGGTGATGCGTGGCTGTCTCGACGGCATCAATCGGCGAGTTCGTCTGCGTGATCCGTGAGCTGGGGGGCTCACGGATCCGCAGGCATTTCGGGAGTGAACCCTCGGCTCAGCCGGCGAAGCGACCCCAGGGGATGTCCCGCCGCAACGGCGTGCGCAGCGGGCGCTGTGTGCGCGTCCACGCCGACACGCGCGGCTCGGGCGCGACGGCATCCGCCTCCTCCTGCGCGTACGCGTCGCTGACCACGGCGATCAGCGCGGCGAGCTCCTCTTCCGTGGCGGTCCCGCGCACGATCTCGATCGTCGGAGGACGCTGCTGGTCGTGCGCGCTCACAGCGGGATGTTCCCGTGCTTCTTCGGCGGCAGCTCTGCGCGCTTGCCCCGAAGCGCGCGCAGCGCCTTCGCGATCGAGACCCGCGTGTTCGCCGGCTCGATGATCCCGTCGATCTCACCGCGCTCCGCCGCGAGGAACGGGCTCGTCACGCTGTACGTGTACTCGTTGGCCAGCTTCGTGCGCACGGCCGCGACGTCCTCACCAGCCTCCTCCGCCCGCTTGATCTCGCCGCGATACAGGATGTTGACCGCACCCTGTCCGCCCATGACCGCGATCTCGGCCGTGGGCCAGGCGAGGTTCACGTCGGCGCCCAGCTGCTTGGAGCCCATCACGATGTACGCGCCGCCGTACGCCTTGCGCAGGATGACCGTGACCAGGGGCACCGTCGCCTCGGCGTAGGCGTAGATGAGCTTGGCGCCGCGGCGGATCACGCCGGTCCATTCCTGGTCGGTCCCGGGGAGGTAGCCCGGCACGTCGACGAGGGTCACGATCGGGATCGAGAACGCGTCGCAGAACCGCACGAACCGGCTCGCCTTCTCGCCGGCCTCGATGTTCAGCGTTCCGGCCATCTGCGACGGCTGATTGGCGATGATGCCGACCGAGCGTCCCTCGACCCGCCCGAAGCCGATCACGATGTTCGGGGCGAACAGGGGCTGCACCTCGAGGAAGTCGCCGTTGTCGACCACGTGCTCGATCACCGTGTGGATGTCGTACGGCTGGTTGGGGGAGTCGGGGATGATCGCGTTCAGCGAGCGGTCGGCATCCGTCGTCTCCCACTCGAACGCGCCCTCGTAGCCGGGGACCTCCGCCATGTTGTTGTCTGGCAGGTAGCCGAGCAGCGTGCGGGCGTAGTCGATCGCATCGTCCTCGTCTTCCGCGAGGTAGTGGGCCACACCGGAGCGGGTGTTGTGGGTGAGCGCGCCGCCGAGCTCCTCCATGCCCACGTCCTCGCCGGTGACCGTCTTGATGACGTCGGGGCCGGTCACGAACATCTGACTCGTCTTGTCGACCATGATGACGAAGTCGGTGAGCGCTGGGCCGTAGACGGCGCCACCGGCCGCCGGACCCATGATGATCGAGATCTGCGGGATCACGCCGGACGACCGCGTGTTGAGGCGGAAGATCTCGCCGTACTTGCTGAGGGCGAGGACGCCCTCCTGGATGCGCGCGCCGCCGGAGTCGAGGATGCCGATGATGGGCATGCCGCCCTGGAGCGCGAACTCCATGATCTTGATGATCTTGTCGCCGGAGACCTCGCCGAGCGAGCCGCCGAACGTGGTGAAGTCCTGCGAGTACACGGCGACGGTGCGTCCGTGGATGGTTCCGACGCCCGTGACGACGGAGTCGCCGTACGGGCGGTTGCGGTCCATGCCGAAGGCCGTGGTGCGGTGACGCACGTACTCGTCGAACTCTACGAAGCTGCCGGGGTCGACGAGCAGCTCGATGCGCTCGCGCGCCGTCATCTTGCCTTTGGCGTGCTGCTTCTGCTGCGCGATCTTCTCGGCGTCGACAACGGCTTCGTTGTAGCGAGCGCGGAGGTCTGCGATTCTGCCGGCGGTGGTCGAGAGTTCGGGCTTTTCCGTCACGGATTCCACCCTAGCGGCGGGTCGGCCGGGACCGTTGGATGCTCGACACAACGGGGCGGCGGTTCCTTTGGCGCAAGGGCACCGTCGGAGACCGCTCCGTCCGCCTCCTCGCTCCGGCGACGGCGGCCTATCCCGGCTATCTGGCGCCCCGCCCATCCGGCGCCCCGCACCGCCGTCCCGGCCGCACCGGCCACGGCGCTTCCCAGGAACTGCGCGCCGTGGAGCATCCGCTGTTCGATCTTCTCGGCACCGTCTGCCGGCTCGAGCTCTGCCGGAAGCTGCGCGGGTGGCGGCCCGAAGGCCTTGTGCGACGTGGTGAGCACCCGCCGCCCCAGGATGTGGTTCCCGGCTCCTCCGATCGCCGCTCCGACGCCGAAGGGGAGCGCCTTGCCGAGGAACGAGGCTCCTCCGCGTGCGGCGAACTGCTTCATGAACATGGCCTTGAGGCGGTCGACCACGGGGCCGACGGCTGCCCGCGGAAGCGACTTCGTCACGAGCTCGCCCCAGTACGACGAACGTGTGGCCCCTCGGCCCGTCGCCTGGCCTGCGAGCTGGCTGATGAGGGCGACCCCCTCTTTCCCCAGCATGAGGGTCATCACCAGGGCCCGTGCCCTGTCGGGGTCGGCGACGACGATCCCGTGCACCTCCGCGACCGACTGGGCGAAGAGAGCGGTCGATTCCACGAAGCCGAGGGTCTCGACGCCGGACAGCGCGAGCGTCACGCCGGTCCCGATACCTGGTACGACGGCGGTGGCGCCGACGGCGGCGCCTCCCGTCGTCACGGCGGCCAGGTACCGGCGTTCGAGGATCCTGATGATCTCGGTCGGTGTGGCGTGCGGATGCCGGAGGCGGATGCTGCGGATGTGGGCGAGCACGAGCGGACGCTGGATCGACAGCACGCGATCGAGGCCTCGGATGACGAGGGGATGCTCCTGCGACCCGACCGGCGGGATGCCCGTGTCCCAGGGAGCGTCGTCGGGCAGGGAGTGGATCTTGTGCACCTTTTTCCCCATGCCGAGATCCTAGGCGGATGATCCGCGAAAACGCCGAGAGCCCGCCCCGTGACGGGGCGGGCTCTCGGCGTTCGGTCAGACGAAGAGGTTCGCGCGCTCGAGGTCCTCGGCGAAGTCGATCTCGACCGCGTACAGGTCGGAGACGTCCATGGGCTCGAGCAGCAGGCCGTCCTCTGCGATGGCCAGCTCGAGACCGCGCTCGAAATAGTCCTGGTCGTCGACGCGCTGGAGCTGGCGCATGAAGGCCTTCTTGTGCGTCGAGGAGATGTAGTTGATGCCGACGGCCTCGCCCAGGCCGCCCTTGACCGTCTTGGAGAGCTCCTTGATGTAGCCCTCGGCGGTGACCGTGTACTTCACCTCTTCGTCGCTGACCTTCGCGGTGTTGACGGTGACGAACGACTGATCGCGCTCGATGTACGACGCCGCACGGCCGAGGATCATCGGGTCGAAGACCACGTCGCCGTTCATCCACAGCACGCCGGACTTGCCGGTGGCGGCCAGCGCGCGAAGCAGGCTCTTCGACGTGTTGGTCTCGTCGTAGCGCTCGTTGTGCACGTAGTTGACGTCGGGGAAGGCCTCGATGATGGTCTCGGCGCGATAGCCGACGACGGTGGTGATGCGGGCGTCGGAGCCGAAGGCGGCACGGATGTTGTCGTGCTGCTGACGCATGATCGTGCGGCCGTCGCTGAGTTCGGTGAGCGGCTTCGGCAGCGCTCGACCGAGGCGCGAGCCCATTCCGGCTGCGAGGATGACGGTCTGAAGAGTCACGAGAGCTCCTAAAGGAAGGTGTGTTCACGGTCGGTTCACCGACCAGACACTTCGTCGTGCCGCTCTCATGGTAGCGATCGAGCCTGGGAAGCCAGGGGGAGTCGTCGTCCCGTTGTCAATTCGTGACCGAGTACACACCCAACACTCAGAATCACATCGTGACCTGCCGTGCGGTGCGAACGCATGGCGCAAGAAGGGTGAATTGTTGCGGTTCTCCGGGCAAACGGAGGGCCCGTTGATACCGTAGTCCGGTGACTTCTCCCTCCGACGACCGCACCGAAGAGGTGGCTGACGCCGCGATCCCGCCCGCGAAGACCTCGCCGGCGAGGAAGGCTCCCGTGAAGAAGCCGCCGGTGAAGCGCGCCCCGGCGAAATCCGCGGGCGAGAAGGCCGCTGCAGCAGCGGAGGCTGTCGCCGAATCGACGGCGGAGGCGCAGACCGCCACCGCGAAGCCCGCCGCGGCGAGGGCACGTGCGAGCAAGCCGTCGGCGGCGGCCGCGAAGGCTGCGGCGGCGAAGAACACGGCCGGCGGCGCCAGGTCGAAGACCGCCGCCGCGTCGAAGACCGGTGCAGGGAGCGCGACAGGGTCGAAGGCCGCCGCGTCGAAGTCGACTGCCGCGAAGAGTGCGTCGTCGAAGACCGCGGCTGCGTCGAAGACTGCGGCTGCGTCGAAGACTGCGGCTGCGTCGAAGACTGCGGCTGCGTCGAAGACCGCGGACCTGAAGGCCGCTGAGCCGAAGACGACAGGGGCGAAGACGACCGGGGCGAAGACGACCGGGTCGAAGGCGACGTCGTCGAGGACCGCGGGCACGAAGGCGACCGGGAGGTCCACGTCGACGGCGGCTGCGGCCAAGACCGCCGCTGTGAAGTCCGCGGCCGAGAGATCCGCGGCAGCGAAGTCGACGGCGCGTGCTGCCGCCGCCCGCGCGACGTCGGCGAAGGCCGCGGCGGCCAAGGCAGCAGCGGCCAAGGCGACGGCCGCGCGCGCAGCGGCATCCGACTCGTCCGCCACCGACGAGGTCGCTCCGCCGAAGGCGCAGCCTTCGTCTGAAGCGGCGCTCGTGGGGGCCGCCGAGGAGTCGCAGCGGGCGGCTGCGACCTCCGACGGGACATCCGCTGAGACCACGCCTGCCGAGACCGCGCCTGCTGAGACCGCGCCTGCCGAGACCGCGCTCGCTGAGACCGCGCCTGCCGAGACCGCGCCCGCTGAGACCGCGCTTGCCGAGACCGCGTCTGCTGAGGGTTCTGAGGATTCCGCCGAGACGGCGAGGGATGCTGTGGAGCCGACGTCAGCCGATGAGCGCGGCGAGACGTCTGCTGCCGAGGCCATCCGCATCCGCGGTCTCGTGAAGACCTTCGGCGACCACGTCGCCGTGAACGGCATCGATCTCACCGTGCCGGCCGGCTCGTTCTACGGCATCGTCGGCCCCAACGGCGCAGGCAAGACCACGACCCTCTCGATCGTCGCCGGGCTCCTGCGTGCTGACGCAGGCGATGTGACGATCTGCGGTGTCGACCAGACGTCGAAGCCGCTCGCAGCCAAACGGATGATGGGCGTGCTTCCCGACCGTCTCCGCACGTTCGATCGGCTGACCGGCCGCCAGCTGCTCTTTTACTACGGTCTGCTCCGCGGGCTCTCCGCCGACGTCATCGAGAAGCGCGTCGCCGACCTCGCCAGAGCCTTCGACCTTGCTGACGCGCTCGGCCGTGTCGTCTCGGACTACTCCGCGGGGATGACGAAGAAGGTCATGCTCGCCGGGGCCATGATCCATTCGCCGCGCGTCCTCGTGCTGGACGAGCCCTTCGAGGCCGTCGATCCGGTGTCGTCCGCGGTGATCCTCGACATCCTCCGCGCCTATGTCGCCCACGGCGGTACAGTGATCCTCTCCAGTCACGGCATGGACCTCGTCGAACGGGTGTGCTCGCGTGTGGCGATCATCGTCGGCGGCTCCGTGCTCGCAGAGGGCACCATCGACGAGGTGCGAGCGGGCCAGAGCCTCGAGGCGCGGTTCGTCGAGCTGTCCGGCGGCACGGGAGAGGTGGAGGGGCTCGAGTGGCTGCACACATTCTCCGACTGAGAGCAGCCCTGCTGGTGGGCGCGCTGCGCGACCATCGCAGGGGGCGTACGCTCGTGCTGCTCGCCGTCGTGATCGCGCTCACGACTGTCGTCTGCCTCGCCGTCCTCAGCCTGGACCATGCTCCGGTCGCCGTCGGACGCACCGTGGTGGTGCTCGGCAGCGCCGCGATCCTGCTGGGATTCCTCGTGGGCCCCGTGCTCGTCGGCGCTGTGGACCAGCTCGACCCGCGGCGTTTCGGGGTGTTCGGCGTCGATGAGCGCCAGATGCCCTGGATCTTGACCCTGGCGGCGTTCGTCAGCGTCCCCAGCATGGCGCTCGTCGCCGTGACCGTGTGCGTGTGCATCGTCGCGGTGCGGCTCGGCGCACCGTGGCCCGCAGCCATCGCCATGAGCGTGGTGGGAGCGATGACCACGGTGCTGGCGGCGCGCATCGGCATGGCGATCAATGCGCTGCTCCTCCCCGAGCGCAGGTCGCGAGAGCTCACCGCGCTGTTCGCGCTCGCGCTCATCGTCATCGCGTTCCCCGTCGCCGTCTTCCTCGCCTCGCTCAAATGGGACGGGCACGTCCCCGCAGCCGTGGCGTCGATCACGGCGACCGTGGGGCTCACGCCCCTCGCCGCCCCATCGGGCTTCCTGTTCGCATCCGCCGCGGGAGACGCGGCCGGCGCCTGGGCGAGCGCCGTCATCGCGGTGCTGACCGCTGCGGCTCTCTGGCTCGTCTGGAGCTGGCTCGTCCGCCGCCTGCTGACGACGACGGAGCGACCCGTCGCCTCGCGCGAGCGCACCGGGCTCGGCTGGTTCGGGCTGATGCCGTCGGATGCCTTCGGCGCGATCGCCGCCCGCAGCCTCGTGTACTGGCTTCGGGACCGGCGGTACATCATGAACCTCGTCGTCGTCCCCGTCGCGGGCGTGCTCACGGTGCTGCCGCTGCTGGTCGCCGGAGTCCCGCTCGAGATCGCCGCGCTGGTGCCCGTGCCTGTCATGGCCCTCTTCTTCGGCTGGCTGCCGCACAACGACGTCGCCTACGACTCGACGGCGCTGTGGACCCACGTGGCGAGCGGCGTGCGCGGGGTTCCTGATCGTCTCGGCCGGCTCGTCCCCGTGTTCATCGTGGCGATCCCGGTGCTGGCGGTGGCGGTTCCCATGACGATGCTGTGGATCACCGACTGGCGTCTGCTCCTTCCCTTGACCGGCCTCGCAGCCAGCCTCCTCCTCTCCGGGCTCGGACTGTCGAGCATCGTGTCGGTGGTGGCTCCGTATGCGGTGTCGCGTCCGGGCGACAGCCCGTTCCAGCAGCCGCAGCGGCCGACGTCGAGGGGCGTCTACGGACCCGCCGCGGCCTTCCTGGGCGCCATCGCGCTGAGCGCGCCGACCATCTGGCTGTTCGTCCTCACCGCTGTCGAGGGAGAGCAGTTCGCGCCTGCGACGCTGTGGGCCGGCATCGCCACCGGCGTCGGCGTGTTCGTGATCGGCGTAGCCCTCGGCGGGCGGATCTTCGAACGCAGCGGCGAGCGTCTCATGGAGTTCGTCGAGACGGCGTGACAGCGCCCGTACGGCCCCGCACACGGCTAGAATCGCGGAATGAGTACTCCGCTGGACAGCCCCGATCAGGGCGGCGTGGCAACGCTTGATCGCGAACTGGAAGAGCTCCTCCGGGAGGAGAATCTCGAACCGGGCGACCACGAGCGCTTCTCGCACTATGTGAAGAAGGACAAGATCCTCGAGTCGGCCATCACCGGCAAGCCGGTGCGTGCGCTGTGCGGCAAGAAGTGGACCCCGGGGCGCGACCCCGAGAAGTTCCCGATCTGCCCGACGTGCAAGGAGATCTACGAGTCGATGGTCGCCTGACCGGAGCCCCGGTCAGCGCAGCTCGACGAACTCCGTCGGGATGGCGGGGTCGGACTTGCTGAGTGCGAGGGCCCGCACGGGGAGCTCCTCGCGCACGCGCAGGTGATGAGCGCGGGCGGATGCCGTGCCGTCGACGCCCTCGTAGGCGGTGTCGATCTCCCCCTCCTCGACGAGCGTGACCTGCAGAGGGCGGCCGTCCTGGCGCTCGGCCGGGGCGTCGAGGTTCTCGAACCCGTCGGCGACGACGACCGTCTCAGACACGGCCACGCCGTCGGCCAGCGTCCGGAACGCCGCCTTGCGGCCGCCGTGCGAGGCCTTGTCGGCGGAGGCCTTGGCCACCGCGATCCACGCGCCCGACGCGTCCTGCCGTGCGACGAGCTTGTACACCATGCTCGCCGTCGGGTAACCGGAACCGGTGACGACCGAGGTGCCCACACCGTAGGCGTCGACGGGCGAGGCGGCCAGCGCCGCGATGGCGTACTCGTCGAGATCGCTCGTGACCGTGATCTTCGTCGCCGTGGCGCCCAGTTCGTCGAGCTGCGCCCGTACCTCGGCGGCGACGATGGGGAGGTCTCCGGAGTCGATGCGCACTCCGCCGAGCTGCGTGCCGGCCACGCGGATCGCCGTCTCCACGCCCGCGCGGATGTCGTAGGTGTCGACGAGCAGCGTGGTCTCGGTGCCGAGACTGTCGATCTGCGCGCGGAACGCATCCTCCTCCGTGTCGTGCAGAAGTGTCCACGAGTGCGCTGCCGTGCCCATGGTGGGGATGCCCCACGTGCGGCCGGCCTCGAGGTTGCTCGTCGCGCCGAACCCGGCGATGTAGGCGGCCCGCGCCGCCGCGACGGCCGACTGCTCGGCGGCCCGGCGCGACCCCATCTCGGCGAGCGGCCGGTCACCGGCGGCGATGCTCATGCGGGAGGCCGCGGTGGCGACCGCCGAATCGTGATTGAGCACGCTCAGGGCGAGGGTCTCGAGCACCACCGCGTCTGCGAAGGTCCCCTCGACCGTGAGGATGGGAGAGCCGGGGAAGTACAGCTCGCCCTCGCGGTAGCCACGGATCGACCCCGTGAAGCGGTAGTTCTCGAGATACGCCAGCGAGTCCGCGTCGACCACGTCGTTGTCGCGGAGGAAGCGCAGCTCGTCGTCGCCGAAGCGGAACTCCCGCAGCAACGAGAGGAACCGCCCCGTGCCCGCCACGACGCCGAAACGGCGGCCTCCGGAAAGGCGGCGCGAGAACAGCTCGAAGACGCTGGGTCTGGAGGCGGTCCCGTCGCGGAGCGCTGCGGCGAGCATGGTGAGCTCATAGCGGTCGGTCAGGAGCGCCGTCGAGGTCGTCATGCGCTCAGCCTAGCGACGCGTGAGGCTCGGCGAGCGATGACGACGACCATCGCGGGTAGGCTGGGGAGTCATGAACGACGCCCCGATCGGAATCTTCGACTCCGGTGTCGGCGGGCTGACGGTGGCCAGGGCCATCCGCGCCCAGCTGCCCCGCGAGTCGTTCGTCTACATCGGGGACACCGCGCACTCTCCGTACGGCCCCAAGCCCATCGCCGACGTGCGCCGCTACGCGCTCGAGGTGCTCGACGCACTCGTCGACCAGGGCGTGAAGATGCTGGTGATCGCCTGCAACACGGCATCCGCCGCCATGCTGCGCGACGCGCGCGAACGATACGACGTGCCCGTCGTCGAGGTGATCGGGCCGGCCGTGCGGCGTGCTGTCTCGACCACGCGCAACGGCCGTGTCGGCGTCATCGGCACGGTCGGCACGATCGGCTCGCGCGCCTACCAGGACATGCTCGAGGTGAACGAGCGACTCGAGGTGTTCACGGCGGCCTGCCCTCGTTTCGTCGAGTTCGTGGAAGCCGGCATCACCGGCACGCCCGAGGTCCTGGCGACGGCCGAGGAGTACCTCGCGCCGCTGCGGGATGCAGGCGTCGACACCCTCGTGCTCGGATGCACGCACTACCCGTTCCTCCGAGGGGCGATCAGCTACGTCATGGGGGAGGGCGTCACGCTGGTGTCGAGCGACGACGAGACCGCGGGCGACGTGTACCGGCAGCTCGTGCGCGATGACCAGCTCGCCTCGCCCGACTCGACCGCCACGTACGTCTACGAGGCGACCGGCGACTCGACGTCCGAGTTCGCCGCGCTCGCGAACCGCCTCATGGGGCACGAGGTGCGCGACGTCCAGTTCGTGCAGACCGGTGTCATCGACCTCCCGGCATCCATCGACACGCTCTGATCACTCCGACCCGCCACACCGACCGAAGGAACTCCATGTCATCCATCGTCCGCGCCGACGGCCGCTCCACGAATCAGCTCCGCGAGGTCACCATCGAACGCGGCTGGAGCGCGCAGGCCGAGGGCTCGGCGCTGATCAGCTTCGGCGGGACGAAGGTGCTGTGCACGGCGTCCTTCACCAACGGCGTGCCGCGCTGGCTCACAGGCAAGGGCAAAGGGTGGGTGACAGCCGAGTACGCCATGCTTCCCCGCGCGACCAACAGCCGCAACGACCGCGAGAGCGTGAAGGGCCGCATCGGCGGACGCACCCACGAGATCTCGCGTCTCATCGGCCGTGCGCTGCGCGCCGTCGTCGACACCAAAGCCCTCGGCGAGAACACGATCGTGATCGACTGCGACGTGCTGCAGGCCGATGGCGGCACCCGTACCGCGGCGATCACCGGTGCGTACGTCGCGCTCGCCGACGCGATCGAGTGGGGGCGCGAGAAGAAGTTCATCGGCAAGAACTCCACGCCGCTCCTCGACTCCGTCGCGGCGGTGTCGGTCGGGATCATCGACGGGGAGCCCATGCTCGACCTGGCCTATGTCGAGGACGTTCGCGCCGAGACCGACATGAACGTCGTGGTCACCGGACGCGGGCTCTTCGTCGAGGTGCAGGGCACCGCGGAGGGTGCGCCGTTCGACAAGCGCGAGCTCGACGCCCTCCTCGACCTCGGCGTGGCCGGATGCGGCGAACTCACCGAGCTGCAGCGGAAGGCGCTCGCATGAAGGTCGTGCTCGCCACCCACAACCCGCACAAGGTCGAGGAGTTCCAGCAGATCGTGTCGGTCGCCCGGCCGGACCTCGAGATCGTCGCCTACGACGGCCCGGAGCAGATCGAGGACGGCGTGACCTTCACCGACAATGCGCTGCTCAAGGCACGGACGGCGGCCGCCCACACCGGGCTGCCCGCGGTGGCCGACGACTCCGGCATCTGCGTCGACGTGCTGGGAGGCTCGCCCGGGGTCTTCTCGGCGTACTGGGCCGGTCAGCGCAAGGACCCCGTGGCGAATCTCGAGCTGCTGCTCGATCAACTGCGCGACATCGCCGACCCGCACCGCACCGCGCATTTCACGTCAGCGATCGCCCTCGTCGCGCCCGATGGTGCCGAGCACGTCGTCATCGGCGAATGGCCGGGACGGCTGGCGCATGCCCCGTCCGGTGACGGGGGCTTCGGCTATGACCCGATCTTCATCCCCGACGGTCAGCCTGCCGGCGCTGAGCGCACCGTCGGCCAGCTCACCGAGGAGGAGAAGCAGACGCAGTCGCACCGCGCGCGGGCGTTCGCGCAGCTCGTCCCGCTTCTCGAAGCACTCTAGGAGCGAGTGAGAATCATCCCCATTCCCGACTAGGCGCAACCCGCCTCAGCGCCGGGCCGGCCGGTCTAGCCTGGGATCATGCACGACCACGCACCCAGCCCCGGCGGCATCCGTTCCGCCGGTCACCGGCGCCTGCTGGCGATCTCGCTGTGCCTGACCGCCGCGGTCATGGTCGTCCAGATCGTCGGTGCGATCCTCACGGGTTCGCTGGCTCTGCTCGCGGACGCCGCGCACATGTTCACGGATGCGTCGGCCCTCGTGATCGCACTCATCGCCGCGGCCGTCGCGGCGCGTCCGCCAGACGACCGGCGCACGTTCGGATATCAGCGCGCCGAAGTGTTCGGCGCGCTCATCAACGCGGTGATCCTCATCGCGCTGGCCGGTGGCGTCGCCGTCGAGGCGGTCGGCCGTCTGATCGACCCGCGGGAGGTCGAGGTCGCCGGCGGGCTCATGCTCGTCGTGGCCGTCGTCGGGCTGATCGCGAACGTGATCTCGATGTGGCTGCTGAGCCGCGCGCAGCGCACGAGCATCAACGTGCGCGGCGCGTATCTGGAGGTGATGGGCGACCTCATCGGCTCTGCCATGGTCATCGTGGCGGCGATCGTGATCGTCACCACCGGATGGATGCCGGCGGATGCGCTGGCCTCCATGGCTATCGCCGTCATGATCATCCCTCGGGCCGTCGCCCTGCTGCGCGAGGTGTTCTCGGTGCTCGCCGAGTCTGCTCCGCGCGGCACCGCGGTCGCCGACATCCGCGCGCACCTGCTCGGCTACGAGGGCGTGGTCGGTGTGCACGACGTGCACGTGTGGCAGCTCACGCGCGGCGCGCCGGTCTTCAGCGCACACGTCGCCGTCGCGCCGGACCTGCTGGCGGGCGGTCGGTCGGCGCAGCTGCTGAGCGACCTGCAGACCTGTCTGGCGGAGCACTTCGACGTCGAGCACTCCACCTTCCAGATCGAGCCGGCCGAGCAGTCGGACTGCGAACCGCATCACGCGTGACGGCCGGGCGAGCCGCGGTGATCATGCCTCGACGGTGACCTCGTCGGGAGCCTTGTCCGGGCGCAGCCCTCGCCACCGTGCGTGCCGTAGGATCCCGTCGGGCGTCCAGTTCGCGAACTCCACCTCGCCGACGAGATCGGGTCGCACCCACAGTGCATCGGCGGCATCCGGGCGCGGGACTCCGCTGAGCGGCGCGCGTGGCACGCGCAGAGGGGTGAGCTGACGATCCAGGTCGCGCAGCATCCGGTCGGTGAACCCGGTGCCGACGCGGCCGATGTACCGGAGGCCGTCGGTGTCGGGCACGGCGAGGAGAAGGGAGCCGATCGTGCCGGCGCGGTCGCCCTTGCCCGGGCGGATGCCGACGATCACGGCCTCCTGCATGCGCGTGTTCTTGACCTTGAGCCACGATGGTGAGCGCTGGCCTGGGCGGTACCGCGACTCGCGGCCCTTGACGACCACGCCTTCCAAACCGAACTCCCGGCTGGCGGCGAGGGCGGCGTCGACGTCGTCGAACACGGGCGGGGCCTGCACCGGCGCCTCAAGGTCCGCGACCACATCCTCGAGAAGCGTGCGACGCTGAGCGAGCGGCATGGAGGTCAGATCGTGACCGTCGAGCCGCAGCAGGTCGAAGACCAGGTACACGGTCGGCGTCCGCACTGCCTCGCGCTCGATCTCGCGCGGCCTGGTGAGGTGCATCCGGTTCTGCAGCAGCGAGAAGCTGGGGCGCCCCCGGGTGTCGAACGCCACGATCTCCCCGTCGAGCACGGCGTCGCCGACGGGGAGGTGCGGCGCGCCGTCGGCGGTGAGCTCGGGGTAGCGAGCCGTGATGTCGGTGCCGCTGCGGGCGTGCAGCCGCATCCGTCCGTCCTCCCAGCTGCCGATGGCGCGGATGCCGTCCCACTTCACCTCCACCCATGCGGGCGATCCGAGGGCTCGCGCGAGCGCGGGCGTGCCGTTCTCGGCGAGCATGGGATCGAGAGGCGCCACCGTGCTCCTGTCCGCGGGCTGCCTCTCCGGTGCCGCTCGAGGCGCCCCCTTGCGGCGCGGCTCGGTTCCGTCCTTCATCCGGTGCAGCAGCCACGACGACTTCTCGCCCTCGCCCGTCGTGCGGATGAGGGCGAGGCGCACACCGGGAAGCGGCCCTCCCTCGCGCCCAGTGAAGGTGCCGATCACCTCGTCGTCTCGCCACTTCTCGAGTGCGACGGTCCCGGTGTCCCAGATGGACATCTCTCCCGCCCCGTACTCGCCGGCGGGGATGGTGCCGGAGAAGGTGAGGTACTCGAGCGGATGCGGTTCGGTCATCACGGCGAGGTGGTTGCGCTCGGTCGATTCGGGCACGCCCTTCGGCACCGCCCAGCTCACCAGCACGCCCTTGTCCTCGATGCGCAGGTCGTAGTGCAGCCGCCGCGCGTGGTGCTCCTGGATGACGAAGCGCCGCGTCAGGCCGGTGCTCACGGATGCCACCCGCTCCGGCATCGGCTCGGGAGTGCGGTCGGCGTCGCGCTTGGCGCGGTACGCGGCCAGGAGCTCGTCGCCGCGCGGGCGCAGATCCGCGATCGGGTCGGCTCCTGCGGCCAGGCGCTCCAGGACCTCCGCCATCTCCAGGTGGCGCAGGTCGGGGTCCTCGAGCTCGTCCCATGTGCGCGGCGCGGCCACCCAGGGGCGGGACCGCCCGCGCAGCGAGTACGGGGAGATGGTCGTCTTCTTGCCGTTGTTCTGGCTCCAGTCGAGGAACACCTTGCCGCCGCGGGCGACCTTGGCCATGGTGCTCGTGGCGAGATCGGGATGGTCGTTCTCGATGAGCCGCGCGAGCTCCTTCACCACGGCGGAGATCTCGTCGCTGGTCTGCGCACCGGGGAGGGCGGCATAGAGGTGGATGCCCTTGCTCCCGCTCGTCACAGGGAAGGGATCCAGGCCCATGCCGGTGAGGATGCCGCGTGCGATCCGCGCGACCTCCGCGCACTGGGCGAGTCCGACGCCGGGGCCGGGGTCGAGATCCAGGACGAGGCGGTCCGGATTTCCGGGCAGCCCGTCGGGAGTGAACCGCCACTGCGGCACGTGGAGCTCGATCGCCGCGACCTGGGCGAGCCAGACGAGCGTCGGCACGTCCTCCACGAGCGGATACTCCTTCGGTCCGTCCGAGTGCCTGATCTCCTGCCGCGGGATCCACGAGGGTGCACCCCGCTCGAGCTGCTTCGTGAAGAACGCTTCGGCCGGAGCATCCGCTGTGCCGACGCCGTCCACCCAGCGCTTGCGCGTGACAGGGCGCCCGGCCAGCAGCGGGAGGAGCGCGGGGGCGACCTGCGTGTAGTACGCGATGATCTCGCCCTTGGTCGTCCCGGTCTCGGGGTAGACGACCTTCTGCAGATTCGTGACGCGCAGGCGTCGTCCGCCGATCTGGACCATGTGCGCGTCTGCGGGCATGACGCCAGCGTAGTCAAGGGGCTGGTCGTGACGGCTGTGACTGGTGTCTACTGGTGTGATGAGGACGATCTGGAAGGGCGCGCTGACCTTCGGTCTCGTGAACGTGCCGGTGAAGGTGTACTCCGCCACCGAGGACCATGACGTGCCCCTGCACCAGGTGCACGACCGCGACGGCGGGCGCATCCGGTACCAGCGCACGTGCGAGGTGTGCGGAGAGACGGTGGCGTACGCCGACATCGACAGGGCGTACGTCGACGACGGGCAGACGGTCGTGCTCACGAAAGAGGACCTCGCGTCGCTGCCGGCGGAGAAGAGCCGTGAGATCGACGTCGTGGAGTTCGTCCCGACCGAACAGGTCGACCTGCTCACCCTGGACAAGGCGTACTACCTCGAGCCCGACTCGAAGTCCCCGAAGGCCTACGTGCTGCTGCGCAAGACGCTCGAGCAGACGGACCGGACGGCCATCGTGCGTTTCACGCTGCGGCAGAAGACGCGGCTGGCCGCGCTCCGCGTGCGCGGTGACGTGCTCGTGCTGCAGACGCTGCTGTGGGCCGACGAGGTCCGCCAGGCCGACTTCCAGGTGCTCGACGAGGAGGTGAAGATCTCGAAGAAGGAGCTGGAGCTGTCCGCCTCCCTCGTCGAGAGCTACTCCAGCGACTTCGACCCGGACGAATACGTCGACGAGTACCAGAAGGAGCTCCGCACCCTCATCGACGCCAAGATCGAGGCGGGGGACACGTTCGACGTCGCCGAGACCTTCGGCGAGGAGGAGGGCGCGAAGGGCGGCGAGGTCATCGACCTCATGGAGGCCCTGCGCGCCAGCGTCGCCCGATCGAAGGCGGCGCGCACCGGAGGAGACGAGGGCGAGACCGACGACAAGCCCAAGAAGAGCACGCGCAAGAAGAAGGCGGGCTGAGTCTCAGTTCTTGTCGTCGCCGTCGAGATCGAGCGCGAGCGACCTGGCCTCGGCGGCATCCGTGACGACGTCCTCGCCGGCGGCTGCGGCCTTCTTGGCCTTGTGCCGCTCGGACAGGTAGTGCCAGAGGGTGACGAGAGCCGTACCCGCGACGGCGGCGAGCAGGATGAGGTCGATGTACTCGACGACGAGCTCGCGGATCCAGGGGATGAAGGCGATCAGGTAGCCGACCATCGTGAGGCCGAAGCCCCAGATCATGGCGCCGATGAAGTTGTAGAGCGTGTAGCGGCGCCACGGCATGTGCCCGACGCCCGCCGCGACCGGCGCGAAGGTGCGCACGATCGGCACGAAGCGGGCAAGGATCACGGTGAGACCGCCGAAACGCTCGAAGAACGCATTGGTGCGCTCGACGTTCTTCCGGCTGAACAGGCCCGATTCCTTGCGCTCGAACACCGCCGGTCCGCCCTTGTGGCCGATGAGGTAGCCCACCTCGCCGCCGACGAACGCCGACAGCGCGATCAGCAGCGACACGATCCAGATGTTCACCCCGAACACGTCGCTGGTGTGCGTGAGCAGGCCCGAGATGATGAGGAGGGTGTCGCCGGGGAGGAGGAAGCCGACGAGCAGCCCCGTCTCGGCGAAGATGATGAAGCACACGACCAGCAGCGCCCAGGGGCCCGCCCAGTCGATGATGTTCGCAGGGCTGAGCCAGTCGGGCAGGAACGCGGTCGGCGCGTGCAGCATGGTCTCGATCACTGATGATTCCCGTCGGTCGTGAGTGGTCGGCGGTCGCGGATGAGGATGCAGGCGCCTCGCGTGCGGAAGGTGGGACTTGAACCCACACGCCCTGGGGCACAGGAACCTAAATCCTGCGTGTCTGCCAATTCCACCACTCCCGCGCGGTGGCTTCAGTCTACTGACCGGAATGCGGCTGCTTCCTGGGGATCAGCCTGCAACCGGCCCCATCAGGGCGACGATCTCGGCGATCGTGCGACCGTAGGCCAGCTGGAAGGCGTCGACGGCGTCCTGGCCGGCCAGCTGGGCGACGGGTTCGCCCTGCGTCGTCCAGCGCCGCACGCCGGGCGGCCACTCGCCCATCGGCCGGAGTTCCGGCGCGGGGAACGGCGCGTAGGGAGGGAATCGCACCTCGCCTGCGGCTGACCTCGAGGCCGCGGACGTGGCGGCGACCAGCCACGCCTCGGCGAAGGCGGCAGGGCGGATGGAGGCGCCCTCGCCGCCGTCGCCGTGGCGGATCGAGAGCATCGTGTCGGCGCGGGAGGCCCACCAGCGCTCGCCGTGAAGGTCGAAACGCAGCAGTCGGTCGTTGTGCAGGTCGATCTCCGCGCCGACGGCCACCAAAGCTCTCATGCACTCGGGCGTGAGCAGGCGGTCGGCGATCTCGCGCTCGCGGCGCCTGTTCTCGGCCTCCGCGGCTGACTGGGCGATGGGGCGGTACTCGAGCTCGAGGGCGCTCCTGTCGGCGGGAGCGCCCTCGGCGAGCCGCCGGTGCAGCCACTCGGGGTCGATCTGCACGAAGTAGCGGAAGTGGATGGTCCGCGGAATCGTCTCGGCCGTCAGGTTCCTGTCCGGGATCAGGAGCTGCACGCCGTGGTCGACTGACCACACGGCCGCCACCCGGCCATCGACCACGACGACCCACGACCAGCCGGATGCGCGGATCTCCGGTGCCGCACGGCCGAGGAGCGCCGCGATGGTGATTCCTGCGGGCGCGCGCAGCTCGAAGGCGTGGGACACCGCATCGTCGCCCATGGCGACGCTGTCTCTGTCCACGGAGACGCTGAATCTTCCTGTCACCTGCGCCAGGCTAGTGCCGCCTGTGGATAACTTGCGAGGCCGTCGGGCGATTCTTGCGAAGATTCACGAGTGAGCCATCCATCTGCCGTAGTCGCGGAGCGCGTGCGACGGCGGTTGCGTATCGAGGGGATCGATCCGTCTGTCGATGCCGCCGCTGCCGGAGCCGTAGCCGTTTCTGAGGTGCGCAGGCACAACGATGCCGCCCTGTCGCGCGGCGAAGCGACCATCGACGACGAAGAAGGGTGGGTGCGCGACGTGCTCGCCTCGGTCAGCGGGTTCGGAGTGCTGCAACCCCTGCTCGACGATCCCGAGATCGAGGAGATTCGTTCCATGTACCGGGCTTGGAGAATAGCGTAGCGACCAGTCGTGGGGCGGCCAAAGAGGGCCGAGGGGGCCGCTCAGGCGGCGCGGGCCCCTGGTTGCCAGAAGACGCCGGAGGCGCGCTGAGCCTCGCGCCGGAGCCGCTCCTCACGCCGGGCGTCGGTCGTCTCGCGCCAGCCGTCGACGCCGCCATCGCGCTCGAAGGCTCGGACGGCCTCGGCCCAGTCGGCGACGTGGCGGGGCGAGGTGTATGTCTCTCGAAGCCAGAGCGCGAAGGCTCCGGCGTAGTCGAGCGCCGAGTCGGACGGGGCGACGTCGTCGGGGATGAGGTAGGAGTGAGCCGCGACGACGAAGCTGTCGGTCGTGAAGTGGAGGGGGGCCATGGGGCTCCTTTCGAGAGGTCGGGGGAGAGGCCCGAGGGCCCCTCCCGAGGTGGTCAGGAGACGAGGAGCGCCTTGCACTTGGCGCACGTCACGGCCTCTGGGAGCGAGGTGGCGACGAGGACCGCGCCGGAGTGGCGGCCCGTGGCGCGCTGACCGCACGCGGCCTCCTGGACGCCGGAGGCATCCCTCCAGGTCGTGCCGGGCTTGGCGCTGGCGGAGTAGTGGAGCTTCACGGGCGAGACCTCCTCGGGGTCAGGGGCCGGACCTTCCGGCGATGTCTTCAGTATAGGGCGTGTAAACGGGTTCGCGCAAGTCGGTTTACGTGAGCGGGGACCGACTCGCGCGAGGTGAGGCTAGGCGGTCGCCTCATCGCCGACGAGCTCGATACCGAGGACGTGCTCGGCGCGCATGGCGTCGACGATCTGCGCCGCGACGACATCGGCACAGAAGGCCTCGTCGATGGCGTGACCGTAGCGCTCGGCGATGCCGATGAAGCGGAAGCTGTCGGCGATGCCGGGAGCCTCGGCGCGGTCGCACGCGACGGCCCAGGCCTCGCGGACCTCGCGCCAGTTGGCGGGGGTGACGTCGGTGGGGAGGTTGCGAGCCATGGGGCCCCCTTTCGGGTCAGGAGGGGGCCGGGCCTTCCGGCCCCCTCGGGGAGTGGTCAGGCGTCGAGTGTTTCGAGCTTCTCGATGATCCGCCGACGCTCGCGGCGGATGTCCTGGGCCATCTTCTTGAGGCCGAGGCGGGTCGCCTTCTCGATGTTCGCGTTGGCCTGGGCGAGGGCGATGCGGAGGTCTTCGGCGGTGCTGGTGTTCATGCTTCCAGTGTAGCCGTGTAAACGTACTCGCGCAAGTCGGTTTACGCGGAGCGTGTCGCCTATACGACGAAGCCCCCGCCCGGGCGATCCGGAACGGGGGCTAGTCGTGGCGAGGTCAGGGCGTCGCGGCGCTACTGGCGCTCATGAGAGGTTGCGCGAGAACGTGCCAGTGCGGGCGGGGACTTCGTCCTCGTCCATGCGCGCGTGCGCCGTTTCGGGGTTGAGATAGGCGCTGATGATGGCGTTGGCCCAGGAGGGGTCGCCGAGCTCCCAGCCCGCGAGGCGGCGAGCGGCGGCGAGGCCTCCCGCGCTCGGCTCGCGGGTGGTCATTCCGCCCCTCCCTCGGCGACGTGGAGACCGTCGTCGAATCCGCGCGCGTAGGCCGCTCGGGCCTGGGCGTTGACGTCGACGCCCTCGACGAGCTCGACGGGGTAGAGGCGTGCGGCGGCGACGGCGGCGTAGTCGACCGTCTCGGGGGAGAAGGTCGCGTCGGCGAGGTCGTCAGGGGTCTTCGTTGCGGTCATGCTGTTCTCGCTCTCGTCGGTGTGGCGAACGTTACAGGATACAGGGGAGAGGCCCCCAGCGGGGCCCCTCCCGGGGAAGTCAGCGGTTGCGGGCGTCCTCGTCCGTCCACTGCTCCTGCGAGAAGAGGAGCACGGTGACGATGACGCGCGACTCGGGATCGAAGACGACGCACAGGTCGCCGAGCACGTAGCGGCGGAGACCCTGGTGGGGGTGCGAGGAGCCGCGGACGAGGGTGCGGGCGACCTCGACCTCGGAGATGTCGCGGCGGGCCATGACCTCGCGAGCGTGGCGGGAGAAGCGAATGTCGAGCAAGTCCTTCTTGCTGATGCGGTGATCGGTCATGGCTCCAGTGTAGCCACGTAAACGGCCGCGCGCAAGTCGGTTTGCGTGGGCATGGCGAGGGACGACGAAGCCCCCGCGCGCCGGAGCGAACGGGGGCCGTCAGAGGGGGAGGGTCAGAAGCCCTCGGCCGCGCACTCGCGGGACTCGGGGCCGCCGTCCTCGACGAAGGAGACGCCGAGGGCCGAGTCCGGGCCGTAAGGCCAAGTGGTGGCCTGCTGGGCGAAGCCGTCGGCGGACACGGTGAGGCCGAGCGCGCCGCCTTCGATGGTCGGGTCGTAGCCGGTCGCGAAGGTCAGGACATCGCCGTCCTGGAGGAAGCCGCCCGAGCCCTTGGCGGAGACAAACCAGACGGCCTCGCGATCCTCGGAGCGCACGGCCGCCCAGGAGTCGAGCGTGATGCCGCCCTGGAGGCCCTCGGAGATTGCCGCCTTGGCGCTCTCGGCGACGGCGAGGCACCGGGTGGGCTCCGGCTCTTCCTCGGCCGCGGGAGGGGCGGACGTCTTCGTCGTGGGCCCGGTCGCGATGGTCGTGGGCTGGGCCGTCGGGGCGGCTTCTGCGTCCGCTCCGCCGCCGAGCCCGAGGGCGTTGCCGACGATGCCGATGAGGGCGAGCGCGCCGACGACGGAGAGCGTGATGACGAGAGGCTTGCGCTTCATGCGGTTCCTTTCTGGGTCGAACATTTCAGCCTATCGACTCTCAGGCCGCCGCTTCGTCGTCGGGGTGGCGGTTGAGGATGCGGGAGACGGTGGACTTGGAGACGCCGACCTCGGCGGCGATGGCGCGGAGGCTCTTGCCCTCGGCGTCGAGTCGCCGGATCGCCGCGTTGCGGGCGTCGACGGAGGTGGGGAGCTCGGCGAGCTTGAGCGGCTCCGGGTACTCGCGCGGGGCCTCCTGGGCCGTCCGCGGGCTCGTCTCGGCGGTCTCCTCGGCGACCTCCTCGGCGACCTCCTCGGCGACCCCCTCGGCGGCCGGAGGGGCGACGATGAGGCGCGCGATGGTGTGCGTCGTCAGGACGACGGAGACCGGCGCGAGGGCGGCCAGGAGGACGCCGAGGGTGACGCGGAGCCCTGCCGGGGCCGTCTCCCAGGCGTGGACGCCATTGGCGGCGACGGAGAGCGCCGCGAAGACGCCCAGCGCGGCCCACTCCAGGCGGGCCGACTCGCCGCGAGCTCGGAAGACGAGGGCCGCGAGCGTGTAAACGAGGATCGCCCCGTCGACGTATGCCGGGATAGCCCAGGCGAGCCAGCCGGGGACGTTGGCCCAGGCGGCGGCATCCGCGAGGCCGTTGAAGCTCAGGAGGAAGGAGACGAGGGCGAGGGCCGCCGTCGCGACCGTGGCGACGACGAGGACCGCGCGAGAGTCGGGGTTGATGCGAGACGGGGTCATGCGGCCTCCTCGGTGAGGAGGGAGTCGGCACGGTGTGCGGCGCGGGAGGCGGAACGGGTGCCGAGCTCGGCGGCCGTCTCGTATGAGAGGGGCGAGCGTGAGAACGGCGAGAGGGCCGGGGCCTTGGCGTACTCCTCGCGGATGAGCGCGGCGCGACGGGCCGCGAGTGTCTCGGGGGCGGTCATGGTGGCGTTCTTTCGTTCGGCGCGGCGGGCGCGGTTCCAGCGGGCGAAGTGGGGGAGGAGGAAGGCCGCCCAGGCCAGCCCCGCGAGGGGCCAGCCCAGCGGGCCGAGGTCGTCGGGGGTCATGCCGCCTCCGCCATCGGCTCGCCGTGGCAGGGGCAGGACGGCGTCCCGTACTCGTCGAGCCACTTGCGGGTCATCCGGACGAGGTAGCCGGAGCCCGAGGCGCATTCGACCTTGAGCATCCGCGTGCTCTGCTTCTTGATGCCCGCGAGCGCCGGGGTGATGGCGGCGTGGGGGTAGGGGCCAAGCTCGCCGACGATGGCCGCGAGGCGCTCCTTGAGCTCGTTGCCCGCGGTGGTCGCGGTCATCGGACCCTTGAGGCCGAGCTTCTTGGCGAGGCGGGCGAACGCGCCGCGGTGGCCGCTCTTGTTGTCGTCCCAGGCGTGGACGAGCTCGTGCGTGAGGACGTCGAGCACGCGGACGGCGTCGGCGAGGACGGGCGAAATGAAGAGCTGGGAGACCTTGTCGGCGGATGCGGCGGAGGCCCAGCACTGGCCGATGACGGCGTTCTTCTTGCCGTTGCCGCCCGGCCAGCCGACGGAGACCCGAACCGCGGGGAGCTCAGCACCGGCCTCCGCGAAGAGCGGGCGGAGGGCGTCGACGGCGGCGACGAGCCACTCCTCACGAGTGGCGAACTTGGCGGTGGCGTTCATGCGGAGCTCCTAACGGGATGAGGGGGTCGGTCGTTGTGTAAATGATGATAGCCACGTAAACCGACCAGCGCCAGCCGGTTTACGTGGGGACGGTCACGAAAGCTGGCGGCCGCCCTGCTCGGCGAGGAGCTTGCGGAAGCGAGCTTCGGGGAGCCGGGGGAGCTTGCGGGGTCGTGGGCGGATGTCGCGAGGCTTGAAGCCGGGGGTCGCGCGGGCGGCGATCCACTCCTCGACGGAGGCCTTGGGCTCGGCGCGGCGCGGGGTGATGTCGGTGGGAGCGTAGGTACGGGATGCCTCGAAACGGAGTCCAGCGGAGTCGAAGCCGACCTCGACGGACTCGACGCCCGAGGGGCGAGTCTGCCAGCGGTCGGCGTAGGTGTGGTGGACGTGGACGACGACGCCGACGCCATCGGGGGTGTTGACGCGCTGGCCGATGAAGAAGCCGAAGCGGGGCTCTGGGTAGCGGGTCATGGGCTGAGGCTCCTCTCTTGGGTTGCTGACATGCGTGAGTATACACGCGCAGACCGGTTCGCGCAAACCGGCTCACGCGAAAAGGCCCCCGCCGAGGTGGCAGGGGCCTAGGTGCTCAGAAGAGCGGGGGAGTGACGTAGGTCACGAGCTCGCCGTCCGCGAGGACGCCGACGCGGGGCTCCTTGAGGAGCTCCTGGAGCGTCCCGAGGCGGTCGGGCGTGGCGACCTCGAAGAGGTTGGGGGCGGTCACTCGGTCACCTCCTCGTCGCCGACGAGTGCGCGGCGCATGGTGGCAATTCCCTCGGTGCGGATGCGCTGAACCTTCGAGCGGGAGAATCCGCGCCGGTAGGCAATTTCGGCGTCCGGGATCGGGTCGTACTCGGTGAAGCCGTAGGCGTCCCGGATGATGTCGCCCGTGAGCTCGTCGACGGCCTCGAAGGCGCGTGCGACAGTCTCGCGCTGGTCAACGGTGGCGTAGCCTCGCTCGGTGTAGATCGACTCGAACGAGACCGGCTCGGAGTCGCTCGCCGCGTCGGCGTTTCCGCGGCGGCCGGGGTCGGTGCGCCGATGCGAGCCGATGAGCTCGTCGACAGAGTCCACGCGGAACGCCGTGGCGGTCGCGATGAAGACCTCGCGGGACATGCCGAGCTCGGCGGCCTTGGCCTCGGCGTCGCCGCCCGGGCCAGCTTCGCGCATGGCCTGGAAGTAGCGCTGGCGCGTGCGGGTCGGCACGCTGAGCGCTCCTACAAGGTGGAAGTCCTGGGCGACGTCGTAGGCCTTCGCCTTGAGCTTCGCGGCGATGCGAGTGGAACCGTCGCACTCGGCGAGGGCCTCGGCGAACGCCAGGAGGACGTTAGCCCTCGTCTCCTCGGCATCGACGAGGCCACTGGCGCGCGAGTGCTCCGACTTCATGAGGTTCCGGAGTCCGTGCGCGTACTGGCGGAGGAGCGTGACGTAGGCGTCCTCGTCGCCGGACTGGGCGCGCTCGATGAGGGAGAGCTCCTCGTCGAAGGGGAGCGGCTCCGAGCCGCGGTCAAGCTTGGCGTCGAGGATGTCGGCGAGCGTGGTGGCGTTCATGTGGGCCCTGCTTTCTGTGTTGCGTTCTGGTATCCGCGAGCCGGTCCGCGCGGACCGGTTTACGTGGAGCAAGTCGCGAAGGCGCGACGATTTCCGCCTTGAGGCCCGCCGCCGGGTATGGCGAAGCGGACCCCTGGACGGGGTTTCGAAGGGTGCGCCGCGGGGAGGCGCGCGACCATCATACTCACGTAAGCCGGTTTACGTGGGCTGGTCTACACGAGTCGGCGTGTCGCGCTAGGCGCGCGTCCCTGCCCAGTCAACGAGAGCCGCCGTGAGCTCGTCGGCGGATGCCGTGGCGTTGGCCGTCAGGTCGTCGAGGAGGAGCTCGGCGCTGATGACGCCAGCCCGCACGCGGAGGCGGCGCTCGTCGAGGGCGATGTCCTCGGTCGGCCGGGAGACGCCGCCCTGGGAGCGCTCAGGGGTGTCCTCCCGCGTCGAGGGTCCGACGGGGCGGAGGTATTGCACCTCCTCGGCGTGGGCCAGCGTGTCGACGAGGCGGATGAGCGCCTCTCCCGCGGATCGGATGCGGTCGGCGGTGGTCGGGGTGGACATTGGGGAGTGGGGCCTTTCGTGGTCGGGGTGTTTACACGGCATCGAGCTCGGGCGGGACGTTGTAGCCCGAGCCCCAGGACCGTCCGTAAACCTCGGGGTCGCTGATGATCGGGATGGAGTAGAAGGTCGACTCCATGAGGCGGCCGATTTCGTGGATGACGTCCTCGGCCTCCTTGGCGTCCGCCTGGGCGATGAGCTCGTCGTGGACGGGGAGGAGGAGGTGGTCGCCGAGGCCCGCGTCGAAGATGTCGACGATGGCCTGGGCCAGGAGGTCGCGCGCGGTCGACTGGACGACGTAGTTGGTCGCCGCGTAGAGCCGGTCGCGATCCAGCGGGAGGTGACGGCCGGAGACGGTGACGACCTCGCGCTTGCCGAATTGAGCCCGCGACTGGAGCCTCGCGCCGTAGCGCTTGATGCCGGGGAAGGTGGCATCGTAGGCGGCCATGGCGGGCTTGACGTCCGCGATGGGTACGCCGGTCTGGCGGGAGACCGTCGACGCGCCGCCGCCGTAGACCTTGCCGAAGCCGATGGCCTTGGCGACCTTTCGCTGTCGCTTGGTGAAGTCGGGACCGAAGACTCGCGTGGCGGTGAAGTCGTGGAGGTCGGTGCCCGACCTGATCGCCTCCATAAGGGTCTCGTCCTGGCAGAGGGCCGCGAGCACGCGCATTTCGACCTGGCTGTAGTCGGCCGCGATGATGAGCTTGCCGGGGTCGGCGATCATCGCGCGGCGGATCGTCCAGTCGCCGGACGGGAGTTGCTGGAGCGGCGGCTTGCTGATCGACATGCGCGCCGTCCGCGCCGACAGGCCCCCGATGGTCGGGTGGATGCGGTCGTTCGCGTCCTTGAGCTTGAGGAACGCCTCGACGTAGGAGGTGCGCCACTTGCTCGCGCGCTTGGAGCGGAGGACGGCGTCGGCGAGCGGGTTGGGGGTCCGCGCCTCGATGAGTTGCCACTGGTCATCCAGGTCGGCGAGGGGCATGAGGACGCCCTTGTCGACCTTCCACGCTCCGGACTCGGTCTTCTCGCGGAGCTTCTCGCCCATGGCGAGGAGAGCCTCGGAGACCTGGGCGGTGGAGTTGACGTTGGCGACGCCGTAGCGAGCGGCGACGGCCTCGTAGTGTGCGGCCTCCTCGGCGAGCTTGGAGTCCAGGCTCTCGACGTAGGGGACGTCGATGAGCACGCCGCGGCGCTCCATCGTCATGAGGAGGCCCTGGAGGTGGTGCTCAAACTTGGAGAGGTCGTTGAGGCCGAGCTCCTTGATGATCGGCGCGAGCTCGGCGAAGAGGCGAGCGCCGAGGAGGACGTCGAGCCCGGCGTATCGGACGTAGGTGGGGTGGTCGATGGGGATGAAGGCCCAGCCGTTGTCCTTGGTGCAGGGCTTCCCGGTGACCGGATGCCTGATCGTTCGGAAGACGGCGTTGAGACCGTCCTGAGTGTCGGGGGCGGACTCGTCGACGTAGATGGCGGAGAGCTCCTTGAGTCGGAGCCCCGCGCCGCCCTCGGAGCGCTGGCGGGGGTCGATGAGGTGCGCGAAGATGCGGGTGTCGAAGGTGCGCGGGACGAGCTTCTCGAAGGGGACGCCGAGGTGGTAGTCGATGACTTTGAGGTCATAGGCGGCGTTGTGCATCGTGAAGATGCGCTCCTGCTCCAGGGCCTTCCGGATGACATCGGCGAAGAGGTCGGCGCGGAGTACCCAGGCCTCCCGCTCGTTGCCGATCTGGAAGAGGCGGAGCTCGAAGCCGGGGGCGTAGATGTCGAGGCCGGAGGTCTCGGTGTCGATGCAGAGGACGCGGTCGCCCTGGGCGAGGAAGCGCCGGAAGCCGTCGAGCTCGGAGCGGCGCTCCGGCATGAAGATGTGGCACTCCTCGCCCGCGAGCGTGTGGGTGTAGTGGATCAACGGGAGCCTTTCGCGTTAATGCGTCGGCCCCGCCCACCTCGGACGTTCTTTAGCGAGGCGGGCGGGGCAGGTGTGCGGGGAGGTGGCGGGCTAGTCGATGACCTCGGCGAGAGCGGCGGCGTTGATGTGCCACCAGGACTCGCCCTTGACCGGGTCGACGAAGTTGACGAGGAGGTCGCCGTCTTCGTCCGGCTCTTCTGTCGTCGTGACGACGTCGCCGATGCGCGGGGCGAAGCGCCCATTGGGCTCCTCGGAGAGGAGGTACTGGACGCCGTCGAGGACGTAGTACGGCGCGTGAGTGACGATGAGCGGCTGAGGTTCGGTCATCGGTTAGCCCTTCCGTTAGATGAGCCCGTCCAGGTCCGGGCCGGTTGTGATCTGTGACGAAGAGGAGAGCGCCTGGGTGCTCACTCCTGCCCGCGCGATTTCGGAGGGCGCTTCCTCGGGGGCGGCGTGGACCCGCGGGGCGCGCTTGATGCCCGAGAAGACGACGCCGGAGTTGGTCTTCCGCTGGTGCGCGCCACGCTCCTTGAGTGCGCCGTAGAAGGCCCGCTGGCTCCACTGCTGGAGGTCGCGGAGGTTCTCCTCCTCGGCCCAGGTGCGGAAGTCGTCCCAGAGCGTCTTGCCGGGCACCTTGTGGGCCTCGTCCTCGTCCAGGACGTACTTGCCTGGGAGGAAGCCCTGGAGGATGTCAGACGTCGCGCGGTACTGGCGGGATGCCTCCGATACGGTGGTCGGGTCGGCGAGGCCCTGCTCGTACCATTCCCGCGCGCCGCGGATCGCCCAGGCGAGGATGCCCTGAGCCTCGGCGAGGAGCTTGGCCGAGAGGCGCGGGTCGCGCTCGTGGGGCGCGAAGTAGCGCTCCCAGTTGACGAGCTTGACGCGACGCCAGAGGCCCTCGTCCTGGCCGCGGAACTGCGGTTCGAAGTTGGTAGCGAGTTGCAGGAGGAACGCCGGGCGGAACTCGAAGAACTCCTGGCGCATGAAGCGGGCGGCGATGAGGTCGCGGCCGGTGACTCGCTTGAGCACGGCCTCGGCCATCCGCTTGCCCTGCTCGCCCTCCGAGGCCATGACGAGCCGGGCTCCCTTGAGAGCCGCGAGGTCGTTGGGGATGCCGCCCGAGGGCTTCGTCTCGAAGGTGGAGAACGGCGTGGTCGTCGTAATCTCGCGGAAGACCTCGGTGAGGGTGTCCGTGAAGACGCTCTTTCCGTTCGCTCCCTTGCCGAGGTGGATGACGAAGCACTGTTCGGTGGTGTGGCCCGTGATGCCGTAGCCGACGAGGCGACGCATGAAGCCCGGCATTTGGGCATCCCTCGGGAAGACCTCCTCCAGGAACGCCTCCCAGCGCGGGGCCTTGGCCGTCGGGTCGTAGTCGAGGCTGATGCGCCGCGAGAGGAGGAGGTCCGGGTCGTGCGGGCGGAGCTCGCCCGTCCGAAGGTCGACGACGCCGTTGTTGACCGCGAGGAGGTCCGGGTGCTGGTCGAAGTCGTTGATCGACGCCGGGACGCCCTCGACGGCCTGGAGCTCGCGGAGCATCGAGTCGATGCCGCGAGTCGTCTGGACGTGCTGGGAGTACCGGATGAATCGCCCGGCGCGCTTCTTATTGCGCTCCCGCTCCTCCTCGGTCGCTCCCTCGGTCGCGGCCTTGCTGGCCTCTCGTGCGAGCTTCTTGACGATGTCGGCGACGGCCTGGGCGTGAGTGCGGACGGCCTGCCGGTCGTCGATGCGCCAGACGCCGCGGTCGAGGAGGAGGAAGCCCGCCTCGGCGGTGTACTTGACGCCCGAGTCGCGGCTCTTGAGGTAGTCGCGGAGGTAGCGTGCGCCGCCGAGGTCGGAGAGTGCGTACTCGTCTTCGTCCCAGGCCAGGAGGGCCGCCTCGCGGTGCTTGACGGGCTTGGCGTTGGTGATCGCCCGGATGACGTCGCGCGGGAACGTCTGCGGGTCGCGGGCTCGCCAGTCGGTGAGGTCGAGGCCATCCTCCAGGTCGATGATGCGGACGCTCACGCCGCGCGCGACGAGGCCCTCGGCGAGGGTCGCGGAGAAGCGGCGGCCTGCCGGGTCGCCGTCGCCCGCGACGATGGCGTCACGGTCTCCGATCCAGGAAGCGACCTCGTCGACGATGGCCGGGTTGTTTACACGCGATGCACCAGCGATGCCGATGGTGTCGTAGCCGAGGGCCGCGCCCGTGAGCGCGTCGCCCGGGCCTTCGCAGATGAGCACCTCGGGCCAGCCGGACGAGCCGGGGAACCAGCCCAGCGGCGACCACGAGCCGCCCTCGGGCGACTTCGGGCCCTGCCAGCGGACGGCGGCATCCTTCTCCAGGGCGCGGGCCTGGAAGTTGCGGGCGACGCCCTCCGGCGTGCGGAACGGCACGACGAGGCGAGGCCCTCCGCCGATGTCGTCGACGTAGCCGAGACCGAGGCGCTCGACGTCGGCCGGGTAGACGCCGAAGCGCTCCTCGGCGTAGTTGAGGGCCTGGCGCGAGTCGCCCGCCGAAGGGTTGCGAAGAGCCGCCGCGTAGCCGTCGAGACGCATGGCGAGCGAGGCGATGGCGGCGGGGGTCGCAGGGAGAGGCGTGGTCGCGCGCTTGGTCGCCGGGACGTCGCCGGGCTTCATCGTGGCGAGGTCGCGCATGGTGAGCCCGAGAGCCTTGACGACGTCGGGCGTTGCGCACATGGCGCGACACTTGACGAGCACCTTGCCCGAGTCGGACACGGTCACGCGGAGAGAGGCGTGCGTGTCGGCGTGCGCGGGGCAGGTAGCGAGGTAGCCGTCGGCGGTCTCCTCGACGCCGTCGAGCTTGGCGAGGAGGTCAGTGAGGGTCATTGAGCCCCTTTCGGTCGATAGGTGGACGAAGAGGAGAGCGCCCAGGCGCTCAGCCGTGCCCAGAGACGCCGAGAGCCCCTCGGCTCGGGGCTGAGGGGCTCAGGGCAGGGGAGGGCGGTCTAGCAACAACCGGAGTCGGGGAAGACGAAGACTCGCTCCTCGTCCGCGTCGACGTCGTAGACGGCATCCGGGGAAGAGAGGTCGATATCGGCCTCGGCCCAGTCGGCCTTGCCGTAGTGCTTGCGCGGGTCGACGTAGAGCTCCGAGCCGCGCCACGCCTCCAGCGGGTCGCGGTCGGTGATGATGACGAGACCGCCGCCGTCGTGATAGTTCCTCGTGACGGGGGCGACGTACTCGAAGACGTAGAGCTTCATGGTGATTTCCTTTCGGGGCGGCCTACTCGTCGTATGGCTCGGGGGCGAAGCCGACTCGCGGCGGGTCCGCCCGCTCGACGGTCGCGCCGGAGAGGTCGAGGTACTCGGGCGGGGCGGGCTCGGGGCGGTCGCGCTTGATCGTGAGCGAGAGCGAGAGGGTGATCTTCATGGGGTCGGGAGGCCCCGCGCGGGTCGGTCCCTTAGCTCGCGGAGGAGCCGGGCGAACGTGGCGACGTCCATGACCGCGTAGCCGTCGACGATGGGCTTACCGGGTCGCTTGACGAAGGCGACGCCGTAGGGCTGACCCGCGCGCGTGGCCTGGACGTTCGCCCCGGCGACGCCGTCGCGGAGGGCGGCGGTGAGGTCGCGGTACGCCTTGCACTGGCCGACGAAGGGGTCGATGCCGTGGATATCGCCGACGTCGAGCGCGCCCGTCTGGGCGACGCGGCGGGCCGGGATGCCGTGATCCTGGAGGAGCTTGACGACGGCCGACTCGTAAGAGGTGCCCTTGCGCTTCGCGGCGTTAGCCATGGTCGCCCTCGATGTACTCCCAGGAGCCGACCGGATGCCCGACTCCCCAGGCGATCTCGGGGTTGCGGCGGATGGTGCCGTCGGAGTGTAGAGAGGTGCCGTCGAGGAAGTGAGCGATGCCGTGGCCGAGCGCCTGCACGGCGGGGACGTCGAGAGTGACGCGGACGACGGGGGCGCTCATCGCGCGTACTCCTTGATCTTGTCGGGGCGGAAGCCTGCCCAGCGCTCGACGACGGAGCCGTGGTTGTCGAGAGCTTCGACGATGGGCGCGGCGGCGAGGCCGTGCTCCTTGAACTTCGCGAGCTCCTCGGATCGCTCAGGGGTGTCGATGCCGGGGCGCGCGTCGACGACGAGGCCCTCGCGGAGAGCGATGCGGACGGTCATGTCGCACTGGGGACAGTGGGAGAGGCTCTTGGTGTGGACGATGAGCGTTGCCATGTTGACCTTTCGGGGAGACGGGGAAGCCCCCGCCCGGGGTGAGCCGAGCGGGGGCCAGGTGGTTACTTCCGGACGAACGCCAGGAATGCCCACCAAACGAGGAAGATGGCTACCCATGCGAGCGCCAGGAGCGGGCCGGTGAGGCCCAGCGCCGGGAAGATGAGAAGCCCGAGGAGGAGCGGCACACCGAAGCCGATGAAGAGGCTCAGGAGGAACACGAGGACCGTGAGGGCCGCGAGGACCACGCCGAGCCCCTTGGGCGGGGCGGTGCGCCGGTAGGTGCCGACGGTCACGCGGCCCCCTTGAGGGTGAGGGAGCTCTTCGTGTAGCTGACCGTCTGGCCCTTGCGCGGGCCACTCTTGGCCTTGAAGCTCACGGGCTCCAGCGCGAGGACGGCCTTGACGGGGCCCTCCGCCTGCTCCAGCGCTCCCTGGACGTCGTCCCGGGCGAGCTCGTAGGCCAGGCCCCAGGAGCCCGTCTTGAAGAGGAAGATGCCGAGGTCGGGGTCGTCGGCGAGGCGGAAGAACAGGTCGATGTCCGGGACCGCGCCGATGTCCTTCTTCTCCTTCCGCTCCTGGAAGGTCAGGTCGGCGTCGGGGTCGCGCTCCTCGGTCGGGTGGCCGTTCTCGTCGAGGATGAACTCGCCATCGCTCACGTAGATCGGCTTGCCGGAGCGGCCCCAGAGGACCATGCGCTGGCGAAGCGACTTCGCGCTCTCGATGATGATGGCGACGGAGTCGGCGGCCGTGAAGACCTCGATGTTGTCCTCGCCCTTGGCGGCCCCCTCCTGCGGCTCCTCGCCGCCGAAGAGCTCGTAGACGCGGGCGGCGACGTCGGGGTCGCCGGTCGTGATGCGCCACTCGTCCAGCGATGCCGGGCGGTCGTCGATGGTGTGACCGGCGCGGAACCGGCCGACGACGTCGTCCGCGAAGCGCTGGCGCGGCTTCGGCTGGTTCTCCGGGTCGGAGCCGAAAATCTTGAGTCCTGCCATGTAGTGGTCTTCTCTCTGTCTTGTCTGGGGCCTTGCGGCCCGTCGGTTGGGACGAAGAGGAGAGCGCCTGGGGCAGGGCGGGTGCCCATACCAAATCCGCGCCGGGAACGCAAGAAGGCCCCCGCCTTGTGGGCAGGGGCCTTCGAGAGGGTGACGGCCTACGGGTCGAGGTCGTCGAGGAGCGAGCGGAGCTTCGGGTCGCTCGGCTCGTAGGCGTCGCGAAGGTCGTCGAGCTCCATGGCGACTAGTCGCCGAGGGTGAGGCGTGCGATGACGGTTCCGATGAGCCATCCGACAGGGAACGCCAGGACGAGGAGGAGGACGTCTGCGGCGGTCACTCGTCCTCCCCGACCTCGATGTCGAACTCCGGGAGGAGGTTCTGCGGCTTGAGGATGATGCGGGTGTGGTACTCGCTCACGTCGATAGCCTTCTCCTGGGTGACCGTGACGGAGTCCTGGTCGCCCATGATGAAGACGTGCTTGCGGTACTCGTCGGGGCCGTACTTGCAGGTCACGTCGACGCGGCGGGCCTTCGGGTACTCGAAGGAGCATCGGCCCTCGGCGACGAAGGTGGTCTGGCCGGTGATGCCGTTGATGCCGATGATGGTTCGCTGAACCTCGAAGGCCTCGGCGGCGGTCTTGATGTTCTGGTCGGCCTTGTCGGCGTCGCTCGTGCATCCGACGAGGGCGACGCTGGCGATGCCGAGGGCCGCGCCGATGGCGACGAGGGCGGCGATGCGGCGGGGCTTGGTCATGCTCGGGCCTTTCGGTTGCGCCGCTCGCGCGGCTTGGGGGTCGTGGTCGTGAAGCGCGAGAGGAGCTCGGCGCGGAAGTGAACGCTCGCGCCGCCGTCCTCCCAGGCGACGGCGTAGCGCTCAGGCTCGCCGACGCGATGGGGGACGACGTCGGAGACGCGGCCCCAGCGGTCGGGGTTGTCGGCGTGCGCGACGTTGTCGCCCTTGCGGAAGACCTTGGGACGCTCGGGGTAGAGGTGGACGGGGCCGAGGGATTTGGATGCGCTCACGCGGTGGGCTCCTTTCGTGCGGCCCGGCGCTCAGCGCGGGCGAGGGATCGGTCGTACCGGGCGACGAATCGGCGGGCGGCTCGGTTCGCCGGGCGGATGCGGAGTGCTCGCTTGACGAGCTCCTCTCGACGACGGGCCGCGCGCTCCTGGGGCGTTTCCTTCCCGGCGTAGACGTGCTTGCCGAGGGTGTTGAGCGCCGCCAGGATGCGAAGCTGGTAAGGGTTGGGCGCTGTCATGGGGCTCCTTTCAGAGGGCGTAGAGCATCCGGAGGACGTAGGCGGAGTGCGCGATGTCGGCGTCGATGCCGGAGCCGAGGTCACTGGGGACGAGGTCGCCGAGGTCGTGCTGGAAGCCGATGACGTCGGTCATGACGAAGGCGACGCCCTCGCGGACGAGCCAGAGGTCGCCGTCGGTGTCGCGGTAGACGCCGTCGGCGAGGTCGTCGGGCTGGGTCTCGGTCGTCTCGATCATCGGGTGACCTCCTTGATGTCGTAGGCCTCGGGGTTGGGGAGGGGGCGGTAGCGCGAGAGGTCATCGACGCCGAGGTTGAACGCGGCGACGGCGAGGGGCGCGATGAACTCGGGGAAGGGGTACGCCGCGCCGGTCTCGGTGTCCTGGACGGCCGCGTAGGAGATTCCCGAGCGGCGGTGCGTGGCGGTGACGAGGCGGGCGCTCACGCGGCGGCCTTCGCCTTCTTGGTCTCGGCCTTCTTGGCGGAGGGTGTCGGCTCCGGATCGGGCTCGGGCTCGGTCTCCTTGCCGATACGCCGGAACGGGCCGTACTGCTTCGCGTAGTGCTGGAGGTCGAGGATCGCGTGCTCGTAGACGGTGTCGCCGCGCTCGACGATGGCGTCGGCGACGTCCGGCGCGCTCACGCGGATCGTGACGCGGTCGCGGAGGACGCTGGACTCGTAGAGGCCCGGCTCGCGCGGGGTGTCGATGGGGTAGTTGGTGTTCGCCATGGGGGCTTTCTCCCTTCGGTGGGGTTCGGACGAAGAGGAGAGCGCCCGGGTGCTCGCGAGTGCCCAGAAAAATCGAAAGGCCCCTGGCCGCCGTCGGATCGTGACGGGGCCAGGGGCCTAATCTGAGGGCCGCTAGGCGGCGATGGAGGTGATGGGCGGGCCGGGGAGCGTCTTGCGGTCGTGGCCCTTGTGGTAGGCCGGGGCCGCGAGAATCTCCGCGATCCGCTGGGATCGGCGGGAGCCCATGAAGGGGAGGAGGGCGGCCATGATGTCGGCCGCGCGGTCGCCGGAGAGCTCGGCGTTCCAGGTCGGCGACGACGGGGCCTGCCGGAGCGACAGGCGGACGGACGTGCCGAGGAGGTGCGCCACTCGCTCGACGGTGTCGCGGTCGGTCATCTGGACGCGGATGCGGGGATACCGGCCGCGGTGGGCGTCGAAGGTAGCCTCGCCCTCGGTGAGTCCCGCGAGCCAGATGAGGTCATCGCGGGTGCCGTTGATGGGCAGGGTCACTTGCTCGGTACCTCCTCGCTCGCTACCTCCTCCGCGTCGGCGTACTCCTCGACTCGGGCGATGTCGTCCTTGAGGAGCCGCGCCAGACGGCGACGCTCGCGGCGGACCTTGCGGAGCTCTCGCCGGGCGATGCGGACGCCCTGAGCGGTCTTCGCGAGGAGCTCGCGCGCCTCGTCGGGGTTGGCTCGGAGCTCGAAGTCGACCGACTTGGCGGCGTCGTCGAGCGAGACGAGGAGATAGGGCTTGCCCGAGAGGGCGACGTTGAGGATGCTCACGCGGCGGCCTCCCTCGCGGCTCGGGCCTCGTCGATCCACTCGCCGACGGGGCGGGCGGGGATCGGGATGGCGTTGGCTAGGGCGGCCTCGGCTCGTGCGCCGGAGGACTCGTGCCAGCCGGGGAGGAGGGCGACGCCGTCGGCCTTCGTCACGGCGGCGACGTCGCGAGCGAGCGCGGCTCGCCGGTCGGCCTCGGTGAAGTTGTCCAGGTCGACGCCCGCCTCGCCGTCGAGCTCGTGCGGGCTGATGACGGCATAGCCCTCGGCTCGGAGAGCCTCGGTGGCGTCCTTGAACATCGGGTAGTTGAAGTGCGGTCGGCCGCTCATGGGGCCGGACACGTAGAGCGTGATGGGGAGCCGGGTGGCCTCCCCATCGGCGGTGATGGCGATGGTCATGGTGTTCTCTCAGACCTTGGCGCGGGGAGCGCGACGTCGGGCGGTGGGCGGAGCGTTGACGCCGCGACCGGGGCCGGAGGCGACCGGCACGGCCACGACGGTCTTCTTGAGCTCGTCCCACTCGAAGACCTCGCGGAGGTGGCAGAAGAGCTCGAACATGGTCTCGTCGGCGCGGACGGGCGTGAGGTGCCAGCCCTCGGGACGGATATGCAGGACGGCCGCGCCCGAGCTCTTGACGTTCGGGACGCGGGTGCCGTCCGGGCGGAGGATGTGCTTGGCATAGCGGTACGCCGCAAGCTGGAGGCCGACCTCCTCGTGGACGCCGGAGCGGGTCGTCTTGTTGTCGAGGTAGATGACCTCGCCGTCGATCTTGGCGACCGCGTCGAATGAGCCCGCGTATTGGTGCTCGTCGTCCCAGACGGTCTCCTCCATGTGGAGATACTCCGGCTGGCAGACGTCCAGGAAGTCGGCGAAGTGCCGGGCGTAGGGCTGGAGGTCTTCGTGCAGGAAGCGCGGGTTGATGTTCTCGCCGCCCGCCATGCGCTCGAACAGGTCGTGCGCCGCGGTGCCGATGTCGGCGGCCTCCTTGGTGTTGCGGTAGGGGGCCCGCTTGAGCATGTCGATTGCGGCGTCGGGGGAGCGCCGGGCCAGGCCCTCGATGACGTCGAGGTTGTTGACGGCTTCCTCGGCGACGAGCTTGGCCGCCCAGTGCTGGAGGAAGCTCTTGTCGAGGTTCTTGAGGATGGAGGTGACGCCGGGGTACTTGGCCCCGGTCGTGGGCTCGACGTAGAAGCGGGAGCCCATCCGCTTGATGGTGTTGACCTTGGGCGTTGTCACGCCATGGTCCTCCTTGCGTCGGGGAATAGGGACGCAAAGGAGAGCGCCTGGGCGGGGGTTGATGCCCGGCCCAGGCGCTAGTTAGTGGGGGTGGTGACGAAGTGACGGATATTCCGTCACTTTCTATTCCTTCTACGAGGGAGCTCCCTCTCGAAGGGGGAATAGGAAGTGACGATTATTCCGTCACTTCGTCACTGTCGAGTCGCTTTCGCGCCTCGTCGAGTGTCTCGGCGAGCTTGGCGTACTCGTCGCGGACGCGGGCCGCCGTCGTCTCCGGCGTCCCCTCCGGCATCCCCGCGATGCGTGTAAACGCGAGTCGTGCGAGGCTGGCGATGAGGCGGAGGTCGCTGAGCTCGGTGATGTACGGGCCGCCAGCGAAGATCGCGATGATGCGGGCATCGCGGTCGCGGCGGCGCTTCTTGCGGTCTTGTAGGGAGCCCGGCTCTAGACCCAGGGCTTCCACCTCCTCTCCGAATCGTTCGCGTAAGATCGGCGAGACGTGGTAGCGGAGCACTGATCCGAGCTTGGCTCGGTAGGCTTCTGGCACTTCGGCCTCGGCGAAGGTCTGAGCGACGAACTCCCGATACTCGCGCGAGCGGCCGAGGTAGTCGGGCGTCCCGTCTGCCGAGAAGAAGTGCGAGCGGGCCTCGACGAGGGCGGCGGCGGCCGCCTTCGCGTAGGGGGCACGCTCGGGGCCTTCGTGTTCCAGGTAGCCGCGGACGCCTGCCACGGCACGCTCCAGGAGTTGGGCCAGGGTGTTGCTCATAACCATGGCTCCAGCATCCCAGCGCGTACAGGTTTGCGCAAGCCGGATAACGCGAAAAGCCCCGCCCCTCGACATGGAGGGGCGGGGCTGGATATTATCCGGCGACCTTGTCGACGAGGACGTCGACGGCCTCGGAGAGACCTGCCGGGGTGCTGTCATTGTGGAGGACGACGTCGGGGACGAAGCCGTCGAGCGCCGTCTCGGATGGGTGCTCGTCGGTGCTCGGCGGGAGGCTCGGTCGGATGACGCGAACGGTCGCGCCGCCCTTGCGCCGGATGAGCTCGGCCTCGTTGGGGAAGCGGACGTCGGTGAAGACGAGTGGCTCGTCGCTGGAGTCGATCCGCTTCTCGGCCAGGACGATCCAGACGTCATCGCCGAGGAGCTCCCGGAGGCCGTACTTCTCGCCGAGCGTCTCGCGGACGCCTTCGGTGCCGAGGCGCTGGAGGAAGCGGCGGAACTCCGGGAAGCGCTCCTTGGCCGCCTCGTAGCCATAGCGGTTGATGGCGTCGGTGTAGCGGATGGGCCGGTCGGTAAACCGATCCCAGCCGACGACGGGGTCGACGGCGACCGCCATGTCGCGGAGTGGGTCCGCGAAGGCGGCCTCCCGGTAGCCGAAGCGGGCCAGGAGCCGGGCGGTGTGGTTCTTGCCGGTGCGCTTCTTGCCGATGAGGCCGATGAGGCGAGTCATGCGGAGGCCTTCGTCGGGTCGAAGCGACGGATGGCGTCGAGGAGGCGGTCGCGGTGGTCCTGAGTCCAGACGTCGTCGCCCGCGTAGCCGCCGACCACGACGGAGGCCTTGGCGGCGCGGGTGAGCTCCTCGCGGGAGCCCTCCTGGAAGTCGGCGACGCTGTAGACGCTGTCGCCGGGGCCACTGCACGAGCATCCGCCCTCGTCGAGCCAGTAGTAGCGGTCGCGGCTCGGTGAGTAGTAGGCGGAGAAGTTGCTCCAGTTCCAGCCTCCGGCGTAGGCGTCGCCGACCTGGACGAAGTCCTCGGTGCCGGGAAGGGCGACGTCCTCGCCCTTGTCGAAGTCGTACTTGGTGAAGGCGGCCATGCCGCTCCTCTCTCGTCGGTGGATATGACGAGGAGGAGAGCGCCTGGACGCCCGCGAGTGCCTACAGTCGCCCGTTGGGCGGCCCGCTACGTGCGTCGCGGCCTTCCTTAAGGTAGGCCTCCCAGGCTCGCTCGCACGCGACCTGGAGCGAGGTGGCCCAGCCGAGGAGCTCGCCGCGGAACTCGACGCGATAGCGGAGCCCGACCTCGACGCGGCGGAGCTCGATGCGCGCGAACGGCCCGTAGCCGGTGGAGTGCTGGAGCGTCCATACTCCAGGGGTCGGCTCGTCGGAGAGGAAGATCGGGTGCCATTCGCTCACGAGGCGAGGGTAGCCGGGGCCAGGTACACGAAAAGGCCCCCAGCCGAAGCCGGGGGCCTTGAGGGGGTGTGTCAGGAGGGGTCGGAGACGTGGACGGCCCACTTGTCTCCAGCGATGAAGGGGCCCGCGACGATCTTGCCGTCAACCATGCTCTTGAGGTTGGCGAACTCCTGGGCGTCGTGGCGCGTGGCGAAGGTGTACTCGGTGGCGGGGGTGTTGTTCGTCATGCCTCGATGCTACCACGTGTAAACGGGTTCGCGCAAGTCTGTTTGCGTGGGAGGGTGACGGGTCGGTATCCTGGTGGCCCTGGGGACGTCGTCGAGAAGGGCTCCGACGACGAAAGGCCCCGGGCGGGAGGCTGGGGAACCTCGCCCGGGGGCCATTCGTTTACACGTTCGGGACGAGCGAGGCGGAGCCGGTCCCGCCTCTGGAGGCCACGATGGCCTTGAGGAGCGAGACGAGCGCCGCGGTGCCAGCGCCGACGCCCATGGCGGCCCAGGAGTCGGGCGCGCCGAGGACGAAGGTGCTGGCGGAGGCGACGGCCAGAGCGCCGCCCGCCGCCGAGGTGATGACGCGCTCGGCCGTGTCGGCCCAGAAGCGCGCGGTGAAGAGAGGGCGCTGGGCTCGGAGACGCCGGAGCTCGGCACGAGTGAGGGGAGCGGACATTGAGCCTCCTTACTTGGCGATGAGGGGAGCCACGTTTCCGAGGACGCCTCCCAGGACGGCGGCGGCCCCGGAGACGAGCCAGACTTTGCGCTCCAGGGCGCGGATGCGGCCCTCGTGGTCGTCCCCTCGGGTGAGTGCGTTGTCGAGCTTGACCTCGACGCGAGTGAGGAACGAGACGAGGGCGGCATCCTCGGACGGAGGAACGCCGCCGCCTTCGTTGATGACGACGGCCGGGGGCATTAGATGCCCAGCTTCCCGAGCGTGGCGGGACCGGCGATGCCGTCGACGGCGAGACCCGCGCGGCGCTGGAACTCGCGGACGGCCGCCTCGGTCGCGGGACCGTAGATGCCGTCGACCGCGAGCTTGCCCGCGTACAGGCTGTAGTTCCGCTTGAGCGTCTCCTGGAGCTTCCGGACGAGGTCGCCCGTGGAGCCGCGGCGGAGGATGCGGGAAGGTGCCGGAGCGGTCACCTTGGCGTAGTAGACGGCGTGCGCGGCCTGCGTCGCCGGGCCCCAGATGCCGTCAGCGGCCACGCCGAGGAAGGCCTGGTAGCGCTTGATGGCCGCCGTCGTCGCCGGGCCCTGGATGCCGTCGACCGCCAGCTTCTCGCCGCGAGCCTGGTTGAGCCATGCCTGGCGCTGGCGGGTGGCCTCGTCCGCGCGAGCTCCGCCGCTGTTCGGGCGTCCGACGAAGGTGAAGTGGACCGGGTCGGACGCGCCGTACCAACGGAAGCCGAACTCCTCGCAATGCTGGCGGAAGGTGTCGTAGTCGCCGATGTCGACGGCGACTCCGCCGTTGGCGACGTGGTTGGACGCCGTCGCGGGCATGGCGGGCTTGTACAGGTGCGGCGGCCGGTTGGCCGCGCCTCCGCGGTTCCATCGGTCGATGAGCTTCTGCTGGTCGGCGACCGTCCGTCCCGCCGAATTGACGCGCCGGATGCCGTACTTCGCCTCGTAGGCGTCAAACGCGGCGGCGGCGTCGTCGCGGAGCCAGAAGCCGTGGTGGTTCTTGAGGGTAGCCATGGATGTCCTTTCGTGGGGACGAGAAAGGGCCGCCCCAGGTGGGAGCGGCCCTTTCGGGAGGGGTGGTTAGACGGCGACGGGCTCGCGCCATACGCCCGACTCGGAGAGGAGCACCTCGACGCCCTGCCAGGAGCTCCCGTTGGACACGTAGATTTCGGCCGGGAGCCACTTGGAGCCGTCGGACACGTAGACGGCGGCTAGGGTCTTCGCTGAGGCCGTCGCCGACCATGGGCCCCAGCCGCGGGCCTGGTTGGCCCCTCGGGCTCGGGCGTAGTGCATGACGCCGGGCTTGAGTCCGGTGAAGATCGTGGTACCGTTCGACGCGACCGTGCGGGGGTTGACGGAGAAGTCGGGCGACTCCGCGATCTGGGCCTCCCAGCCGGTGATCGGCGAGCCGCCGTCGGTCGTGCCCGAGAAGCGGAAGCGCATACTCGTAGTGGCGATCTGATCGAAGCCCAGGGGCGTCCCTCCGACCACGCCGGAGACGAGCGGCGCGCCGGGCGGCTTCGGGATGCGCGTGAGCGACATCACGCCTCGGACGCTCGTAGACCCCAGCGGGCCACCGGAGAAGGTCGCGTCAACGACGATGGTGGAGTATCCGCCCTCGTCATGGCCCATCCGCTTGACGACGGACGCCAGGTGGATGATTGACGAACTCCGGAAGTCGTAGGGGGACGCGCCGCTCCATGGTGTGCCGGATGCGTTGATGCTCCAGGGCTGAGGATCGTATGCGTAGGTCCGGGAGCTGGAGGCCGTCCGCACGAGGTAGAGGTTGATGATGACGTCCGTCCAGTTGCCCTCCTGGCTCTGGGTACCCTGGTCGATGGTCAGCCGGAGGACGTGGCCTGGGCGCGCGGCGAACTCGGAGTCGTAGGTGGTCACGGACGCTTGATCCAAACTCGCCCGTTAGCGTGCGCCGGGGCGGCGTTCTGGACGAAGATGCCGAGCGCCTGGAGCGCCGCGACGGCGTTGGTCGTCCCGGTGCCGCCCTTCTCGATGGGGAGGACGCCCGTGCCTTCGCTCAGGGGGTGAGTGTGCGCCGAGGGAGGGAAGGTCGTCGGCTTGCCGGTGATCTCCGTCCAGGCGTGGGAGTGCGAGGCCGCGGCGGCCCCGAGGTTGGCGCGTGCCGCGGCGGCAGACGTCGCCCCGGTGCCGCCCTCGGTGATCGGGATGGCGGCGGGCTTGCCCGGGATCGTCGACCACGACACGAGCGGGGCCCAGGAGCCGCCGAAGGTGGTCTCCCACTGGCCCGTCGAGGTGTTGAAGCCGAAGCGGAGTTGCTGGGAGGTCGGCCGGGTGGCGGTCGTCCAGACGGAGACGCGGGACGAGAGGTAGGCCCGGGACGCGGTCAGGTCGGCGGACGTGATCGTCGCGGCTCCCGCGGCGACGCGGACGGTCGCGAGCGGTAGGACGTAGACGCCGCGCACGTCGGCCGTCGCGGTCGGCGCGACCGGCGCGGCGGCCGGGGTGCCCTGGAGTACGACGAGCCGGACAACCTGGCCCGTCGGCTGGGCGAAGTCGCGACGGAGGGCAACGAGGTCGACACGGGGATTGCCCGAGGTGTTCGGGGCGATGGCGAGGGTCTCCGTCGCGGTCGACAGGAAGGCGGAGCCCGCGACGACGGCGAAGCCGGAGGAGACCTTGACGTTGAGGCCGGAGGAGTCGGCGGAGACGGTGAGGTCGGTTCCGCCGCGGATGCCCGTGCCAATGATCGAGTCGAAGAGCTCGGCGTACTGGGCGTCGGTGGTGTCCTCGTTTACACGAGGCCAGGAGGTCATGGCCATTGGGGCCGTCCTTTCAGGGGTGAGGAAGGGCCGCCCCCGTGCCGATGAACGGATGGGGCGGCCCTGCGAAAGCTCGACTACTCGGCGATGAGATGGCCACACGCGCCACAGATGACCGTGGCGACGCACTCGATGGTGATGGCCACGCCGAAGTTGAGGCACGCGGCGGTCTGACAGGTGAGCGTGCGGGTTTCGAGGGCGGGCTGGGTGTCGATTGAGTCCATCTGGGTCAACCTCCTGCGGCGGTCGGGGCCATCTGGACGGCCTGCCAGCGGATGACCGTTCCCGACGCGACGGTCAGAGCGCCGGACACGTTGAAGACACGCACGGTCATGCCGGACGCGGTCGGGGCGACCTCGGCGGCGACGCCAGCGCGTACCGATCCCGCGCCGAAAGTCACGATTGGGGCGACAGAGAAGCGACCGGACGGGAAGGTCACGGTGTAGTCCTTGTATGACCCGGCAGGTAGATCGGTGTTGGTGACGAAGCTGCCTGCGGCCATGGCGTAGGGGAGGTTGGGCTTGCTCGTAATCTCGGACCACGCGACAGAGTCCAGGAGGACGGTACGGAATGCGCCCCAGGTGCTGCCATCCGTGGATGCGCGGGACCACATGCGGCCCGACGTCTTGTCGGTAACGAGCTGGAAGGCTCGGACGTCCTGCTGGCGGGCTGTGAAGACCGTGGCGTAGGCCGAAGGCCAGCCGGTTGCCGTCGTGGCCGTGACCGACAGACCCATGGGCCAGCCGGATGGGCCTACCGTCGCCTCCTGCGGGCTGATGGTCTGCGGCGTCGCCGGGAAGGTGCGGGGCTTGCCGGTGATGTCGGCCCACGCCGGAGCGACCGGGGTAGGCACCTCGACGGTACGCTCGATGGCCGAGACGCGGGAGGCGGTGGCCTCCTGGCGGCGCTGGCTCGCGGCGTCGACGTCGAAGGCCGAGGCCTCGCCGAGGGTGGCGACGATGGTGACGACGGAGCCACTCACGCCGAGGGCGGCCTCGGAGACGGGCGACTTGACCTCCTGGCCCTCGACTACGACGGAGACGAGGTCTCCCTTGTTCCAGTCTCGGAGGTAAAGCATGGTGTCTGCGTCGGTCGGCGTGGCGCGGAGGCCGGATGCCGTGGCCGCGCCCTCCTTGACCGCCTCGTCGCCCTTCTGCTCAAGCTCCGAGGCCTGCTCGGCGTTGCGCTGGTCGACGAAGCGCTCGATGCGGCGGCCCCAGCGGGTCTCAGAGTCGGTCGCGTCCGTCGAGGTCCGCGAGACGATGAGGCGCTGGGTGCCTTCGCCCTTTCCGGCGACGATGGCGACCGTCGTGGAGGCCGCGCCGTAGCCGTAGGTGACACTCTTGAGGAGGTCGTTCTCCATGTCCATGCGGATCAACTTGGAGCGGTCCTCCGGACGCCAGACCCGGAATCGAAGCTCGGTGCCGACCTGGACGATATCGAAGGAGAGGCCGCCCGCGAAGGCGATCTCTTGGCAGAGCTCTAGGAGGTTCTGGAAGCGCGGCGACTTCGTAAGGGTCGCGCCGCGGGCCTGGTCGGGGCCGTCCAGCGTGAGGCGGGAGCGGAGCCCGGTGACGCGGCCCGCTGGGGCGTGAGTAACACAGATGTTGTACGCGACGTACTGGCGGAGGAGAGACTCGGCCGCGCCGGAGCGAGTGTCGTTCGCGGCCGTCTGCGTCGTCGGGTCAGCATTGCTCGGCTGAGGGAAAGCCAGCGCGTCGGCGAGGAGGACGGCGTCGGAGACTCCGGAGAAGGCCCAGCGGCCGGTGAGGTCGTTGCCGTCGGCCTCGAACGTGGCGGACGTCATGGGGCCGGAGAGGAGCGTCTGCGGGACGCCGTCGACGACGGAGGTGACGACGAGGCCCGCGCCCTCCTTGCGGAGCTCGCGTGCGGCGGCGTGCGGTATCCACTCGCCGGTCGTCTCGTCTAGGACGGTGTCAGGGAGGCGGAGCTCCCAGGAGCCGATGTCATTGTCGCGAGCGACGACGACAAGGCCGTCGAGGTCGGCGTCGGTGATCTGAGCGCGCCGGACGAGGTCGCGGTCGCGGACCTCGACGATGATGTCGGAGACGTTCAAAGGATGACCTCCAGACGGGGGCGGAAGTAGCAAGTGGCCGAGGTGGCGTTGGTCGCGGCGGTCATTGAGACGACGAGCTCGTTGCGACCTGGCGGGATGGGGAAGAGGCGCGGGGCGGGCCCGAGCCGGTCGTAGACGTTCTTGCCGTTGTTCGCCCCTCCGCTGAGGGTGACCGTGCGCGCCTTCGTATCGACGTTGATGACCTCGCCCGCGGCGATTGGGCCGAGGCTCCACGACGCCTCGCCGAGCTTGATCGTTGCGAGGGTTGTGGGGCCGGTGAGCCGCCACGTTGGGTATGCGTCCGCCTCGCCGACGTTGTCGACGTAGAGGACTCCCGAGGCGGCGGAACTCGTTAGATGCATCTCGGCGAGTTGCGGAAGGAAGGTTCCCGTCGACTGGAGCCCCTCGACGGTATATGGCGTCGCGTCGCGAGCGGTCCAGAAGGGGTCCGGCGCGACGAGCGAGAGCGGGACGGAGTAGAAGCCGCCGATGGGCTGGCGCTTGAGCGCATCGCCTCCGCCTTCGTGGATGAAGGGGAGCTCGTAGACGTCGCCGCCCGGGAGCGTGGCCTCCAGGCGGGGGAGGGGCAAGCCGTTTACACGCCGGATGACGGTGCTGAGAGTGCGGAGGTTGGCGTCGCGCTCCGCGACGGTGCGGCCCCAGACGTTCACGACGAGCGTGAACGGGCGGGAGGCGACCCGAGAAGCTCGGAATCGCCCCCCGTCCGTCGTCGAGGGAGTCACCTGCACTTCGCGATCCACGAAGCCGAGGCCCGTGGTCTCGTCGTCGAGCGCGAAGGGGCTGGACGACGTCGCCGAGGTGGCGAGCTCGATGCGCTGACCGCGCGGCGAGACGATGGCGAAGGTGGGGTGCATGTGTCTCCTAGGGGATGTGCTTGAGGCGGCGGGCCGCCTTGACGAGCTCCTGCTCTGCCGTGAGCCCCTGGCCGCCGTGCTGGTGGTACTCCAGGTGCGTCGAGGTGCTCGGTGCCGAGCCGCGCGAGACCGCGCCGACGAGGCCGCCGTCCGGGACGGAGCCGGAGAGGTCGGTGCCCATGTGGAGGGCCATGCCGTCGACGGCGTCGGATGCCGACGATGCGAGGCCAAGCGCGGCCTTGGCGACGTCCCCCTCCATGTCTCGGAAGCCGAGCGCGAGGCCCTCGCCGACGTTCACGCCGTAGCCGCGGAACAGGCGCGACGGGGAGTGAATGCCGAGGAAGCCGAGGAAGCCGTCGACGGCTCCCTTGACGATGTTGAGGAGCGTCTTGCCGACCGCCGCGCCCATCGAGACGATGCCGTCGATGAGGCCTCGGATGAGATCCTTACCGGCGCTCAGGAGCTTCGGGACGGCGCTGATGACGGCGCTAATGGCCTGCGGGATGACCTGCGTGATGATGGTGTTGACGAGCTCGGGGATGTTCTTGACGAGACCCGCGACGAGACCGCCGAATAGCTGGATGGCCGCGCTGATGAGACGCGGGAGCATCTGAATCAGCGTGGTCACGAGCGTTGGGAGCACCTGAGTCAGGAGCGTCACGATGAGCTCGGGCAGGATCGTCAGGATGGCTTCGACGAGCGCGAAGAAGAGCTCGATGCCCGCCTCCAGGAGCTCCGGGAGCATGTCGATGATGGTGTCGAGCACGCGGGGGAGCACTACCGTCAGGAGCGTCCGGAGAATCTCCGGGAGCACCTTGAGGACGGCCTGAACGAGGGCGATGAATGCCTGGACTCCCGCGTCGAGAAGTTGCGGGAGCATCCCCAGGATCGTCGTGAGGACGTTGGGCAGGACCGTCCCGAGGAGGGTGTCCAGGATTTGCGGCAGGACCGTGAGGATGGCCTCGACGAGCGCCATGAAGAACTCGATGCCCGCCTGGACGAGTTGCGGCAGAGCGGCGACGAGGGTGGTCGCGATCTGCGTGAGCACGCCCAGGAGCGTCGTCACAAGCGTCGGCAGGATCGTAAGGAGACCCTGCACGAGCGCCATGAAGAGCTCGATGCCCGCCTGGAGGAGCACGGGGAGCGCCGTGAGGAGCGCCGTCGTGAGCGTCTGGATGAGCCCGGGGAGGAGCGTCACGAGCGTCGTGATGATCGTCGTGACCTGGGCCAGGAGTTGCGGCAGGAAGACCGTTGCGGCCTGGGTGACTAGGTTGGTGACTCCCGCCAGGATGGTCGGGAGCATCGCCGTGATCGTCGCGCCGATGGTGGGGAGCGCCGCCGTGATGGCGTTGAGTAGCCCCATCTGCATCTGCTGGTAGCCGGTGATGAGCTCGGTTAGCCCGCCTCCGGTGAACCATGCGGCGATGTCCGAGAAGATCGTCTTGAACATCGCCCCGACGCCCGCGAGCCCGCCGCCTGCCTCCTGGAAGGCGGTTTGCATCCGAGCGCCGAAGACGGCGAAGTTGTCGGCGAGGCCCTGGACGGTGGGCATCATCGACAGGAGGATCGAGCCCGCGGCGGTGGCGAACGGGAGGAACGCCTGGCCGATGGTGGTGGACACGTTCTGCCACGACGCCTTGAGGCGCGACATGACGCCCTCGTAGGTGGTCGCCTCGCGGGCGAAGTTGCCGTGAGCGTCGGCCGTCTGCTCCATGATGAGCGCGAGGGTCGCGGCGGCGTTCGCCTGCTGGGAGAGCGTGCCGCCGACCTTCTCGAAGCCGAGTTCGGCCGCCTTCGCGTCGATGGCGGCCTGAGTGAGCGAGACGCCGTAGCGCTCGATGGGGTCGCGCTCGCCCTTGAGGGCGGACGAGAGCGCCTCGACGGCCTCGCGGCTCGTGCCGCCGAACATCGAGGCCATGTCAGCGCCGAGCGTGATGAGCTCGTTGGTCTTCGGCCCGAGCTCGTCCATCGCCATACCGGCGTTCTTGAGCTGGGAGCCGATGAGGACGGCGAGCTCGTTGTACTCGTTGCGGGCCAGGCCGGTCGATACGGCGGCGTTCTGGGCCCAGGCGTGCATCTGGGACGCCGAGCCCTTGAAGACCGTATTGATAGCTCCCACCGACTGCTCAAGAGCACCGGCCTGGGCGATGGCGTTCTTGACGAAGGCCCCCATGGCGACGGTCCCCGCGAGAGCGAAGAGCGGGGCCGCGGCGGCCTTGAGGGCGTTGCCGAGCTTGGAGCCTCCGGAGCGGCCGGAGGCGTCGAGCGCCGGGTCGACCTCGCCGGAGAGGGCCTTGCCGAAGCCCTTGGCGCTCGGGATGACGTTGAGTGTGGCGTAGCCGACGTTCTCGGCCATGGGCGGCTCCTAGGGGTTGAGTCGAGCCCGCTGGGCCTCCAGTCGCGAGCGGAGCGCGCGGTAGCGCTCAGAGCGCGTCTGAGCCTCCGGTCGGCGCGGATGGGCCTTACCGGTGAAGGCGTGGAAGAGGTCGGCGAGTAGGAACTCGGCGACGCCCCAGCCGGTCGCGGAGGAGGGGAGGCCCTGGCGCATGAGCGCCGCCTCGGGCGGGAGGTGGCGGAGGAGCACTGAAAGACGCCGGAGCGAGAGCTCGCCGCGCCATAGGTCGCCGAGGTCGACGCCGTAGAAGCGGAGGAGGTCAGCTTCTACGGCGTCGCGGTAGCGGCGAAGGGTCGCGGCGAGCTCGGTCAGTTTCCCGCGATACCGATGGCCTTCTGCATGGCGACGACGAACTCGTTGAGGTCGGCGACGCGGTTGTGGGTCTTGCGGAAGGTGGCGTAGCCATCGCCGTCGAGCACCTCGCGGAGGAGCGTCAGGACGCGGCCCTCCTCGAAGGCTTCGAGAGCGTCGAGGCTCCACTCCGAGGAGGGGAGAACGGAGTACTTCTGACCCTCGAAGGTGAAGGGGATGGGCTGGGCGAGAGCCTCGGCGGCGGTCGGGTTGGTGGCGGTCTTACGTGCGGCCATGTTGGGACTCCTTAGCGCGGATGGGGAGGTGGTCTAGGTGCGCGGGTAGGAAGGTGAAGGGGAGGAGCCCCGCGCGAGCTCCTCCCCTTGAGAGGTGGACCGGATTAGCCAGCCGGAGGCGTGTACTCCGGGTCGGTCTCGATGTCCGTGTAGAGGACGCCTTCGGCGTCGGGGAACACGATGACCTTGATGTCGTAGATGGTCGGCTCGGTCTCCGACTCCTTGATTTCGGCGACCTCGTCGACCTCAGCCGTATCGACGATGCGCCGCTTGACGCGGTCGCCGTCGCGGGTCTCGAAGCCGATGGCGAAGCGTGCGCCCGCGGTTGGAACCTTGATGGTGGAGCGGCGGACGCCGTTGAGCGAGGTTCGCTCCGAGCCGGGGTTGAGGAGGCCGAAGGTGACGGCGTTGTCCTCCAGGGCGACGAAGCGGATCGTGCGCTTGTGCTGGCTCTTGGAGCGCCGGACGAGGATGCCGCCCCAGGCGTACTTCTCGGAGGTCTCGTCCTCTCGCTCCTCGGTGAAGCCCTCTTCGCCGTCGAGGAGCCCGACGGGCTGCCATCCGGTCGGCCAGGTGGAGACGAGGTCGGTGGGGCCTTCCGTGCCGACAGGGGCGATGAATACGTCGGCTCCGGCCCACTGGTTAGTGTTCGCGGCGTTACCTGCCATGGTGGGTTAGTCCTTTCGGAGGTGGCGCGGACGGAGCCGCGCTTGGACAGTGACGAGGGCGATGGGGACGCCCGTGTCGGAGTCCGTCCCGGGCACTGGCCCAGTGACGGGACCGAAGCCGCGCACGGTGGCGCTGGTGACCTCGGACAGGAGGAGGGCCTCGACGATGGAGGCGACGCGCATGGAGTCGCCCTCGTCGCGGCCGTAGACGGTGATGCGGACGTTCGCGTTCGCTGAGACGCGGGTGTCCCGTAGGGCTGTCCCGGCTCGGACGCGAATGTGGAGCTTGTGCGGGACGGCGGGATCGTGGGACGGGGGACGGGTCGAGACGGTCGCGTCGATGCCGTATTGCTGGAGGGCGTCCCGGAGAATGTCCCGCGTCGCAAGCTGGACGTCGTCGAAGATGATGGGGTCGGTCACTTGCCCTTCCTTCCGAGCTCCAGGCCCGCCGACGCGGCGGCCTCGGTGAGGTAGCCGTACTTGGCTTCGAGGCCGATGCCCGCGGCGTGCGCGAGGGTGACGCCCGCGACGGGACGGTCGGAGGTATAGGAGTCGACGACGACGTCGACGGGGCCGTCGTGGGCCATGGGCGAGCCGATGGCCGAGGCCATGGCCTGAGCACGGGCGTTGACCGCTGAGCGGACCTTGCCGGAGTTGAGGACGGCTCGGATGCCCGCGGAGTTGATGCGGACCTTCGAGCTCACGGCGTCACCTTCTGGCGCTTGAGCTTCGCGACCGTATGGACGCCGGAGGCGAGGGACTGGCGGACGGTGGGTAGGGACGTGATCGTCCAGACTTCGCCGTCGGTCTCGACGCGGGTGGTTGCCGGGTCGGGCTCCCAGCGCCGGGACACGAGGAGGAGCCCCTCGTCCTCGGCGAGGGTCATGCCCTCCAGGTCGCGGACGATGGACGGGCCGCGCTCCAGGCGGGCTCGGTGGAGCGGCTTGCGCTCGGTGTCCCACTCCAGGCGCTCCGATGGCTCGCCATAGGAGTCCAGGGCGGGACGGGCGGCCCGGGTGTAGAGCCGCTCGCGCCGAGGTGGGACGGTGGTGAGCACTAGAGCACCTCCGGGAGGGACAGGAACGGGACATCTGTCGAGCCGTCTGAGACGGGGACGTAGGCCGTTGGGACGGCCGCGGGGTTGCCGTAGGCGGAGGGCGTGCGGATGGAGCCGACGTAGCCGCCAGCACGGCCGGAGACGGCGCGCGCGATCTGGGCGGCCTCGCGGGCGGTCAGGAAGACGCCGGAGGTGTCGGTAAGGCCGACGGTGTGCTCGCCATAGGTCTCCTGCTGGATGCCGCGCGGGTTCTCGAAGCCCCGACGGGCGGCGGTGAGGATGACGAGCCGGACGACGTCGGGCGCGTTTACACGCCAGCGCTCGGCGAGCTTGGGGGAGACCTCGGCGAGGGCGAGCGTCGTGGCGTCTTCGAGTGCATCGGCGAGGCGCTCGGGGACGCCTTCCTCGGTGAGGTCGATGCGGTCGAGGCCGATGCGCCGCGCGAGCTCGTCGACGGTGGGCGGGAGTGTGCCGGGCATGGGGCTCCTTCGGTCAGGCGGGCGCGGACGCGAAGAGGGGGCCCCTCGCTAAGAGAGGCCCCCTCGGATCGGGGTTACGCGCCAGCCGGAGCGGTCACGTCGGCGATGTGAACCACGCCGCCGTTCTCGATGGGCTTGACCGTGGCCTTACGGGTCTCGCGGTCGCGCTCGACCTTGAACGTCGGCAGGATCGCGACGCCCGCGAAGGTTGCCAGGATCGAGCGGTCGACCGTCTTGTCCGCGTCGTAGTCGCGGAGGTAGCGAATGCTGTAGCCTCCCTCCGAGACCGAAGCGCCGAACGAAGCGCCGCTCGGGACCGCGGGAGCGCGGGTGACGAGCGTGACGGCGTCCTTGTGGAACGCCAGCACCTCGTTGTCGCCCACGCGGGTCGACTCGACGACGGTGAAGCCGCGCACCTTGCCGACCTGAGCGTCGCGGAGAGCGGCCGTCGAGCCGGACTCGCTCGCGTCGGTGATCGCCTTGGCGTCCAGGAGGTCGGCGTAGATGCCGACGCCGACGACAAGCTGGATGCCCGCGGCCGGGACGCCCTGCTTGCGGAGGTGCTGGCGGAGCGCCGTGAAGTACGGAACCGGGTTCGCCGGGTCGTAGACGGCCGTGAAGTCGGTCGGGGCCGGGACGCTCAGGAGCTTCGAGGCGACTCGATGCTCGATGTCGTCGGCGATGGCCGCGGCCTGGGGGCGAATCACCTGCTTGGTCAGGTCGGTGATGTTGAGGTTGAGGTCCGCCTCGCTCAGCGGGACGGCGGAGTAGACCATCTTCTTGTCGAGGTTGATGGTCGTGCTCTGCTCGACGATCTCGTCGAGCTGGATGCTCGTGGTCACGTCGGCGATGTCCCGCTCACGCGCGAAGAGCGTGGTGGGGTACTTGATCTTGACCGGGCGGTTCGCCGAGCCCGGAGCCATGAACTCGTCCTGGTAGTTGCGCGAGACGAGCGCAGACAGGAACGAGTCCTGCTCGACGAGCTTGGCGGAGACGACGGCGACCTGGGGCGCGTCGTAGTCGAAGGTGTGAGCCATGGTGGAGGGTGCCTTTCGGTGGGACGGGAAGGGTTAGAGGACGGCGGCGACGATGGCGTCGGCGTCGAAAGGTGCCTCTTCGCCCCCGTGACCGGGGGTGAGCGCGGCCTGGGGGCGGCCGGAGGGCTTCTGCTCCTCCTGGGAGGGGGTCTCCTCCTTGCCGCCCTTGTCCGACGCGCCGAGAGCGGCGGTCAGCTTGGCGATCTGGTCGGCGATGCCGTCGTCATCGGTTGCCGTGACGAAGGCGTGGAGCTCCTCGGGGAGGTTCGCCTTGGCGAGGGCGGCATCGCGCTTCGCGGCGAGCGCCGCCTGCTCGGCACGCTCGGCCCGGGCGATGGCCTTGTCGAGCTCGCTCTTTTCGGCGTCGGCTCGCTCCTGCTCCTCCTGCTCGAACTTCGCGACCTTGGCCTTGAGGTCGCGCTCGACGTTGCGGAGCTTGGTGATCGTCTCCCAGGCGCGGGCGGGGTCGAAGTCGTCGCCCCACGGCGGCGTCGAGGAGGTCTCCTTGGACTCGTCGGCGGGCGTCTGGGCGTCGTTCTTCGGGGCGGTGTCGGACATTGGTGGGCGTCTCCTTGGACGTTGGGCACCCTCGCCTTGCTCGGGTGCGGGACAGGGAAGCCGCGTAGGGCTGTTTACGCGGCTCGATTCATGTGGGGGCCTCCGGAGGTACCCGGGGCATGAGAAAGGCCGTCAGCGCGGGGCTGGCGGCCTGGGGAGAGGGGAAGCTAGAGCGTCTGTCGGGCTTGGCCTTCTTCGTAGGTGGCTACGCGGACGGCCTCGCTCGGGTCGTAGGTCGATCCGATGCGCTCGGGGTCGTAGACGAAGAAGATGACGTCGGGGCGGCCGTTGTTCCACTGGGCGTATGCGTCGTAGTCCCAGCCGTCGGGCGCGTACTCGTCGTCGAACGCCAGGCGCGCGACGGGGCGGAAGCCCTCGCGGGCGTAGACCTTCGGGAGGTAGGTCTCGAAGGCGTCGAGACGGTTGCCTCCCTGCGAGACGGCGTAGGCCAGGAGGGAGCGCGCGACGCCGCGGACGGGCTGGTCGGCGTGGGAGAAGACGCTGATGATGTCGCCGTCGGCCGTGAGGGCGAAGCCGGAGAGGCCGTCAGGCGTGACGAAGAGCCGCATGTCGCGGTAGTCGTCGTAGAGCGTGACGGAGGAGCCGTGCTTGCCGACGCTCTCCTTGGCGCTCGCGAGCGCGCGGCGGAAGGCATCGGCCGAGGTCGCCGGGTCGAGCTCGATGAGGTCGACCGTAGGGACGCCGTTGACTTCGAGGTCGCTGAGGCGCGGAGGCTTCGGGACGGTGCGGATCGGGGTGACGTCCGCGCCGCCGACTACCAACCGGTCAGTATCGCCGCGTCTATCTCCTCGTCCGGCCAGTCCGTCGCTCGAAGCGCCGCGAGCTCCTCCGGCGTCGCCTCGGGAGCCTGGCGTCGCAGAAACGCCAGTCTGTCGGCTTCGGTGATCGGGGGCTGTGGCATGGTCGGTCTTTCGTCTGTCGGTAATGGTAACGAAGGACTCCTCGCCGGGGCGGGGCCGGTAGCGCTCCGGCACCTCCTCGCCCCGGGACTCGTACCAGAGGCGCATTCTGGCGCGCTGGTCCGCCTCCCAGGCGTCGCGGTAGCGGATCGCCTCGGGGCTCCATCCTCCGGTCGGGTCGTCGGGGGTGACGGGGCGGGCGTTGCATCCGCAACGGTCGTGCGCGGCGAAGTGAACGCTCAGCGCGGAGTAGACCGGGCCGCGGGAGACGAGCATGGCGCAGAAGCGACAGGGCGCTCCATCGCTCACGCGGGCCCAGCGGTCGAGTTGCGGGTCGCGCCGGGTGGAGTCGATGACTCGGGAGCGCGAGGCGTTGATGATCTGGCGCTTCGCGGAGCCGAGCATGTTGGAGAGGGCGACCGCGAGGGCGGCGGAGGGGTCTAGCCCGCGTCGCTGGAGTGCTTCCGCCCTTGCGAGCGCCTTGCCGGTGGCCGCGGTGAGAGAGCTCTCGATGCGGCCGGTCGGGAGGCGCGTCTCGGCGTTGCCGAGGACGGGGGCGGAGAGGCCCGCGGCGTCCTTGATCGCGGCGAGGTAGGTGTCGGCGGTGCGGTTGGATATCGTGCGCCCGGCGTTGATGTAAGTGACTGCCTTACTGCGGAAGTCGAGGAACGAGCGCCCGAGGTCACTGGGGTCGATGGTCTCTTCCCAGAGCCGAGAGAGGGCCGCCTGGACGGTCGCGGCGTGCGTGACCTGAGACCGCATGTGCGCCTTGGCTAGCGCGTCGTAGTCGGGTTCCATGCGGCCCTCCTCGGGCTACTGGGTGGCGTCGGGAGCGGCGGGTGACGGGGGCGTCGGAGCCGTCTGCCGGGCGATTTCCTGGGTGAGGGCGTCCAGCGGGTCGACCGTCGCGAGCTCGCGCCAGCGCTGGAGCTTCGAGTCGGTGACGCCGGGGACGTCCTCCCAGAGGGCCTCCTGCGGGACGCCGAGCTCGGTGGCGAGCTTCGCGAGCGCTTCGACCTTGGCCGTCATGACTTCGCCGGTCGTGTCGCGCCAGCGGACCTCTGCCTCGGGGGAGGGCTCGTCAGCGCCAGCGGCGCGGGCGGCCAGTCGGAAGACGGACTCCCATGCTTCGCCGAAGAGGAGTTGGTACTCGGCGAGCTTGCGGTTGGTCTTGTGGCGGCGGGCGTAGAGCGCCTCGCCCGTCACGTTCGTCATGTTCCCGGCGAAGAGGTCCGCGTCGATCTGGGCCGCGGCGGCGAGGGACGAGACCGCGAGCTTGTACTCCTGGTGGTGGTCCGCAAGCTGTGTCTGGGCGAAGTCGCCGAAGCGGGCCTCGTGGGAGTCAGAGACCCAGAGCCGGTTGACGGCCGCCTCGAAGTCTTCGAGGGGCTTGCCGTAGGTAGGGGAGTCGGGGTCGTCGTCGACGGGGATGGCGAGGCCGGTGGCCCAGCGCTGGCGGAACGAGGCGTACTGCATCCCGATCTGGATGTTGAAGACGGCCTCGTTGATGCGGTCCTGGTGACCCTTGAAGGGGACGACGAGGCCTTGGGCCGCGCCGTCGAGCCGGTCGCGGAAGCGGACGAAGGGCGGAAGCTGGAGGCCGTGCGCCGCGGTCTTCGTGAGCTCGTACTCGGCGCGCTCGGTGCGTGTAAACGTCGCGACCTCGTCGCCCTCGTAGACCTCCAGGATGCGGCCCTTGCCGTCGGCGGTGCGGCCGATGCGCCGGATGGCGCGGAAGGGGAACTCGTCGTCGTCGTCCTCGTACCACGCCGCCGAGCGGAGCGGGGAGAGGGGCTTGATGACCGGGCGGGCCTTGTCCTTGCCGGGGAGGACGAGCACGTAGCTTGTGCCGTACTCCAGCGCGCCGCGGTGAGCGATCGTCTGCCGGGCGTCGAGGCCGTTGTCCTGCCAGTAGCGCCAGGCGGCCTCATTGTCGTCGGCGCGCGCGGTGCGGTAGCCGTCGACGGCGAGGCCCTGGACGAACTCGGCCGGGACGAGCGGGAGCCAATTGGTCTTCGACCGCTTGGCGAGGTGCTTGAACTCGGCCTTGGCTCCCTTCGGCATGTAGGGGTCGTCGTGGTCGCCTTCGAGGTAGCGCTTCGGGAGCCCGAGGCGACCGTCGCGGGAGAGGTCCACTTCGAGCTTCGAGTCGAGCTCCTCGGCGAGCTTGGGAGTGATTGCCATTGGGCTCCTCGGGTCGGGAAATGAGGCGGCCCCGGTCACCTCGCGGGGAGGGCCGGGGCCGGGGAAGACGGGGGCTAGAAGCCGAAGAGGCGGCCGGGTGCCGAGCGGCGGCGCGTGACGCCCTCGGCGAGGACGCGGGACCGCGCCATGCGCGCCAGCACGAGCGCCGCCAGGGCGTCGACCTTCTTGGGGGACTCGCGCGTCTCCTTGCCGAAGCTCACTCCCCAGCGGTTGGGGCGGCGTCGGGCGTTCAGGACGTGGCGGGTGAGAATCTCGGCGGCGTTCAGGCCGCGCGAGCTTCCGGCGATGAGCTCGTGAGCTCGCCAGGGGAGCTCGTGGTCCGTGATGGAGCGGTGAAGCGCCTCAATAGCGCGCGTGGTATCCATCTGGTGGCCGCGCATGTCCCACTGGATCGCGTGCCGCGTGGTCGCCTTGACGAGGAGCCGCTCGCGGTACTCGTCGCGCCAGGCGTCGGTGTCGGTCTCCCAGTAGGCGACGTCGGAGAAGAACGCGACGACGTCGAGGTGGGCGAAGGCGAAGTCGACCGCGTCGCGGACGTCCTCCTTGGGGACGCTCCAGCCGACGCCAGCGGGGCCCTCTGGGCGCTCCCAGATGGCGAGGAGGAACGGGGCCCCGTCGTCGATGCGGACGGCCACGAGCGCCGTGGAGTCGTCGGTGAGGGAGCCGTCGAAGCCGAGGGCGACGGCGTCGCCGTTGCGCCAGGGCTCGCGGGAGCCCTCGCCGAGCTTGAGCGGCGCGATGTCGTCGCGCCGGTTGCCGTGCCACTCCGAGGGAGCGACCCAGCTATCGGCGGCGGCGACGATCTGGTTGAGGTAGAAGCGCCGGGCCTGCTCGGGCGGGAGGTCGGGGTCGTAGAACTCGCGGATGATGCGGTCGAGGTTGACCCAGTGCGAGTCGCCGTAGGCGAGCTTGAGGCCGTCTCGGACGGCGGCGCGGTCGGCGAGGTCGATGTCGTCGGGAGCCTGGCGGGAGTCGTAGAGGATGCCGTCGGCGTCAGCGCGACCCTCCAGGATGGAGAGGTACGCGAGGTATGACTTCTCGGCGACGGAGCCCATGCCGGGCTCGTGCGCGTTGGTCGTCTCGATGCTCCGGCCGTCGACCTTGCCCAGGTTGCGGCGGATGACGTCGGCGAGGTCGTGGCCTCGGTTGCCCTTGGTCCAGTGGTGCGTCTCGTCGAGGATCGCGAAGGTGTACCGGCCGCCCTCGGCGGTCGCGGCGGAGGCCGTGACGGAGACGAGCTTGCCGCCCGAGGGCGTGAGAATGCGCGTCATGCCGACGTCGAGGCCGTAGCCGTCGAGGAGCGCCGGAGAGGAGGCCATCGCGCGGATGGCGTCCGTCGTGTTCTTCGTCTGCGTCTCGGAGACGCCAGCGATGACAACCCAGGGCATCGGGTGGGGCGCGGCCTCGGGCCAGCCGTACTCGTCGACGCCGACGGGGACGACGGGCCCGCAGAGCTCCGCGAGAGCGATGGCCCCGAGGAAGGGCGACTTGCCCCAGCCCTTCGCGCGCCGGAGCACGCCGCGACGGCAGGAGAAGCGCCAGGAGGTGACGTTGCCGAAGCTGTCTCGCGTCGCGGGTTCGACGGCGTAGAAGTGGTGAATGAAGTTGCGCTGTTCGGCGGTGAGGACGATGAGCTCGTCGACGCCGTCGGGGCGGTAGAGGGTCGACTCGATCCAGCCGCACACGGCGTAGCCGAGGGTCGGACGGTCGGACGGGAACGGGGGGAGGAGCGCGGAGGCGTCCACTGGAGAGCCTCCTCTCGCGGGGGCTTAGAAGGGGGCGGCGGCGCGGATCGGGGTGACGTTGCCCGGCGGTCGCGAGCTCCAGCGCTTGTTTGCCAGCGCCGAGGCGGCGGCGGAGGTCGTCGACCGGCCGCCGAGGCCGAGCGCCTTGAGGGCGTCGAGGGCGGCCTTGCGGTACTGGCGGACTTCGGCGATGAGCGGGTGGGCGACGGGCTGGCCCATCGAGCCCGTGACCATGCGGCCTTCGGCGTCGATGACCTTCTGCATGGCGTCGGCCTCGGAGATTAGGTCGCACGCGCCGTAGAGGGCGCTTAGGGTCGACTTTTCGAGCTCGGGGTGGGCGTCGGCGACCTCGCGAAAGGTGCGCTTGGCGGAGGCGGACCATGTCGAGCGAGCGCGGAACGTGGTGGACACGGAAGGCCTCCTTTCGGCTGTCGATCAGGGGTTTCGGGGGAAGAATCGGGGCGGGGGCGATGCTGGAGGGCGGCCGAGAGTGTGCTCTGAAAACAGAGGCCGATGCGCACTCGTTGGCAGACGCTATGCCGCCCCGGGCTAGGCGAGCTCCCCCGCCAGGTTGAAATGAAGTCGAGTCAGCGGAACGCCGGGTGTCGTTCGGGCTCGCGCTCGCGACGGGGACGAGGCTTCTTCGCCGCGTTGCCCTCGGCCGAGCTCTTCCGGGCGTGGTGCCATCGACACAATGCTTGGAGGTTGTCCTCGTCGTGATTGTTTCCGCGCTCGATGTGGTCGACCTGATTGGCCCAGGCCCCACACACGCGGCCCTGAGAGTCGCGGGCTTGGCATCGGTACGAGTCTCGGCGAAGAACGCGGATGCGCCGGGCCTGCCAGTCGTGGGGGAGTTCAGCCTTCCGGTTGCTGGTGTCCCACGGCATGAGCACCTCCTCGGTTCGCGGGTACGACAAAGCCCCTGCCCAGGGCCCGGGGGAGGTGGGGCTGGGCAGGGGCGGCTCGCCGGGAGCGGGGCTCCAGAAACCGGCGAGGGGGTGGGGGGTAGGTGAGAACAGGGGGCCGGGTGATCGCCGCGATATCGCGTCGCGTGGGCCCGGTGGCGTGGCTTCCTCGCAAGGGGTCGAACCTCGGCCTCCGCGTCCAGAGCCCGGCGTCCTGCCATTAGACGACGAGGAAAAGCCCCCGTGCCGGGCCGCGGTTCTGTAGGTGCGCGCCCGGCCGACGGGGGTATTGGCGTACTGGGGTACACCTATAGATAGCGCCTGGGTGCCCACGTTTACACGGGGCGGGAGGGCTCCTGGGCAGGGGCGGGGATCGCGTCCATGGCGGCGGCGATGTCGTCCTCGGTGAGCGGAGCCCGGCCCAGGACGCCCGCGAGCTCAGTGAGACGCTTGCCGACGGCGGTGATGCCCGCTCGGAGGTCGTGGCCCGAGAGGCGGATGTCGTCGACGATAGACGCCGCGATGAGGGCGGCGGCCTCATCGGGGCTCGCGCCGAGGTCGGCGTAGAAGGGCATCTGTCGCCAGGAGAGGAGGAGCTTGTCCACCTCGGCCGAGGCGAACGCGCCAGGCTCCGGGGCCTCCTTCGGGTCGAGGAGGGCGGTCACAGGGAGACCCTCGTGAGCTCGAACTCCGGGAAGATCGCCCCGGCGTGATGCTGGGCGGCCTCGCCCGCGTGACCGTCGACGACGATGTAGTGGTCGCGGGAGACCTTGACGCGGGTGTCATGGTCGCCGTTGATCCGGAACGCCGCTCCGACGGGCAGGTCGTCGAAGTCGTCGCGGGAGGTGCGCTTCGGGGCGGCGTGGGGCTCCAGGCGGTCGACGAGCTTACGGATGGCCTTGGGGTCGAGGTGTATCGCGCCGCGGCCGGACTTGCCGGGAGCGGAGGTGACGCGGATGGATACGCCGCCCGTGCCGCTGAGCGAGTCCTCGACGAGGAGCGCGGCCCCGCCGAGGCCGTCGACGGTGAGGTAGTTGAGGTTGAGCAAGGGCTCTTCCTTTCGTCGGTGAGTCGGACGAAGAGGAGAGCGCCGGGGACGCCGGGCCTGCCCACGAGAAAGCCCCCGGGGTGAGCCGGGGGCGTGGCGGGTTAGGCGGCGTGAAGGGCGACCATCCGCTCGGCGGTGACCTGGAGCATGGCCTCCTTGACGGCGGGCTCGGCCTCGGTATACGTGGGATGCCCGAGGACGGCATCTTCCGCGGATATGCCGAAGGCCCCCGCGCCGAGGTGGTCGGTACGGGGGCCTTGGTCACGGGAGGAGCGGAGTGGCGAGGATCGCGAGGACGACGACGGCCAGGAAGCCGAGGAGCCCGGCGAGGTCGAGGGCGTCGTCGCTGTATCGGCGGGCGGTCATGCGGCCCACTCGTCGAGCTTGGCGACGATGTCCTCCTGCGGAACCGGGGCGAGGCCCCAGGCGTCGACGCCGACGTGGATGCCGATGGAGGGCGGTCTCGGGCTCCCGAGTTGGCCGACGTCGACGTGGTAGCGCTCGGGCTGGTGAGTGTGCCCGTGGAGGATCGGGAGGCCCATGTCGGGGAGCCGGTACTGGTCGTGACGCGAGGCCTCGGCTCCTCCTCGGTGCGGGCCTTCGCCGTACTCGGCGTAGGGGAAGTGCGAGAGGAGCACCTGATGGCCGCCGATGCGACGCCGGAGGAAGGGGGAGACCGTGTCGAAGACCTCCAGGAAGCGCGGCATCCAACGGGCGAAGGTACGGCGGTGCATCGGGTGGACCGGGTCATGGTTGCCCGAGACGAGGTGCTTCTTGCCGGGGAGGGCCTTGAGGATCGCGAGGGCCCGGGAGACGTCGGAGACGGCGACGTCGCCGAGGACATAGACCGTGTCCTCCGGCTCGACGATCTCATTCCAGGCCTCGGCGATGGTACGGTCGTGGCGCTCGACGTCCTCGCCGAAGCCTCGGAGCTCGGCCACGCGACGGTGACGGAAGTGCAGGTCGGAGGTGTAGAAGGTGCGGGGTTGGCGGCGGCTCACAGGATGCCCGCCTTCCGGAGGACGACGTCGAGGTCGCGGGCGAAGTCGAGCTCGGTACGGTCGGGCATGGGATCGACGAGCACCTCGTCCACCTCGGCGCGGATGCGCGCCAGGAGGGAGCGGACGGGAGCCGTGGCGGCCCGGAGGCCTTCGGTGACACGCTCGCCGGAGCGGCCCTCGGCGTTAGCCTTGTGCCAGGCCTCGCGGAAGGCGTCGTCGGCCCCGTTCTCGGAGGCCCAGCCGAGGCCGGGGAGGAAGGTGTCGTGTGTCTGGACGGCGGGTTCGACGGTGGCGGCGAGGCTCATGGCTGGGGCTCCTTTCGGTCGCCGAGGGGGTCGGTGTGGATGACGAGGGTAGGGATGGGCGGTCGTCCGGGGCGGGAGTGCGTCGGAGTCCTCGGGCGACGCCGAAGTCGCCGAGGGCGAAGGCCAGGGCGAGGAGGGCGGCGGTCATCGGAGAGTAAAGTCCGGGTCGTCCAGGAGGGCCCGGGCCTCGATGATGCGCGCCAGGAGAGCCCGGACGGCCAGGGCGGGCCAGACGGGAGCGCCGAGGAGCCAGCGGGCGGCCGTGCGGCTCTCGCTCTTGGATCGCTCGTCGGTGAAGCCGCGAGCGAGGCTGAGCGTCACGAGCGAGAAGCAGAGCACGATGACGAGGCCGAGGACGTAGACGGCGATGGCGGTGATGAAGAGGGCGGTCATGCGGCGATGGGCCTTTCGATGACTCGGCGGTGCTGAGGCCACGCGATGATGGCGGGCAGAGGGTCGGGGGTCGAGGATGCCGGGGGCGGCTCGACGAGGCGGTCGTCATCCTCGCGGGGCGGTCGGATATCGACAGGGATGGAGCGGAGGGTCATGCGGCTCACGCCTCCTGCGTCATGGCGGAGAGCTCCGCCTCCAGGGCGAAGAAGCGGCGCTCCGCGGAGTGGAGGGCATCGCTCGCGGCGTTGAAGCTCTCGCGGGAGGTGCGGAGAACGTTGACGGCGTGGGCCAGCTTCTTCGCGGCGAGGCCTTTGGTCTTGTAGGCGGCATCCATGGCCTCGCGGACCTGGGCGAGCTCGGCGACCACGTCGGCGGCCGTGCGCCGGGGGCGAGCGGGGATGAGGGCCGGAGAGGGGGTTGTCATCGGAGGGCTCCTTCCTTGGCGATGATCTGGCGGTGAGCGTTCATCGTGTCGCCCGCGCGGTACGCCGCGACGAAGTCGGGCCAGGTGTAAACGCGGCCGGTCGCCATGACGACGTCCTGGCCGACCTCCGCGCCGACGAGCTCGGCGATGGTCTCGTCGGTCATCGTGGCCCGCTCGGCGACGAGCTCGGCGTCGCGCTTGATGGCGAGGGCGAGGCGCTGGGCCTTGGTGTAGCGGACGGTGTTGCTCATGGCCTCCATGGTAGCCGCGTAGATCGGCCCACGCAAGCCGGTTTACGTGACTCGGGATCGCAAATGGGGCCCCGGAGTAGCTCCAGGGCCCCAGAAGCGAGGGAGGAGTTTGGCGGCGAGGGGCTAGGTGCTGAGTTCACGCCGGGCGTCGCCGTAGGTCTCCACTACCTCCGCGAGGTTCAGCGGGATCGGGCCCGTCACGGGGGCGGTCGGATCGCGCCAGAGGGGGCCGCCCGGGAAGGCGAGGAGCCTGCGGCCGATGTGGACGAAGGTGTCCGTGATGCCGTCGACGCCTCCCGAGACGTCGAGGTTGTACTCCAGGAGGTCCGCGATGGCTCGGTCGAGCCGTTGCAGGATTGGCCCCAGGATCGGAGCGGAGGGGCCAATTTCGGCGTCGCCGAAGGTGCTGTGTCGAAGGTCGTAGACGTGGTCACGGCCAGCGTCTTCGACGAGGGCGTTAGGCATGACTGGGGGCCTTCTTGGTTCGGGGGAGGGAGTCGGAGGTTGCCTTCGTCCTCGGGGTCGAGGTGGGGGGCTTCCTGGACGCGGGCTTGCGACTGCTGGTCTGGTCGGTCAGCGCGAGTGCGATGGCTTCGAGGAGCAACCCATGGCGGACGGGGGACGCATAGGGGTGCTCTCGCGCCTGCTCGATGAGAGCGGAGGCGGTGGGGGCGGACATGCCTGTCATGAGGGCTCCTTTCAGATGAGTTAGCAGGTAGGAGAGCGCCTTGAGGATGGCGCTTACCCAGAGGTGACGAAGTGACGGTATTTCCGTCACTTTCTATTCCCGCTACGAGAGAGAGCGCGCTCGAAGGCGGAATAGGAAGTGACGATTTTTCCGTCACTTCGTCACCTCTGGGGAGGTCTCCTCTGGCTTCGGCATCCACCCTAGAGCCTCCGCTCCGGCGTCCATGCCCGCGGAGACGACGACGAGGGCGAAGCCGTGGTGGTCCATGCCGACGAGCGCATATAGCGACCTCGCCGCCACGCCTCACGCGGCATCGGAGACCGTCTCCGGCATCGGCTCGCCAGCCCAGACGATACGCATTCGCTGGTGAGCGTGGAAGCGCGCGCCGGGGTACGGGGCCGCCGAGACGATGACCTTGTCGATGGCGAGCCGAAGGAGGGCTCGCGCCTCCAGCACCGGGGCGGACATGATCGCGGGGAGCGAGAGCTCCGGGTCCAGGAGCGCGCCGAGGTCGGCCTCCGGCTCGGGGAGAGCCTTGAGCTCGGCCTTGACTCGCGCCATCTGCTCGGCCAGGGCGTCGGCGATGCGGGCGTGACGCTCGGCAGAGAGCGAGCCTCGCACGTAGTGGTCGTGGTCAGCGGCGTCGAGCTTCGCCTCCAGCGTGCGGAGGCGCTCTGTGAGCTCCTCTCGCTCTCGGATCGGCGCGGGATCGTTACGGGCGAGCCAGCGCTCGGCGACTCGGTCGAGGAGCTCGTCGCCGGGCTCCAGCTTCGCCAGGTGGAAGGCCCACTCGCGCTTGACGGCGTCCTCCAGCGTCTCCAGGGTGACGCTCAGCGGGCGGGGGCAGGGGTCGCCCGTGTAGTCGCGCTTGCGGCACCGGTAGGCGTTGCCGAAGGAGTTGCACGTCCGGCCGCACGCCGCGCAGATGACCATGCCGCCGCCGAGAAGGGACTCCGGTTGCCTGACCGCGCGGAGCCCGCGGCCGTATCGCCGGAGCCGGGAGTCGAGCACCTGGAGGAGGGCCATGCGCTCGCCTTCGGTCACGATAGGCTCCTCGCCCTCTGCCATGAGCGAGACGGTCTCGCCGGTCGCCGGGTCGCGCCAGGGGTGGATATCGGCTCCCTGGTAGCCGCTCTCGCGCTGTTCGCGGTGGTCAGGGACGAGCCCGGCGAGGCAGGGGGAGCGGAGGAAGACGGACATCGACGACGAGCGCCAGTGCGAGCCCTTGCGCCGGGTCGGGATGCCGCGGTCATTCCAGTCACGGCACACCTGGAGCATTGTCTCGCCGTTGAGGAGGCGCTCGTATGCCTCGCGGACGAGCGCGGCCTCCCGGGGGTGCTGGCGGAGCTTCCGGTCATCGTCGACGATGTAACCGAACGGGCGGGAGCCGCCGAGGTACTTGCCCTCTCGGCGCTGAACCTCCTTCTTGGCGCGGACGCGGAGCGAGGTGTTCGCGGACTCGGCGCGGGCCTGCTCGGAGACCATGACGATAACCATTCGGTGGCCGGGGACTGAGGAGTCGAGGGAGTCCTTGAGGAAGTAGAGACGGCCGCCGACGGCGTCGACGTCGTCGAGGACGGTCCCGACCTGGCCCGCTCCCTGTCGGCTCAGGCGGTCCAGCTTCCAGACGGCGAGCGTGGAGACCTCGCCCGCCTTGACGGCGGCGACGGCCGCGTCGAAGTCGGGGCGCTTGACGCCGCGCTTGTATCCGGACTTGCCCGGGTCTTTCCAGACCTTGCGGACGGTGAGCCCCTCGCGCTCGGCCCACTCGCGGAGGTCGGCCTCCTGGCGCTCTAGGGAGTCCTTGCCCTCCTTGTCGATGGAGAGCCGGAGGTAGAGGTCGACGGTCTTGGTCATGCTGGGCCTTTCAGGGAACGGACGCCGAGGAGAGCGCCTGGGGCGGTCTCCCTGCCCGGTACTTGGACCTAGTCGCCGAGGAGCTGTGGCTGAACGGTCCGGAGCAGATCCACGTCGCACGCCGGGGAGTCGCCGAACGGATCGACCTCACCATCACCGATGCCATGCTCCGCGACCTCGTCGAGCGGATGCTGCAGACGACGGGGCGGCGCGTCGACATCAGCCAGCCCTTCGTCGACGCCTCGCTGCCCGACGGCTCCCGTCTGCATGTGGCGATCGCGGATGTCGTACGCGGGGGATGGGCGGTCAACATCCGCAAGTTCCTGCCGAGGTTCCGCTCGCTGGAGGCCCTGACGGCGCAGGGGTCGATGCCGGCGGACGTGGCGGCTCTGCTCGCGGGGGCCATGAGACAAGGGCAGAGTGTGATCGTGTCCGGTGCGACGCATGCCGGCAAGACCACGATGCTGGGCGCTCTCCTCGCATCATGCGCCGACACCCAGCGCATCATCACGGTCGAGGAGACGTTCGAACTGGCCGTCGAGGGCCCGGATGTCGTGTCGCTGCAAGGGCGCCAGCCGAGTCTCGAAGGCGGAGGCGAGATCACCCTGCGTCGGCTCGTGAAGGAAGCGCTGCGCATGCGTCCGGATCGGCTCGTCGTCGGTGAGGTGCGAGACGCCGAGGCGCTCGACCTCGTGCTCGCCCTCAACACGGGGGTACCGGCAGCCGCGACCGTGCACGCCAACTCGGCTCAGGAGGCTCTCGAGAAGCTGGCGCTGCTGCCGCTCCTCGCCGGACGCAACATCGACAGGGCGTTCGTCGCGCCGGCGCTCGCATCCGCCGTCGATCTCGTCGTGCATTGCGAGCGCGACGCGAGCGGCGCCCGACGGGTGCACGAAGTGATCGCACCGACCGGCGAGGTGCTCGACGGCCGCATCGTCACGCGGTCGATCTACCGGCTCGGCGCGACGCCGGCTTCGGCGCCCGCGACGAGGAGCGAGCTGCGACGGATGGAGGTTGGCGCGTGACCGTGCTGTTGGGTGCAATGCTCGCCGCCGGTGTGCTCCTGTGCTCGGCGCCGTGGCTCTGGCCGCGGCGAGAGCACGTCGAGCAGCGGCAACGGCACGGTCGGCTCGTCAGGCTCATGGGCGAGGCCGGGTTCGGCACGCTGGAGCCGCGAGTCGTCGTGTCGGCCATCGTGGCACTCGCCCTGATCGGAGCATCCGCCGCATGGCTTCTCACGGGGCTGCCCGTGTTGGCGCTGTTGGCCGGCGCTGCCGGCGCTGCCTCGCCCGTGGTCTTCCTCCGAGCCAGGCGGCTGCGCCTTCGTCGTGTGCGCCGACAGCTCTGGCCCGACGTGTGCGACCTCTTGATCGCGTCCATCCGCGTCGGCCTGTCTCTGCCGGATGCGGTGGCGGGTCTCGCCGACTCGACGCCCGTGATGCTGCGCCCCGCGTTCGTCGTGTTCGCTCGCGACCTGCGTGCGACCGGACGTTTCGAGTCGAGCCTCGACCGGCTGAAGCAAGCGCTCGCCGACCCCATCGCCGACCGGATGATCGAGACTCTGCGCATGGCTCGCCAGGTCGGAGGGACCGAGCTCACCGCAGTGCTGCGCGCGCTGTCGGCGTCGGTGCGCGCGGATGCCGCGCTCCGCGGAGAGGTCGAGGCCCGTCAGTCCTGGATCCGCGGCGCAGCCGTGCTCGGCGCGATCGCCCCGTGGGTGATCCTGGGGCTGCTCGTGATGCGTCCCGAAGGTGCAGCCGCCTACGGTACGCCAGAGGGCGTCGTCGTCATCGCCGTCGGCGCCGCGGTGTCGGTGGCGGCGTATCGCATCATGCTCCGCATCGGACGCCTTCCCGAGCCGCGGCGGTGGTTCGGGTGACCGGGGCATCGGCGGCCGCCGTCTCCGTGCTTCTCGGCGGTGCGCTCGCCGCAGGCTTGCTGGGGGTGCTCGCCGCCCTGCCGCGATGGCGCGCCGCATCGTTGACCACCAGGATCGGCCCGTACGTGCGCGACGTCGTCGCGGACGACGACCTCCCTCGCCTGTCGCTTCCGAGAGTGGGCGTGCTGCCGGCCGCGCGGAGGTCGGCGTGGAGACGGATCCTCGACCTGTTCGATCGGATGCTGGGTGGCGGAGAGTCGCTGCGGCTTCGGCTTTCGCAGGCAGGCCTCGAGGTCGAACCGACCGCGTTCCGCGGTCGCCAGCTCGCATGGACCATCGCGGGCGTCGCGGCGGGAGCGGTGCTGCTGATCGTGTTCGCGCTCGCCGGTCGGCTCAGCGCGCCGGTGACGCTGCTGCCGTTGATCGGCGGCGCCACGGCCGCGGTCACATACGACGCGCAGCTCACCGCCAGGGCGAAGGCGCGGCGCACCCGGCTGTCCGATGAACTCCCGACGACCTTGGAGTTCCTCGCCCTGTGTCTGTCTGCGGGCGAGGGCTTCCTCGACGCGCTGCGCCGCGTGGCGGCGATCGGTTCGGGCGAGCTGACCGCAGAACTGCGCCACGTCGTCGTCGCCGTGGGAACGGGATCGCCGCTGGCCGACGCGCTGGGGGAGATGGCGGGGCGGCTTCAGCTGCCAGGGCTCTCCCGGGCCGTCGACCAGGTGATCGCGGCGCTCGAGCACGGCGCACCGCTCGCCGCCGTGCTGCAGGCGCAGGCCGGCGACGCGCGCGACGACGCCAAGCGTGCGCTCATCGAGCAGGCGGGACGCAAGGAGATCCTGATGCTGCTGCCGCTGGTGTTCCTGATCCTGCCGATGAGCGTGCTCTTCGCCATCTACCCCGGCCTCTTCATCCTGCGCCTCGGCATCGGATGACCACCCATGAAAGGACGACCATGAACGAACGCCCCACTTTCCGCGACGCCGTCGATCCGACCGCACTCCTGGAAGACGAGCGCGGCGACGTCCCCGGCTGGGTGCTCGTCACGTTGATGACCGCCGGGCTGGTGGTGCTGATCTGGGCGGTCGCCGGTCCGGCGCTGAGCGACTTGTTCCAGCAGGCGATCCAGCGGGTGTCCGGACTCTGACGTGCACCCGCGCCGGGTTCCGGTCGACGATCGTGGCTCCAGCCCCATCGAGTTCGTGCTGGTCGGCACGATGCTCACTCTCCTCACCCTCGCGGTGCTCCAGCTCGCTCTCGCGGTGTACGTGCGAAACGTGGTCCATGACGCCGCCGTCGAGGGCGCGTACTACGCCGCCCGCGCGGACACGACGCTCCACGAGGGTGTCGAGCGCTGCAAGCAGGCCATCACCCGGGCTGTCGGGTCCGAGTACACAGGCGAGGTCGTCGTGGCGACGTCCGGCGCACCGGATCGCGAGGTGGTGGAGATCCGTGTCCGCACCACGCTTCCCGTCATCGGCCTCCTCGGCGTCCCGCACGCACTCGAGGTTCACGCGCACGCCCCGAGGGAGTCGTTCGGTGAGGAATGACGACGGCTCGGCGGCGCTGGAGTTCATCACGGTCGGGCTGATCCTGCTCGTACCGCTCGTGTACCTGATCGCGGCGCTCGGGGTCATCCAGGAGCAGACGCTCGGCGTGGAGGCTGCGGCACGGCATGTGGCGCGTGCGATCTCGCAATCAGCCGACTCCGCCGATGCCGTCGAGCGCGGGGACGAGGTCCTCACAGCGGTCGTCGAGGAGTACGGCCTCGACGCGGACGCCGTCGAGGTCTCGGTCACCTGCGCCCCGCGCGGCGGCCCGTGTCCTCGAGCGGGTGCCACCGTCACCGTCGCCGTCGTCACCGCGGTGTCGCTGCCGCTCATGCCGTCGGTCCTGGGTCTCGACGATCTGACCGCCGTGTCGATCGAGGCGGCCGCCGTGCAGAAGATGTCGCGCTCGTGGGGGCGATGATGCGAACCGTGCCGTGCAGGTCGCGCAACCGCGCTCGACCCGACCGCGCTCTCGAGGAGGAGGGCAGCGTTCTGCTGCTCACGCTCGGGTACGCGCTGCTCGCTCTCGCCGTCATCTTCGTGTGCGTGTGCGCCACCGACCTCTACATCACTCAGAAGCGCCTGGATGCGCTCGCCGACTCGGCGGCGCTCGCGGGCGCAGACGGCTTCACCCTCTCGGCCGGCGCGGGTGCCGGAGCGGAGCCTCGAGCGAAACTCACCGACGAGGGCGTGCTCGAGCAAGCGACGGGCCTGCTCTCCGCGCTCCCGGTGCTTCCCGCCGAGGCGCAGCTGGTGTCGGCCGGAACGCCGGACGGGCTCTCGGCGCGCGTGACGATCAGCGGGGTGTGGCGGCCGCCGCTCGTCGCCCCGTTCGTTCCCGATGGAGTGGCGCTGGAGGCGACCGGAACCAGCCGCACGGCTCTGCGCTGAGAGACGGAGCACTCGATCGGGCGCTCAGCTTCCGTCGCCGTCTCGAGCGCGCGGTACGAAGGCGGGGATCCACCGCAGGAACCCGGCGGCGCCGAGAAGGCCGACTGCTCCGATGGCGGCAGCGGCGACCGGGAGTGACGCGATCGCGATGACTCCCGAGATGAGCAGCGGTGCGACGGCGCCGCCGGCATCCGTGAGCGTCCGCCAGGATCCCAGGAACGCCGCAGGTTCCTGCTTCGGCGCGACATCCGCTCCGAGGGTCAGCAGGATGCCGCTGGAGAGCCCGTTGCCGACTCCGAGTACAGCGGCGAACATGCCGAACCAGAGCACCGACGCGGGGAGGTCATGCGTGAAGGACAGCGCCAGGAAGCCTGCGCCCATGAGAACCATGGCCGGCATGGCGGCCCACAGCCGGCCGAATCGGTCCATCACCTGCCCGCTCGCGTAGAACAGGGCGAAGTCGATCGCCCCGGACACGCCGACCACGAGAGAGATCGTCGACGCGTCCAGACCCAACGAGATGCCCCAGAGCGGCAGCAGCACCTGGCGGGCCGACCGCACGGCCGACAACGACGCAGCGGCCAACCCGAGACGACTCAGCACGAAGCGCTGCTGCCACATCGTCCGGAACACGCCGGCACGTTCCGCGGTCGGAATCGAACCCGTCACCGCCTCGCCCGTGTCTTCTGCGGGCACGGCTGCTCGTGGTGTCGACGAGGGCGGGATGGTCTTCTCGGGATCGGGGCCGAAGAGCACGAGCGCGACCATCACGACGAGGCAGCCGAGGAAGAACCAGAAGGCGGCGAGCTCCGTGCCGAAGAGCTGCAGCAGGGCTGCGGCCACGAACGGCCCGATGAAGACGCCGAAGCGGAAACTGCCGCCGAGCAACGACAATGCGCGTGCGCGGAACGCGAGGGGCACACGCGTCGTCATGAAGGCGTGGCGTGCCAAGCCGAACGCGGCGGCGCAGAAACCCAGCAGGAAGACCGAGGCCGCCAGCACGCCCGGCGAGGAGGAGAGCACTATGGCGACGCCGGCGATGATCGCCACCACTCCGGCGATGACCATCGTCAGCCGTTCTCCCACGCGGGCCACGGCCCAGCCCGCGGGGAGGTTTCCGCACAGCTGTCCGACCACCAGAGCGGATGAGATGAGCGCGGCGAGAGCGATGTCGGCGCCCATCGACGCCGCCACGACGGGGATCAGCGGGATGACCGCCCCTTCTCCGAGCGAGAACAGGATGGTTGGGAGGTACACCATCGGCCCGAACTGCCGGAGGACCGTGGACGCGCTGCTCACAGGGCCACGCTACTCCGTCGATCGGGCGCTCCTCGTCGGCGCTCGGCGAGGAGCGGAGCCGCACAGAGTAGTCTGGGAGAGCCATGCTCGAACTCGATCTCTCCGCCGACATCCAGGCCCTGCGCGTCACGTACGGTGACATCCGCGAGGTCATCGATGTCGAGACCCTCCGCTCCGACATCGCCCGCCTCAGCGAGGAGGCCGGTGCGCCCGACCTCTGGGACGACACCGAACGCGCCCAGAAGGTGACCAGCGCGCTGAGCCATCGGCAGGCGACCCTCGCCAAGATCGAGGCGATCGGCCGTCGGCTCGATGACCTGGAAGTGCTCGTCGATCTCGCGAACGAGATGGGCGACGAGGACTCCGCAGCTGAAGCGCGCGCCGAACTCGCCGCGTTGACCGAGGTGATCAACCAGCTGGAGGTGCAGACGCTGCTCGACGGCGAATACGACGATCGTGCCGCCATCATCACGATCCGTTCGGGAGCGGGCGGCGACGACGCCACCGACTTCGCCGAGATGCTCATGCGCATGTACCTGCGTTGGGCGGAGCAGCACAAGTATCCGGTGAAGGTCATGGACACCTCGTACGCCGAGGGCGCGGGCATCAAGTCGGCGACGTTCGAGATCGATGCGCCGTACGCGTTCGGCACTCTTTCCGTCGAGGCCGGCACCCACCGCCTTGCACGTATCAGCCCGTTCGGCTCCGCCGACAAGCGCCAGACGTCGTTCGCCGCGGTCGAGGTCATCCCTCTCATGGAGGAGGCCACCGAGGTCGACATCCCCGAGACCGACATCCGTGTCGACGTGTTCCGCTCTTCCGGCCCGGGCGGCCAGTCGGTGAACACCACCGACTCGGCGGTCCGCATCACGCACCTTCCGACGGGGATCGTGGTGTCGATGCAGAATGAGAAGTCGCAGATCCAGAACCGCGCGGCCGCCATGCGCGTGCTGCAGACGCGACTGCTGCTCCTGCAGAAGGAGGAGGAAGCGGCCAAGAAGAAGGAGCTCGCCGGCAATATCACCGCGAGCTGGGGCGACCAGATGCGCTCGTACTTCCTCTACGGCCAGCAGCTGGTCAAGGACCTCCGCACCGGCCACGAGTCCGGCAACCCGGCAGCCGTCTTCGACGGCGACCTCGACGGCTTCATCTCGGCAGGCATCCGGTGGCGCAAGCGCAAGGAAGAAGACTGACGCACGGCATGAACGTCGAGGGCCCCGGATCAGGTGATCCGGGGCCCTCGGCGTTCCGGCGCGGTCATCGCGACACCTCGAGCGAGCCATCGCCGGCCTGCCCAGGCGTGCTCAGCCGGCGCTGGGCTCCACCGCGATGCGCGCGACCTCCTGCATCAGCTCGTCGAGCACGATGACCGTGTACGAACTGCTCTGCGCGACGTCGAAGGAGATGAGGCCGTCGACACTCGCGCCGTCGCTGAGGTCTCCGCTGGAGATCTGCTCGTCGGCGAAGAAGTCGTACACGCCTTCCGCACCTTCGGCCGTCTCCACCGAAAGGTAGAACGGGTTGACGTGCGTCGTGCCCGAGACGTTCTTCCACGTGATGTCGACGGTGAGGTATCCGCCGTTGGTCGCGTCGGAGCCGCTGGTGCTCGTGGCCGACCAGCTCGCGGACTTCACGGTGAACTCGCTCGTGCCGTCGAGCTGCGTGACCGAGACCGGCTCACCGGCGGTGCCCTCGACCAGCTCGCCGGAGGTGAAGCCGCCGTCGGTCGTGCCATCGTCGTCGGCGCCGTCATCCGTGACCCCGGTGTCGCTCGCGGGGGGCGCGGAGGGCAGGTCGTCGAGAGCCTGACCGACGGCGAAGAGGAACACGACGGCCATCACCACGGCGACGATCATGCCGACGACCGAGAGGGCGAGACCGACGATGCCTGGCCACTTCTTGCCCTTGAGGAAGAGCGACACGATCGACACGACGAGGCCTGCGCCGAGCAGGACCCATGAGAGCACCCAGGTCACCGCGAAGAACGTGAGGATCGTGCCCACCGCCGCGAGACCCAGTCCGATGAGCCCGACCACGGAGAGGGACGCGGGCGCTGCCGGTGCGGCCGCATACGCGGCTGCGGGGTAGCCGCCTGCCGCCGGGTAGGAGGGCACACCGGGCGATCCGGCAGGGGCACCGGGATAGGCGGTGCTCGTCGGGTAACCCGTGGATGTCGTCCCCGGGTATGGCTGCGCCTGGCCCTGGTACGGCGCAGCCCCGGCATACGGAGGGATGCCCGACCCCAGCGGCGCAGCGGGCGCTGCGGCCTCGGGAGCGGCAACGGCCGCCTCCGGTGACGCAGATGTCGAGGGTGCCGAGGGCGCTGCCCAGGCGCGGGGTTCCTCGGGGGCGGCAACGGCCTCCGGCGGGACGACGGCCTCCGAGGCGGCGTCCGGGCCGGGCGAGACGGCCCAGGACGGCCCGGCGTCGGACGGCCCGGCGTCAGACGAAAGGGCATCGTTCGAGGCAGCGTCGTTCGAGACAGCGTCGTTCGAGACAGCGTCGCTCGAGACAGCGTCGTTCGAGACAGCGTCGTTCGGGGCGGCCTCGCTCACAGCGGCGTCGCTCTCCGCGAGCGCCTCGGTCCGCGCGGAGCCGGTTGCGAGGTCGGCTTCTGCGGCGGCATCCGTCGTCTGAGCGGATGCCGCGGCCGGAGCGAAGTGCTCCGTCCACTGCACGCCGTCCCACCACCGCTGACGACCGGACCCGTCGTCGTACCAGCCTGCAGGTGTCGTCATGGTGTCCCCCTGAGAAGTCGTTTGTGCGCGGCGGAGCTCGCGCGTCGGCTCTTCATGTATAGCAGCGGCAGCCGACACGCACGGCGGCAGCGGGGTGTCGCTCGCGGGCTGGGCGATCGGCGCGCTTAGGCTCGTAGCGCCATGATTCGGTTCGAGAACGTCACGAAACGCTATCGCGGGACCGCCAGGCCCGCACTGTCCGGCGTCGACTTCGAAATCCAGCGAGGAGAGTTCGTCTTCCTCGTCGGTGCGTCGGGGTCCGGCAAATCGTCGTGCCTGCGACTCATCCTGCGGGAGGACGTGCCGACCAGCGGCAGGGTCGCCGTGCTCGGCCGCGACCTCACGTCGCTCGCGAACCGCAAGGTGCCCTACTTCCGGCGCCACATCGGCTCGGTGTTCCAGGACTTCCGGCTGCTGCCGTCGAAGACGGTCTTCCAGAACGTCGCGTTCACGCTCCAGGTGACCGGGTCCTCTCGAGGCTTCATCCAGCAGGCCGTGCCGGAGGCGCTCGCGCTCGTGGGGCTCGACGGCAAGCAGAAGCGGATGCCGCACGAGCTCTCGGGCGGCGAGCAGCAGCGTGTCGCGATCGCCCGCGCCCTGGTCAACCGCCCGCAGGTGCTGCTCGCGGACGAGCCGACCGGAAACCTCGACCCTGCGACATCCGTCGGCATCATGCAGCTGCTGGCGCGCATCAACGCCGGCGGGACGACGGTCGTGATGGCGACCCACGAGGCCGGGTTCGTCGACGCGATGCAGCGCCGCGTGATCGAGCTGCGTGACGGCGAGATGGTGCGCGACGAGGTGCACGGCGGATACGGCGACACCTCGAACATCCCGCGTCTCGTGCCGGAGGAGGTGCGCGGGGCCGCGGCGGTCGCCGCGCTCACCGCCGTGCAAGAGGTGCAGCGGCAGACCGCCGACCTGTCGGTCGTGCGAGCCGCTCTCGCCGAGGAGAGGCGGGAGCAGCAGCGAGTCGACGCTCCCGCAGCGGATGCCGTGCCCCCGGCCTCCGACGTGCCCGAGGCTCAGGCAGCGCCGATCGAGCCGCAGACCGCGGCAGAGGCCGCGGCCCCTGCCGCACCGGTCGCAACCGGCCCGCGCACCCATCCGATCGTCCTGCCGCAGGTCGACGTGGCCGAGCTCGGCGTCGCCGACCGTCTCGGTTTGACAGACGACGGCACGGAGGAAGTGGGGCCGACGTCATGAGAGTCGGCCTCATCCTCGCGGAAGCACTCGGCGGCCTTCGCCGCAACATCTCCATGGTGATCTCGGTCGTCCTGGTCACTTTCGTCTCGCTCACCTTCGTGGGCGCGGCCATCCTCATGCAGGCGCAGATCGGCACCATGCGCGGGTACTGGGCGGAGCGCGCCCAGGTCGCGGTGTACATGTGCTCGTCGATCTCGGAGTCGCCGACCTGCGTCGACGGCGGCGCCACCGAAGAACAGGTGCAGGCCGTCAGGGATCAGCTCGCAGGGGAGGCGCTCGCCCCGTTCATCAGCGACGTGACCTTCGACAGCAAGGCCGACACGTACGCCAAGCTCGTCGCGCAGCTCGGCGAGGACCAGGCGAGCGTGCTCACCGAGGACCAGGCGTTCGAAGTGTTCTTCGTGACCATGAAGGACCCGGGGCAGTCGAAGGTGATCGCCGAGGCCTTCAGCGGCGTGGGCGGGGTGGAGCAGGTCAAGGACCAGCTCCAGTATCTCGAGCCGCTGTTCTCGGCGCTCACGGTCGCCACCTACATCGCCGTCGGCATCGCCGTGCTCATGCTCATCGCCGCCATCCTGCTCATCGGCACGACCATCCGGCTGTCGGCGTACGCGCGGCGCAAGGAGATCGGCATCATGCGCCTCGTCGGTGCGTCGAACCGCTTCATCCAGACGCCGTTCGTGCTCGAGGGCGTCTTCGCCGCCTTCCTCGGGTCGGTCTTCGCCAGCGCGGCCATCGTCGCCGGTGTGCACTTCGGCGTGAACGGCTACCTCCGCGGCCGCGTCCCGTTCATCACCACCTGGATCACGATGAGCGACGCGGCGTACGTGGTGCCCGTGCTCATCGGCATCGGCGTGATCCTCGCCGCCCTGTCGGCCGGCTTCGCCATCCGTCGCTGGCTCCGGACGTGAGATCTGTCCCGCACCTGATAGGCTGACAGGCTGCCCGACCGCACACCGCGCCGGGCTCGTCCACGACACAGGAGTGCATCATGCCCAGGGAACGCGGGGAGAAGGTCATCGCGACCAATCGTCGCGCGCGTCACGACTACACCATCGAGAAGTCGTACGAGGCGGGGATGGTGCTCACGGGCACCGAGGTCAAGTCCCTTCGGCAGGGCCGCGCCAACCTCAGCGACGGCTACGCGTACGTAAAGGGCGGCGAGGTGTTCCTCGACGCCGTGCACATCCCCGAGTACTCCCAAGGGCACTGGACGAACCACTCAGCCAAGCGCATCCGCAAGCTACTCCTGCACCGCGAGGAGATCGCGAAGCTGCAGCACGCGGTGTCCGCAGGCGGGTACACGCTCATCCCGTTGAAGCTCTACTTCTCCGATGGGCGCGCCAAAGTCGAGATCGCGCTCGCCAAGGGAAAGCGCGAGTACGACAAGCGCCAGGCGCTGCGTGAGCGTCAGGACTCGCGCGAAGCCGAGCGCGCCATGCGCCTGCGCAACCGACTGGGGGAGTGAGTCTGCGCGGGGCCGGAAGAGCCGGGCCGGGCGGGCTCAGAGTCCGAATGTACGACGGAGGAACGCCAGCTCGCGTTCGAGCGCGTCGATGATGGTCTCCCGCGAGCGGAAGCCGTGCCCCTCAGCGGGATAGACGACGTACTCGTGGTCGACGCCGTGTGCGCGCAGTGCGTCGCGGATCGCCTCCGACTGCGACGGCGGGACGACGGGGTCGTCTGCTCCCTGGAGCAGCAGCACGGGCACGTCGATGCGTGCGGCATGCGTCAAAGGGGAGCGTTCGTCGTACAGGGCCGCCGACTCGGGCAACGGACCAACCAGGCCTTCGATGTAGTGCGCCTCGAAATCGGGGGAATGCTCGATCAGACTGCGGAGGTCGGTGACGCCGTACCGGCTGATCCCCGCGGAGAACACTCCGCCCTGCACGAGCGCCGACAACACCGTCCAGCCCCCGGCCGAGCTCCCGCGGATCGCGAGCCTCCGCGGGTCGGCCAGCCCCTCGGCGACGAGACCGCGCGCTGCGGCGAGCACGTCCTCCACGTCGGCGACGCCCCACATGCCGCGCAGGCGTTCTCGATAGGCACGGCCGTAGCCCGTCGATCCGCCGTAGTTCACGTCGAGCACGCCGATGCCACGGCTCGTGTAGTACGCGATGGCCGCGGATGCGGCGCCGGTCACGTGGGCGGTCGGGCCCCCGTGCACGAAGACCACATACGGCGGACGCTCGCCCTCCGGAGCGGTCGCATGCGGGTTCGCTGGCGCATACGCGAAGGCGTGCACGGGGCCGCGAGGTCCGTCGACGACCAGCGCGCGGGCCGGCGGCATCCAGTCGGGATCGCACGGGGCGCCGCCGGCGATCGCGGTCGCCTCCCCGCTGTCGACGTCGACGACCCATACGCCGGGGGCGACCGTGCTGCCGCTGCCGCTCAGCAGCACGCGCGAGCCTGAGACGTCGTCAACGCTCACGTGCCCGTCGCAGGGGACGTCGAGCGACCGCACCTCGCCGTCGGGGGAGATCACGACAACCTCGTCGCGACCGTCGGTGCGCACAGCGACGATGCGGCCGTCGGCGAGAGGCTGGTACCAGCGGTTGCCCAGCACCCAGAGACCGTAGCCCGTGTCGGCGTCGGCCGGGGCGAGCGGGCGCGGGGCGCCCCACTCGCCCGGTCCGGTCGGACGCACGGCGTGGAGGCCCCAGCGGCCCGACGGGTCGTCGGCGTAGAGCAGCGCTCCACCGAGCCACTCCGGCTGCAGCGCGGCGCGGGTGGGGAGAGCCGTCTCTCGGCCCTCGGCGGAGCGCACGTGCAGCGCGGCGGAGTCCCAGGGCATGCTCTCGCCGCTCCACTGCACCCAGGCGACTGCGCCGTCGGAAGCGGCCGCCGGGTGCGCGAAGAAGCCGGCTCCCTCGGCGATCACCGCGATGCGCCCTACGTCGTCCGCGGCGCTGCCGTCGACCGGGATCTCCACGATCGCCCTGAGGTGCGGTGCGACGGTGAGGTCCTCGCGTACGGCGAACAGGCGCCCGTGCTGCAGCCGGAGTCCGCCGTGCGCGGGCCCCGCCGGAGTCAGCGGGACGGGGGCGCGCCCCGGGTCCTTCCGGTACACCCGCTGGTCTGCCGCGTGTACGAGGAACAGCACGCCGTCGTCGGATGCCGTCCACGCGCCGCCCCCGTACTCGTGGACGCGTGACCGCGCGCTCCAGGGCGCGTCGAGCACGCTCCCTCCGCCGGAGCGGCGCACGGTCATGCGCCCGCCCTCCTCGGGGAGAGACTCTCCCCACCAGATCTCGTCGCCGACGAAGCGCGCGCCGTCGATGCGCGGAGACGCGGCGGCCACCGCTGCCGCGGTGAAGGGAGAGGGCCAGGATCCGTATGGCGTCGACATGATGACTCGAGCCTATTCGCCCGGATCCGACACACGGCGTCACACAGGATGCGCCGGGAGGCCGGGTGGCATACGTTTCTGGAAACGCCCGGTGCATCCGGGAGTGGAGCGACAGCCGAGCCCGGCACCCGCCCGTGACACGACGCGCTGCGTCGTGCGCGGTTCCAGGCCCGAATCTGTCCCAGGAGAAGACGATGTCCCTCGAGACGCCGACCACGCGCGTGCCGTTCTCCTTCGAGCTCTATCCGCCCCGCTCGGCCTCGAGCGAGGGTGCGCTGCACGAGACCGTGCGCCGCCTCGCCGCAGCAGGTCCCGACTTCATCTCGGTCACCTACGGTGCGGGAGGGTCGACGGGCGGGCGGTCGCTGGAGGTGCTGCGGTTCATCCGCGAGCACACGGATGTCGAGCCGCTGGCCCACATCACCTGCGTGGGCAACACCTACGCGGGAGCCGCGGCCCTGATCCGTGAGTTCCTGGACGCCGGCATCCTCAGCTTCCTCGCGCTGCGCGGCGCCCCGCCGGCCGGCCAGGAGGAGCCGTTCCTCGGCGATCTCGAAAGCGCCGCGCAACTCGTGCAGCTCATCGATCGCGTCCAGGCCGAGCGCGCCCCTTACGAGGAGACGCCGGTGCCGGGTCTGCCGGGTGCCGCGCGCGTGGCCCCGCGGCGACGGGCGAGCATCGCGGTGGCGGCGTTCCCGAACGGTCATCCGCGCTCCGCCCACCGGTGGCAGGACGTCGACGCGCTCCTGGCGAAGCAGGCGGCGGGAGCGACGTCGGCCATCACGCAGCTCTTCTTCCACGCCGACGACTACCTCGCTTTCGTCGAGCGGGCCCGCTCCGCGGGCGTGACGATCCCGATCCTCCCCGGCATCATGCCCATCGTCTCGCCCGTGCGGCTGGCGCGAGTGCTCGAGCTGACCGGCGAGGAGCTGCCGGGGGAGCTCGCCATCGCCCTCGATGTCGAACCCACTCCGGAAGGGCGCAGGGAGATCGGCATCCAGTGGGCGGCGCGCCTCGCGCGCGAGGTGCTCGCCGGAGGCGCTCCGGGAGTGCACCTGTACGCCTTCAACCAGCACGACACGGTGCTCACGGTGCTCGAGGAAGCCGGCGTGCTTCCCGTGCCGAGCTCGCACTGATCCGTCCCCCGACCATCTACCCCCGCTGAAAGGAACCTCATGTCCGCTTTCCCCGATGGCACCATCCTCGGCTACCCCCGTATCGGTCGGCGCCGTGAACTGAAGAAGGCCGTCGAGGCCTTCTGGGCGGGCCGTCTCGACGAGGCCGCTCTCGAGGCGGCCACCGCGGAGCTGCGTGCCGCGACGCGCGAGCGGCTCGCCGGGCTCGGACTCGGCCGCACGGACTCGTCGATCCCCGAATCGTTCTCGTACTACGACCAGGTGCTCGACGCCGCCGTGACGGTCGGGGCCATCCCCGCGCGGTTCGACGACCTGCGATCGGGCGACGGCTCGATCGGGCTGTCCGCGTACTTCACGGTCGCCCGCGGCGAGGGCGACCGTGCGCCGCTCGAGATGACCAAGTGGTTCGACTCCAACTATCACTACCTGGTGCCCGAGATCGGCCCGGAGACGGTGTTCTCCCTCTCCAGCGACCGGCTGGTGCGCGAGGTCGCCGAGGCCGTCGCCGCCGGATTCGTCACGAGGCCGGTCGTCGTCGGTCCCGTGACGCTCCTCGCACTGTCGAAGGCCTCGGATGCCGCCCCCGACGGCTTCGATCCGCTGTCGCGCCTCGATGACGTGCTGCCGGTGTACACGCAGCTCCTCACGGCGCTGAAGGACGCGGGTGCCGAGTGGGTCCAGCTCGATGAGCCTGCGCTGGTGAGCGAGTCGCTGTCGGCGTCGACGGAACGCCTGGCGGATGCCGCGGCCCGCGCCCTGGCCGTCCTCGGCGGGGCGTCGTCTCGGCCCTCGATCCTCGTCGCTGCTCCGTACGCCGAGCTCGGCGCGGTGTTCCCGGTGCTCGCCGCGGCCCCGATCGAGGCGATCGCGGTCGATCTCGTGCGCGGTTCGGTGCCGGCAGCGGCCCCCGGCCTGGAGGGCAAGACGCTCGTAGGCGGAGTGATCGACGGGCACAACATCTGGCGCGGCGACCTGGCCGCAGCCTTCGAGCGCCTGCAGGAGCTCGCGGCCACGGGTGCCGGCGCCGTTTCAGCATCGACGTCGACGTCGCTCCTGCACGTGCCGCACGACGTGAGCGACGAGTCGGCGCTCGACGGGCGTCTGCGGTCGTGGCTGGCCTTCGCCGACCAGAAGGTGCAGCAGGTGGCTGTGCTGGCACGAGGCCTCGTGGAGGGCCGCGAGGCGATCGCGGCCGACCTCGACGCAGCATCCGCAGCCCTCGCCGACCGTCTCTCGGCACCGGGAGTGCGCGACGGGGCGGTCCGCGGCCGCGTGGTCGAGGAGGCCGACTTCTCGCGCGCGCCGTATGAGGAGCGCGAGCTCGCGCAGGACGCGCTGGGGCTCCCCGTGCTGCCGCTCACGACGATCGGCTCCTTCCCGCAGACCGGCGACATCCGCCGTGCGCGCGCCCGCTACCTCCGTGGTGAGATCCCCGCGGAGGACTACGAGGACTTCCTGCGCAGCGAGATCGCCCGCGTCGTCTCGCTGCAGGAGGACCTCGGCCTCGACGTTCTCGTGCACGGCGAGCCGGAGCGCAACGACATGGTGCAGTACTTCGCGGAGCACCTCGACGGCTTCGCGGTGACGGAGCACGGATGGGTCCAGTCGTACGGATCCAGGGCCACGCGCCCGTCGATCCTCTGGGGCGACGTCTCGCGGCCGGCCCCCATCACGGTCGGCTGGTCGACGTACGCGCAGTCGCTCACCGCCAAGCACCTGAAGGGGATGCTCACCGGACCCGTGACCATCCTCGCCTGGTCGTTCGTACGCGACGACCAGCCGCTGGGGGAGACGGCCAACCAGGTCGCGCTCGCCCTGCGCGACGAGATCGCCGACCTCGAGGCCGCTGGCATCGCCATCATCCAGGTCGATGAGCCGGCCCTGCGGGAGCTGCTCCCGTTGAAGAAGGCGGATCAGCCCGCCTACCTCCGCTGGTCGGTCGACTCCTTCCGTCTCGCGACCGGAGGGGCGGCGCCGGCCACCCAGGTGCACACGCACCTGTGCTACTCCGAGTTCGGCGTGGTCATCGACGCCATCCGCGCGCTCGATGCGGATGTGACGTCGATCGAGGCGGCGCGCAGTCGCATGGAGGTCGTCGCGGACATCGCCGCCTCCGGGTTCGACCACGGGATCGGACCCGGCGTATACGACATCCACTCGCCTCGGGTTCCGTCGGTCGAGGAGGTCGAGTCGCTGCTGCGCACCGCCGTCGACGAGATCCCGACGCGCCGGCTCTGGGTCAACCCCGACTGCGGCCTGAAGACCCGCGGATACGACGAGACGGTCGCCTCTCTGCAGCACATCGTGGAGGCGACGCGCCGAGTGCGGGAGGACGTCGGCGTCGCGGTTTGAGCGAGGGTCGAGACCCCGCATGACGCCGAGACCCCCGACCGGACACGTGTCCAGGCGGGGGTCTCGGCCGTGATGACGGGTCCCGGCGGATGGCGGATGCCGGAATGCCGCGGGCGTCGCGGATGCCGCGCGTCGCGGGTGCCGCGCGTCGCGGGTGCCGCGCGTCGCGGGTGCCGCGCGTCGCGGGTGGCCGGTGTCAGACGGCGCGGAGCACGGCGACGACCTTGCCGAGCACGACGGCCTCGTCGCCGAGGATCGGCTCGAACGCCGAGTTGCGCGGGAGCAGCCACGTGTGACCGTCGCGGCGCCGGAACGTCTTGACCGTGGCCTCGCCGTCGAGCATCGCGGCGACGATCTCGCCGTTCTCCGCGTCATGCTGCGCGCGCACGACGACCCAGTCTCCGTCGCAGATGGCGGCGTCGATCATGGAGTCCCCCGACACCTTGAGCATGAAGAGCTCGCCCTTGCCCACCAGCTGCCGGGGGAGCGGGAAGATCTCCTCGACCTGCTGGTCGGCGGTGATCGGCACGCCGGCGGCGATGCGGCCGACGAGCGGGACGAGGGCGGCGTCGCCGACCGGCGTGGCGACCTCGGCCGGGTTCTCGCCGCTCGTGCCGGGGAGGTCGATGAGCACCTCCATGGCGCGCGTCTTGCCGGGGTCACGGCGCAGGTATCCGCTCAGTTCGAGCTGCCCGAGCTGGTGCGTCACGCTGGACAGCGACTTCAGCCCGACGGCGTCGCCGATCTCGCGCATGCTCGGCGGGTAGCCGTAACGGCTGATCGACGTCTGGATGACCTCGAGGATGGCCATCTGCTTGGGGCTCAGGCTCTTGCGGCGACGGGTGCGCGGCGCCTCGGTCTCGGGGGCGGAGTTCTCGCTCATCGTGCTCCTTCACTAGGCGGATCCGGCGTCGCCGTTCGAATGTCGGTGGTCCGTGGTGGGGTGTCCGTATCGAAACCGTATCCGAGAAGGTCCACACTCTGGAAGATCTGTTCGAGCGTGTCGGAGGATTCGGTCGTCCGGTTTCGAAAAGACCTTGACAGATGTTCGAACTCGAAGATATCTTCGGAACGTAGCTTCGCATCCTCGGCTCCCGGCCGAGTCGCGGATGCGAACGCTACGCCAACCTTCGCCGCACGCGCAGCGCAAGCGGCACACGCAGAGGAGCAGGCAATGAGCAGCATCACCTTCAGCACCACGGCAGTCGTCCCGGCACGTCCCGCGACTCGGCTGCGGCTGACGGCGCGCGGTCGCCGGGTGCTTCTCTTCCTTGCGGCGCTCCCGCTGGCGCTCGGCATCGGGGTAGCGGCCATCAGCGGGGGGAGCGCACTGGCTTCGGGTCAGGGCGCAGACACCCCGGCGTCGTTCGAGACGGTGACGGTCATGCCCGGCGACACGCTGTGGTCGATCGCGGAGGAGGTCGCTCCGACCGCCGACCCGCGTGACGTCATCGGCGACATCACCCGCCTGAACATGCTCGACGGCGGTGCGATCCAGGTCGGCGACGAGATCGCGATCCCCGCCGAGTACTCGCGCTGACGTCGGGTTCCTGAGCAGCGCCGTGCGGCGCCGAGTGTCGAGAGGGTCGTCCGTGCAATGCGGCGTCACCTTCTGTGCACGCGCCCTAGCATTGAGGAGTGACTGTTTCTCTCGCTGACCTCCCGCTTCGCGATGACCTGCGCGGTCTCACGCCGTATGGCGCACCGCAGGCGCCGCTCCCGATCGCGCTCAACGTCAACGAGAACACCCATCCGGTTCCGGATGCCGTCGCGAGCGACATCCTCGACGACATCGCCGTGGCGATCCGTGATGTCAACCGGTACCCCGACCGGGAGTTCACGACCCTGCGGGAGGGCTTCGCCGAGTACCTCGGGCACGGGCTGACGGCCGAGCAGATCTGGGCGGGAAACGGATCGAACGAGGTGCTGCAGCACATCCTGCAGGCCTTCGGAGGACCTGGGCGCACCGCGTTCAGCTTCGCGCCGACCTATTCGATGTATCCGCTCATCTCACAGGGGACAGGGGCGCGCTGGGTGGCCGGCACGCGTGAGCCCGATTTCTCGATCGCGCCCGACGATGCTGCCGCCCAGGTCCGCGCCGCCGATCCCGATGTGATCCTGCTCTGCGCGCCGAACAATCCGACGGGCACCCCTCTTCCCCTCGAGGTGGTCGAGGCCGTTTACGAGGCTTCGCGCGGCGTCGTCGTGGTCGACGAGGCCTATCAGGAGTTCGCGCCCCGAGATGCGGCATCCGCTCTGACCCTGCTCGAGGGGCGTCCGCGCTTGGCCGTGTCGCGCACGATGAGCAAGGCCTTCGCCTTCGCGGGCGCGCGCGTCGGGTACCTCGCCGCCGATCCCGCCTTCATCGACGCACTGCGCCTCGTCCGCCTGCCGTATCACCTGAGCGCTCTCACACAGGCGGCGGCGATCGCGGCCCTGCGCAACTCCGACGTCATGCTCGCCATGGTCGACGAGATCGTCGAGCAGCGCGACCGGATCTCGGCCACCCTCGAGGCGCTGGGGTACACGCCGCACGAGTCCTGGTCGAACTTCGTCCTCTTCGGCGGCGTCGGCGACCCGCGCCGCACGTGGCAGGAGCTGTACGACCGCGGCGTCCTGATCCGCGACGTCGGCCTGCCCGGTCACCTGCGCGTCACGGCCGGCACCGAGGCGGAGACGACCGCGTTCCTCGAAGCGCTGGCCTCGATAGGATCGGCGTCATGAGCACCCCCGCCCAGCCGCGCACGGCGCGCCGCGTGCGCAGCACATCCGAGTCCACGGTCGAGCTCGAGCTGAACCTCGACGGCAGCGGCGCGAGCCGCATCGACACGTCGGTGCCGTTCTTCGACCACATGCTCACGGCGTTCGCCAAGCACTCGCTGACCGACCTCACGGTGCGGGCCTCGGGCGACACCGACATCGACGCGCACCACACGGTCGAGGACGTCTCGATCGTGCTCGGACAGGCGATCCGTGAGGCGCTCGGCGACAAGGCGGGCATCTCGCGCTACGGAGACGCGCTGGTGCCCCTCGACGAGGCTCTCGCTCAAGCCGTGGTCGACATCTCCGGCCGCCCCTACCTCGTGCACGACGGCGAGCCGGCCGGCTTCGAGTACCACCTCATCGGCGGCCACTTCACCGGTGCGCTCGTCCGGCACTCCTTCGAGGCCATCACGTTCAACGCGGGTCTCACGGTGCACGTGCGCGTGCTCGGAGGCAGGGATCCGCACCACATCGCCGAGGCCGAGTACAAGGCCTTCGCGCGCGCGTTCCGTCAGGCGAAGTCGCTGGATCCGCTCGTCGACGGCATCCCGTCGACCAAGGGAGCGCTGTGAGCGCCGCACCGAGGGTGGCCGTCTTCGACTACGAGTCCGGCAATGTGCACTCGGCGGTGAAGGCCCTCGTCGCAGCCGGGGCGGATGCCGTGCTCACGCGCGACCGCACCGAGGCGATCGAGGCCGACGGGCTCGTGGTCCCGGGCGTCGGCGCCTTCCAGGCCGTGCGGGACGCCCTGCACGCGCACGGAGGCGATGAGATCATCGACCGTCGGCTCGCGGGCGGGCGCAAGGTCCTCGGCATCTGCGTCGGCATGCAGGTGCTCTTCGAACGCGGCGTCGAGCGAGGCCACGACACCGAGGGACTGGGGGAATGGCCGGGCGCGGTCACCGCCCTCGAGGCCCCCGTGCTCCCGCACATGGGATGGAACACGGTCGACCCCGGCGCTGACAGCATCCTTTTCCGGGGCATCGAGCACGAGCGCTTCTACTTCGTGCACTCCTACGCCGCGCAGTCCTGGGAGCTCGACGTCATCCCGCCGTTCCCCCAGCCCGTGGTGACGTGGGCCACGTACGGGAGGCCGTTCTTGGCAGCGGTCGAGAACGGCCCTCTGTCGGCCACGCAATTCCACCCGGAGAAGTCCGGCGACGCCGGTATCCAGCTGCTGCGCAACTGGGTCTCCAGCCTGTGAACGGAGCCGCTGCGTCACGCATTTGAAGCCGCGTGATCGCGGGGGTACCCTCGTTTCTCGTGCCCGACTCCGGCGCTTCCCACCATCCAAGGACCTCATGAACGACTTCGCGCAGTCTCCAGCCCTCACCCTCCTTCCGGCCGTCGACGTGGCGGGCGGCAAGGCCGTGCGCCTCACCCAGGGCGAGGCCGGCAGCGAGACCAGCTACGGCGACCCGCTCGACGCTGCGGGGGAGTGGGTCGCGCAGGGCGCGCAGTGGATCCATCTCGTCGACCTCGACGCCGCGTTCGGACGTGGGAGCAACGCCCCGATCCTCCGCAAGGTGATCAAGCAGTTCAAGAACGTCAATGTCGAGCTCTCGGGCGGCATCCGCGATGACACGAGCCTGGAGGCCGCCCTCGAGAGCGGTGCGACGCGCATCAACCTCGGCACTGCCGCGCTGGAGAACCCCGAGTGGGCCGCCGACGTCATCGGGCGCTACGGCGAGGCCATCGCCGTCGGCCTCGACGTGCGCGGCACCACGCTCGCCGCACGCGGCTGGACGAAGGACGGCGGCGACCTGTGGGAGGTCCTCGACCGCCTGGAGGATGCCGGATGCAGCCGGTACGTCGTGACGGACGTCACGAAGGACGGCACGCTGCGCGGCCCGAACCTCGACCTCCTGCGCGAGATCACCTCGCGCACGCCGAAGCCCGTCGTCGCCTCCGGCGGCATCGCCAGCCTCGACGACATCGCCGCACTGCGTGAGCTGGTACCCCTGGGCGTCGAGGGCGCGATCGTCGGCAAGGCGCTCTACGCCGGCGCGTTCACGCTGGCAGAGGCTCTGGATGTCGCAGGAGACTGACGGTCACGGTCACTCCTGTGGACCCGGCGCGCACGATCATGCGCCGGCCGGCCATGGTGATTCGGCGGGCGTCCCGTGGGAGGGGCGCAGCTTCGAGCCGAACCCCCACGCGAGCGACGACGGATCAGCCGACCCTGCACTGCTCTCCGCGCTGATCCGCTTCCGTCAGGGCGCAGGGTCGCAGAGCGAGGTCGTCGACGCCTTCCGCTCTGCGCGCGTGCTCATCCCGCTCGTCGCTGAGAAGGGTGACGAGGGGGTCGGACCCACCGGCCTCGCCGTGGACAAGACGCAGGAGCTGTCGATCGTCACGGTCGCCGCTCCGGACGGACGCCGCGTGCAGCCCGTGTTCTCCTCCGTCGATGCGATGCAGCGGTGGGATCCGACCGCGCGGCCGATCCCGGTCGAGGCGGTGCGGGCAGCGCTGGCGGCATCGGCCGACGACACAGACCTCATCGTGCTCGACCCGACCTCCGAGACCGAGTTCGTGATCCGCCGTCCGGCCGTCTGGGCGGTCGCCCAGGGGCAGCGCTGGGAACCGAGCTTCCTGTCTCCCGAGGTCTTCGCGGCTCTCCAGGAGAGCGTCGCGCACGAACTCGCCGTCATCGACGTCGCCGTCGCGCCGGGCGACCCCGACGCTCGGCTGCGCGGTCCCGAGCTCGTCGTGATGCTCGACCTCGTCGACGGGCTCGAGCGCGACGTGCTGGACGCCGTGCTCGCGCGGCTCGCGCAGCGCTGGGCGGCCGACGACCGCATCGCCGTGCTCGCGGACTCGCTCACGGTCAAGCTGCGCCGCAGCGCCTAGTCTGCGTCCCGAGAAGACGCAGAGGCGCGGTCCGGGACGCGCGTCGACAGCTGTGCCGTCCGTCTCGGATCAGCTGACGGGACCCGTCCACTTCTCACCGGGGCCCTTGCCGATCGGGTCGGGGATGGTCGACGCCTCACGGAACGCCAGCTGCAGTGAACGAAGGCCATCGCGCAGCGACCGGGCGTGCATGTCGCTGATCTCGGGAGCGCCTGCGGTGATGAGTCCGGCCAGGGCGTTGATCAGCTTGCGCGCCTCGTCGAGGTCGAGCTGCGACTCGGGGTCGTCGGCGAGACCGAGCTTGACGGCGGCTGCGCTCATGAGGTGCACGGCGGTGGTGGTGATCACCTCGACCGCGGGAACGTCGGCGATGTCGCGCGTGGCGGATGCCGCAGCCTCCTCCTGTCGAGCCCAGCGCTCCTCGCGCTCGCGTGCCGCCTCGTCGGGTGCCTGGTTCGTCACTTCGCCTTGCCTTCTGTTAGACTTTGTCGGGCTCCGGAGCGTCATGCTCCGGCACGAAAGAGGATTCACTTCCCACCCGCGCTTGCCGTTCCAGGCTACCGGGTCTTGCACTCCGCCGGATCGTGTCGTCAGACAGTTCCGGTAGGCAGGGTGCGAAGCCGGCGTTCTGATCGTCGGCGGGTGGGGAGTACTCCGATTTCGCACGGGATGCAGACAGCGTCCCGGAGGCCGAATCCCATCGTCTAAGGAGTTCCGCATCAGCGATCCCCGCACCAATGAGCGCATCCGCGTGCCCGAGGTCCGCCTCGTCGGCCCTGCGGGTGAGCAGATCGGCGTCGTCCGCATCGAGGCGGCGCTGCGCCTTGCGCAGGAAGCCGACCTCGACCTCGTCGAGGTCGCACCCAACTCGAAGCCGCCCGTGGTCAAGATCATGGACTACGGCAAGTTCAAGTACGAGGCTGCGCAGAAGGCGAAGGAAGCCCGACGCAACCAGGCCAACACGGTCCTCAAGGAGGTCCGTTTCCGCCTGAAGATCGAGGCTCACGACTACACGACCAAGCTCAAGCGCGCCGAGGGCTTCCTCAAGGCGGGCGACAAGGTCAAGGCGATGATCCTGTTCCGCGGCCGTGAGCAGTCGCGGCCGGAGCAGGGTGTGCGCCTGCTCCGCAAGTTCGCGGAGGACGTGGCCGAGTTCGGAACCGTCGAGTCGAGCCCGACCATCGACGGACGCAACATGGTCATGGTCATCGCGCCCCTGAAGAACAAGTCCGAGGCCAAGGCCGAGCAGAACGCGGCGCGCGCCGCGAACAAGCAGGCGGCCCGTGAGGCGAAGGCGGCGGATGCCGCGGCCGACGCCGCAGCGGAGTGACCTCCGCCCCCACGACTCCCGCACCGCGGGTCCCCACCGTCGCCTGAGAAGGCGCCATACGAAGGAAGAGAAGATGCCGAAGCAGAAGACCCACTCGGGTTCCAAGAAGCGCTTCAAGATCACCGGCAGCGGAAAGCTGAAGAAGCAGCAGGCGAACATGCGCCACAACCTCGAGCACAAGTCGAGCCGTCGCACCCGTCGCCTGAACCAGGACCAGGTGCTGTCGAAGGCCGACTTCAAGGTCGCCAAGAAGCTTCTCGGTCGCTGACGCGTCCGAACGCACGAATAGGAACACAGGAAAATGGCAAGAGTCAAGCGGGCGGTAAACGCCCACAAGAAGCGTCGCGTCATCCTCGAGCGCGCCTCCGGTTACCGCGGCCAGCGTTCGCGCCTCTACCGCAAGGCCAAGGAGCAGGTCATCCACTCCCTGGTGTACTCGTACCGCGACCGGCGCAAGCGCAAGGGCGACTTCCGTCGTCTGTGGATCCAGCGCATCAACGCCGCTGCCCGCCAGAACGGCATCACCTACAACCGCTTCATCCAGGGCCTCGGCCTCGCGGGTGTCACGGTCGACCGTCGCATGCTCGCCGACCTCGCGGTCAACGACGCGGCGACGTTCGCCACGCTGGTCGAGACGGCCAAGAAGGCTCTGCCCTCTGACGTCAACGCTCCGAAGTCGGCTGCGTAAGCCTCTTCGCACACAGGGCGCTCTCCTCCGGGAGGGCGCCCTGCGTCGTCTCCGGGGGAGGCGCCACGCTCGACGCAAGCGGCCATGGCAGGGCATGGCGCTGCGGTTCCCTAGACTGTGAACGTGCTGGAGAACCCCCGGTCCCCCCGAGTCCGAGCCGTCGCCAAGCTGACGAAGCGCAGCGCGCGCACCGAGACGGGCCTGTTCCTGCTCGAAGGTCCGCAGGCAGTGCGCGAGGCCCTGACCTATCGGCCCGAAGCGATCGTCGAGCTCTTCGCAACGCCGACGGGCTGGGAGAAGCATCACGACATCCGGTCCGCCGCGGCGGCGGCGGGGGTCGACGTCGAGTACGTGACGGAGTACGTCCTCAACGCCATGGCCGACACCGTCACGCCGCAGGGCCTCGTCGCGGTCGTGCGGCAGACTCCGACCTCGGTGGACGAGGTGTTCGCGTCGTCGCCCCGGCTCGTCGCGATCTGCGAGGAGGTGCGCGACCCCGGCAACCTCGGCACGATCATCCGCGCCGCCGATGCCGCCGGTGCCGACGCCGTCGTGCTGACCGGCCGCACCGTCGATCCGTACAACCCGAAGGTGGTCCGGGCGACGACCGGGTCGCTGTTCCACCTTCCGGTGTCGGTGGGCGGCGAGCTGGCGCACGTGGTGGAGCGCGCGCATGACGCCGGTCTGCGCATCCTAGCCGCCGATGTGAAGGGTGACGACCTGCTCGCGGCCCGCGCCGAAGGTGTGCTCGCCGAGTCGACGGCCTGGCTGTTCGGCAACGAGGCGCGGGGTCTGGAGGACGCGGCTCTAGAACTGGCGGATCGGGTGCTGAAGCTCCCGATCTTCGGTCGTGCCGAATCGCTCAACCTGGCGACCGCGGCGAGCGTGTGCCTGTACGAGAGCGCGTTCGCCCAGCGTGCCGAGGCCCGCGGCTGAGCGGCGAAGGCCCGCTCTCGCGCAGGAGCCCGCATCGACGGCTGGTACGGTTGATCCCCGGCATGGCGGCCTGGGGGCCGGAAGGTCCGCAGTCGAAAAGGGGACAGGATCGATGCAGATTCTGATTGTGGAGGACGACGACCGCGTCGCGGCGGCGCTCGAGGCGTTCCTGGCGCGCTCGGGGTACGCGACCCTACGCGCCGTGGATGGAGCGTCAGCACTCGACCTCCTCGACGCCCACACCGAGGCGGTGCTCCTCGACCTCGGTCTGCCGGACGTCGACGGCATCGATCTGTGCCGCCGCATCCGCGGCCGCTCCGAGGTGCCGATCGTCGTCGTGACGGCACGCAGCCAGGTCACCGAACGCATCCGCGGTCTGCGTGCGGGCGCCGACGACTTCGTCATCAAGCCCTATGACGTGCATGAGCTTCTCGCGCGCATCGAGGCGGTCACGCGCAGGGCCCGTCCCGTACGGCCGGATGCCGCGCAGCGTGTGGTCGTGCACGGCGACGAGGTCGAGATCGATCTCGTCTCCCGGAGGCTCGTCGTCGATCGCACGCCCGTGGCCCTCACGCCCAAGGAATTCGACATAGTCGCCGTGCTCGCACGGTATCCGGGAGTGGCCGTGCCGAAGGAGCGGCTGATCCGGGAGGTGTGGAACACGGACTGGCGAGGGTTCCACCACTCGCTGGAGGTGCACGTCGGCGCCATCCGGCGCAAGACCGGAGACCGACGCCTCATCGAGACGGTGCGCGGGGTCGGCTACCGCCTGGTGGGTTCCTGACCGGTGCGCGCCCGGCTCGTCGTCGTCTTCCTCGTCCCCCTCGTCGCGCTCCTGCTCGGCCTGGGCGCGGCCGCAGCCTGGGGTGCCGCCCGCGGCATCCAGCAGGAGTTCTACGCCACGCAGATCGGCGATCTCGGATCGTTCGTCACCACGGCACGGCAAGGGCTGCTGTCGGGCAGCGCCACGGTGTTCGAGGGGGAGGCGCGCCGCTATCAGGAGGTGTACGGCATCGAGGTCGCCCTCTACGATGCGGCGGGCACCGTGTGGGCATCGAGCGGAGACGCACCCAGAGCCACGTCTCCCGAGCACGTCGACGAGGTGAGGCTGGCGCTCTCGGGGCGCAGAGCCGAAGCGCCCGTGTCTGGCTCTCCGTGGGCGCTGGCCGACTCTGCCCTGGTCGAGCCCGTCGTCGATGACGGCGACGTCATCGGAGCCGTGCTGCTCGCCGCCGATGTCGAGGCTCCGCGCCGCGCCATCTTCCGGCAGACGATGGTGCTCGTCGTGGTCGTGGTCGCGGCGATCGGTCTGGGCGTCGCACTGGTCTTCCTCCTCGCCAGGTGGGTGCTGTCTCCCGTGCGGCGACTCGACCGCGCGATGGTCGCCATCGAGCGCGGTGAGATGGATGCGCGAGTGGCGGTCGACACCGGACCCCCTGAGCTGCGCCGCATGACGCGCGTGTTCAACGACATGGCGGAGCAGATCGAGCGCACCATGGCGCGCCAGCGCGAGTTCGCGCTCAACGCGTCGCACGAGCTCCGCAACCCGCTCAACGCGCTGCTCCTGCGCGTCGAGCACCTGGCTACCGGCCTCGGCCGCGAATGGGACGACGACGTGGAGGAGACGAGGGAGGAGGGACGCCGCATGACCCGCATCCTGGAGACCCTGCTGGGACTGGCGCGCAACGGCCGTGCCGACTCCACCTTCTCGGCCGTGGATCTCTCCGTCCTCGCCGCGCGCCGAGCGGATGCATGGCGAGACGTCGCGGCGGAGCGCGGCATCTCCTTCGAGCACACCGGCGATGAGCGGGTCATGAGCGTCACGGACCGGATGATCGTGGAGAGCGCCCTGGACGCGGTGATCGACAACGCCGTCAAGTACTCGCCGCCGGGAGGCACAGTCGAGATCGGCGTGCGGCGCGACGGCACGGTGTGCATCCTCACCGTCCGCGACCGCGGTCCCGGTCTGCCATCGGACGACGCCGCTCTGGCCACGCACCGCTTCTGGCGGAGCACCGATACCGCCGAGATCCCCGGGACCGGACTGGGGCTCTCGATCGCGGTCGACCTCCTCGCGTCGATCGACGGCGAGCTCACGGTCGACACGCCGGAGGGCGGGGGACTGGCCGTCTCGCTCGTCGTGCGGGATGGGGCCGCGGCATGAGGAGACTGCATACGCGCATCCTCGCCGCGGTGCTCGTGGCCGCGACGGTGCTCGGTCTGGCGGCGTGCGATCAGACCGCCCCGGAGTGGCGGCAGGAGGAACGCGTGATCGCGAGCGGAACCCCGACCGGCGTCTACTTCGCCTACGGCACCGGGCTGGCGGATGAGCTCGCCGCCGCCACCGGTGCGACGGTCGTCGCGGCCGAGTCGGCCGGCTCGGTGGACAATCTGCTGCGCGTGGCCTCGGGGGAGGCGCTGCTCGGCTTCGCGCAGGGCGACGCGGCGGCGGATGCCGTGAACGGCACCGGGGCGTTCACCGACCCGTTGCCGATCACCGCCGTCGCGCGGCTGTACGACGAGTACCTGCACATCGTCGTCCGCGGGGACTCCGACATCCGATCCGTCCCGGATCTGGCCGGGAGAGCGCTGTCTCTCGGAGCCGAGAACTCCGGAGTCAACGTCATCGCCGGCCGCGTGCTGGAGGCGGCGGGGGTCGATCCGTCGACGCTCACCGATGCACGCCTCGATCTCGCCGGGTCGATCGCGGCCATGCGACGCGGCGACATCGACGGCTTCTTCTGGGTCGGCGGCCTCCCGACCCCTGGCATCGAGGACCTGGCCCGCGCGATGCCGGTGCGGCTGCTGCCCGTGGAACGCTCGTGGGTCACGGCCGTGAACGAGCGGTACTCCGACGCCTACCGCCCCGCTGACCTGCCCGTGGGGACGTACGGCCTCACCGAGTCCGCCCCGACGATGGCCGTCCCGAACTATCTCGTGACGTCGTCGTCGACTCCAGACGCGCTCGTGCGCGATGCGGTGGAGGTGCTGTTCGACGCGAGAGTGCGCATCGCCGCGCGGGTGCCGGCAGCGGCGCTCCTCGACCGGAGGCAGGCCATCTTCACAGAACCCGTCGAACTGCACCCCGGTGCCGTCCGCTACTACCGCGATCTGCGTGGCTGACCCCGCACGCGGCGGCCGGCGGTGTCTGCCTCAAGAATTCCTCAAGAAGTCTGACAACCGGTTCCGGGGTCTGCCATCGTGTTGACGATCGCGATCGATTCGATGGAGAAATCAGATGTCCTGCAGCCCCCGCAAAGGCGCAGGCATGAGGTCATCCGGAACTCTGAATCGCACGCGGTCATACCCGATTCGGGTCTCGCGATGCTCTGCGTCCTCTGGGGTTGGACGGCAGCAGCTGCGGCGGCCCCGCGATCCGCTGGGGGGCGGATCGCGGGGTGCCGGAGTGCGGCGGGACCACCCCGTCGGCGCCTGGTTACAAACAGGTTACGACCTGGTAGCACGCGCATCCCGTGGCTAGTTTGGAGACATGATGACCTCTGATTCACCCCTCGTCGTGGTCGAGAACGTGCAGAAGCACTACGGCGAGTTCCAGGCGCTCACCGATGTCAACCTCACGGTCAACGCCGGAGAGGTGGTCGTGGTGATCGGCCCGTCGGGCTCGGGCAAGTCGACGCTATGCCGCACGATCAACCGGCTCGAGACGATCACCAGCGGCAGCATCCGGATCGACGGCAAAGAGCTCCCGGCCGAGGGCAAGGGGCTGGCCACGCTTCGGGCCGATGTCGGCATGGTGTTCCAGTCGTTCAACCTCTTCGCCCACCTGACCATCCTCGAGAACGTCACGCTCGGGCCGATCAAGGTGCGCGGAGTGAAGAAGGCGGATGCCGAGAAGGAAGCCATGGAGCTGCTGGAGCGCGTCGGCGTCGCCAAGCAGGCCGCCAAGCTGCCCGCTCAGCTCTCCGGCGGCCAGCAGCAGCGCGTCGCGATCGCGCGTGCCCTCGCCATGCATCCCAAGGTGATGCTCTTCGACGAGCCCACGAGCGCCCTCGACCCCGAGATGATCAACGAGGTGCTCGACGTCATGGTGGAGCTCGCGCAGCAGGGCATGACGATGATCGTCGTGACCCACGAGATGGGCTTCGCGCGCAAGGCGGCCGACCGCGTGGTCTTCATGGCCGACGGCCGGATCGTCGAAGAGGCGAGCCCCGAGGAGTTCTTCACGAACCCCCTGAGTGATCGCGCCAAGGACTTCCTCTCGAAGCTCCTCACCCACTGACCCATTCCCCTGCACACAGCACAGAAGGAGACGCACACATGCGACGGACACGGACCCTGGCAGGACTCGGAATCGCGGCGGCGACGCTGCTCGCCCTGACAGCCTGCAACAGCGGCACGCCCTCGAACCCCGGAGGCGGCTCCACCGACGGCGGCGGAGAGGACTCGACCTGGTTCGAGGTCGCCAAGGACATGAAGCTCGACGGCAGCCCCACGTTCGACAAGATCGAGAAGGCGGGCAAGGTCACCGTCGGCGTCAAGGAGGACCAGCCCGGTCTCGGCTACCTCGACGTCACCTCGGGTGAGCGCACCGGCTTCGATGTCGACATCGCGCGCTGGATCGCCGCATCGCTCGGCTACGACGAGGACAAGATCGACTTCAAGCCGATCGCCTCGGCCAACCGCGAGCAGGCGATCGTGAACGGCGACATCGACTACTACGTCGGCACATACTCGATCAACGACAAGCGCAAGGAGCTCATCGACTTCGCCGGCCCCTACTTCATCACGGGTCAGGGCCTGCTCGTCGCGAAGGACGCTCCCGGGGCCGACAAGCTCGAGGACTTCAACGGCAAGACCGTGTGCTCGGCGACCGGATCGACCCCGATCCAGAACATCAAGGCGAACTTCCCGGAGATCAAGACGCAGGAGTACGACCTGTACTCGGCCTGCGTGCAGGACTTGATCGACGGCAAGGTCGACGCGGTCACCACCGACCAGGCGATCCTCATCGGCTACGCCGCGCAGTACCCCGACGAGGTGAAGGTCACCGGCGGCCTGTTCACCGAGGAGCGCTACGGCGTCGGACTCGCGAAGGGCGATGACGTGCTGCGTGCGCACATCAACGACCTGTTCACCGACAACCCCGACATCTGGCAGGCGATCTTCGACAAGAACCTCGGCTCCAGCGGCATCGAGGTCGAGCAGCCCGAGGTCGACGCGTACTGATGCCCCGCGCGGCGGCCTCTCCGGAGGCCGCCCCGCACACTGACTGAGAAGGGAGGACGGCGTGGACGTCATCTTCGGCAACCTGGACCTGTGGGGAGAGGCGCTCGGCAACACGCTGATCGTGTTCTTCGCCGGCGGCCTGATCGCCCTCGTGCTGGGCATCGTCGTCGGCGCGATGCGCGTGTCACCCGTGCCCATCGCCCGCGGCGTCGGCACGGTCTACGTCAACACCGTGCGCAACACCCCGCTCACGCTCGTCTTCTTCTTCTTCGTCTTCGGGTACCCCCAGCTCGGCCTCCCCGAGCTGTCGAACCTCGTGCTCGGCATCCTCGCGATCGGCATCTACACCGCCACTTACGTCGCCGAGGTGCTGCGCGCCGGCATCAACACCGTGCCGGTCGGCCAGGCCGAGGCAGCGCGGGCCATCGGGCTGCCGTTCGGGCAGGTCATGACCCTCGTCATCCTCCCGCAGGCCTTCCGCTCGGTCGTCCCGCCGATGATGAGCGTCTTCATCGCACTGCTGAAGAACACAACGGTCGCAGCGGGATTCTCGGTCGCAGAGCTCGCCGCCCTTCGGTCGACGATCAACGACTCCGCCGACCGGCCGGGCAACCCCATGGAGGTGCTGCTCTGGGTCGCCGTCGTCTTCGTGGCGCTCGTGCTGCTCATGAGCTGGCTGCAGCGTCATCTCGAGAACAAGTGGAGGATCGCCCGATGAGCTCGGTGCTGTACGACGTCCCCGGTCCCCGGGCCATCGCCCGCAACCGCATCCTCGCGGTCGTCACGATCGTGCTCGTCCTCGCCGTGGTCGGTTTCGTCGTGTACCGGCTGGTCGAGACGGGGCAGTTCTCGGCGCAGAAGTGGTACGTGTTCTCGTTCACGAACGTGTGGATGGGCATCTTCAAGGCGCTGGGCAACACCCTCGCGGCGTTCGCGCTCGCCGCCGTGCTCAGCTTGGCGCTCGGCTTCGTGCTGGCCATCGGCCGGCTGTCCGACCACGCGTGGGTGCGCATCCCCGTCACCGTGATCACAGAGCTGTTCCGTGCCGTCCCGGTGCTCGTCTTCATGATGCTGCTGTACTACGGCCTTCCGGTCATCGGCATCAAGATGGACCCGTACTGGGCCGTCGTGCTCGCCCTGATGGCGTACAACGGATCGGTGCTCGCCGAGGTGCTGCGCGCCGGCGTCGAGTCCCTCCCGCGCGGGCAGAAGGAGGCGGGCTACGCGATCGGGCTCCGCAAGAGCGGCGTCATGCGGCTCATCCTCCTGCCGCAGGCCATCCGCGCGATGCTGCCGGTGATCGTCGCGCAGCTCGTCGTGACGATGAAGGACACGGCTCTGGGCTTCATCATCACCTACCCCGAGCTGCTCTACTACGCCAAGCAGCTGACGTCGCAGCAGGGTCGTCCGATCCTGCAGTCCGCCTTCATCATCGGCGGCATCTACATCATCATGTGCCTGATCCTGTCGGGCATCGCGAAGTGGGTCGAGGTGCGCACGCGGCGATCGGTGAAAGTGCAGGGCCTTGCCGGGGGCAACGTGGCCGCCGACGACGAGTCCACTCTCACCGAGGTGATCGCGGTGCAGCGCGGCGCCGGACGGTTCGACGGAATGAGCACGGGACCCGGGGTCTGACGGATCGCGCGTCCGCGCCCCGGTAGACTCACATCTCGTGCCTGATGTTCCTGAGATCACCCCGGAAGCGGTCGAAGCCGCGGTCGCCGCAGCCCTCGAGGCCATCGACGCTGCGGCAGACACCGGCGAGCTGAAGGCGGCACGCGCCGCCCACGTGGCCGAGGGTTCGCCCCTCGCGGTGCTGAACGCCTCGATGAGGCAGGTGGCGCCGGAGAACAAGGCCGCTTTCGGCAAGCTCATCGGCCAGGGGAGGGGAAGGGTCACCCAGGCGCTCGCCGCCAAGGAGGCCGAACTGGAGGCCGCCGAGGTCGCCGCACGCCTCGAGGCCGAGCGCGTCGACATCACGGCCGTCCCCTCGCGTACGCGGGTGGGAGCACGGCATCCGCTCACCCTGCTCAGCGAGCAGATCTCCGACATCTTCGTCGGTATGGGGTGGGAGATCGCCGAGGGACCGGAGCTCGAGCACGAGTGGTTCAACTTCGACGCCCTGAACTTCGACGTCGACCACCCTGCCCGCCAGGAGCAGGACACCTTCTACGTCGACCCGACGTCGCGCCATCTCGTCATGCGAACGCATACCAGCCCCGTGCAGGTGCGCTCGATGCTCGACCGCGAGGTGCCGATCTACGTGCTGTGCCCCGGCCGCGTGTACCGAACCGACGAGTTCGACGCGACGCACCTGCCCGTGTTCACGCAGTTCGAGGGCCTCGTCGTCGACCAGGGCATCTCGATGGCGCACCTCAAGGGCACGCTCGACCACGTCGCACGCCAGATGTTCGGCCCTGAAGCCAAGACGCGCTTCCGCACGAACTACTTCCCCTTCACCGAGCCGTCGGCCGAGCTCGACCTGTGGCACCCGACCTTCAAGGGCGGCGCGCGGTGGATCGAGTGGGGCGGCTGCGGCATGGTGAACCCGAACGTGCTGCGCGCAGCGGGCATCGACCCCGAGGTGTACAGCGGCTTCGCCTTCGGCATGGGGGTGGAACGCGGACTCATGTTCCGCAGCGATGTGCAGGACATGCGCGACATGGCCGAGGGCGATGTCCGCTTCAGCGAGCAGTACGGGATGGTGGTGTGATGCGCGTCCCGCTCTCGTGGCTGCGTGAATACGTCGATGTGGCGCCGGACGCCACGCCCGAGGACGTCCTCGCGGCGATGGTCTCCGTCGGGTTCGAAGAGGAGGACGTGCACCGCTTCGACATCAGCGGTCCCGTCGTCGTCGGCCAGGTGCTCTCCTTCGAGGAGGAACCGCAGTCGAACGGCAAGACGATCCGCTGGTGCCAGGTCGACGTCGGCGAGGCGGAGCCCCGTGGCATCGTGTGCGGCGCCCGCAACTTCGCCGTCGGTGACAAGGTCGTGGTGACGCTTCCCGGCTCTGTGCTGCCTGGCCCGTTCCCGATCGCGGCGCGCAAGACATACGGCCACGTGTCCGACGGGATGATCGCGTCGGCCCGTGAGCTGGGTCTCGGCGACGAGCACAACGGCATCCTGATCCTCGGCGACCTGGGCATCGACGCGCCCGTCGGCACCGACGCGATCGCCCTGCTGGGCCTCGACGATGTGGCCGTCGAGGTCAACGTCACGCCCGACCGCGGATACGCGTTCTCGCTGCGCGGACTGGCGCGCGAGTACTCCCACGCCACGGGAGCGGCGTTCCGCGACCCGGCCGAGCGCGATTTCGCAGAGTTGCAGCCCGGCGCAGGCCACACGGCCATCGTCGACGACGCGGCCCCCGTGCGCGGTCGCGTGGGTGCGAGCGAGTTCGTCACCCGCGTCGTGCGCGGCGTCGACCCCTCGCGTCCGACCCCGCCGTGGATGGTCGCGCGGTTGACGCTCGCCGGCATGCGCTCCCTCGGCGTCCTCATCGACATCACCAACTACGTGATGCTCGAGCTCGGACAGCCCCTGCACGGCTATGACCTCGACAAGCTCGCGGGCGGTATCACCGTGCGGCGGGCAGCTCCGGGCGAGAAGATGACGACCCTCGACGGTCAGGAGCGCGTGCTCCACGTCGAAGACCTCCTCATCACCGACGAGTCCGGCCCCATCGGCCTCGCCGGCGTCATGGGTGGCGGCACGACCGAGATGAGCGAGACCACGCGGAACGTGCTCATCGAGGCGGCGACCTTCGACCCCACGACGATCGCCAGAACGGCCAGGCGGCACAAGCTTCCGAGCGAGGCGTCCAAGCGATTCGAGCGCGGCGTCGACCCGCTCATCCCGTTCGTGGCCGCGCGCCGGGCGGCCGACCTCATGGTCGAGCTCGCGGGCGGCACGCTCACCGAGGAGGGCGGCGCCCTCTTCGCGGAGGTCTTCATCGAGGAGATCGCGCTTCCCCGCGGGTTCGTGCAGGGGCTCATCGGCGTCGACTACACGGATGACGAGATCACCGGCGCGCTGACGACCATCGGCGCGGAGGTGACCGAGTCCGAGGGCGGGTGGACGGTCATCCCGCCGACCTGGCGCCCCGACCTCACCGACAAGTGGACGCTCGCGGAGGAGGTCGCGCGCATCCACGGTCTGAACCGCATCCCGTCGGTGCTGCCCACCCCGCCGTCCGGGCGTGGCCTCACGCCGGCGCAGCAGGGGCGCCGTCGCGTCGCGAACGCGCTCGCGGCCGCCGGCTTCGTCGAGACGCCGTCGTTCCCGTTCACGACCGAGGCGCAGAACGACCTTCACGGATCGGCCTCGGGGAATCACCTGCCCAGCATCCGCCTGGCCAACCCGCTCGACGGCTCGGCGCCGTTCCTGCGTCGCTCGCTCGTGCCCGGACTCCTGCAGACCGCGCACCGGAACATCTCGCGAGGTCTCACCGACCTCGCGCTGTTCGAGACGGGCACGGTGTTCCTCCCGGAACCGGGCGTCGAGTACGGGACCGACGAGGTGCCGCCGCTCGGCGTGCGCCCGAGTGACGAGACGCTCGCGGCGCTCGATGCCTCGATCCCGCCGCAGCGCCGCTACGTCTCGGTGCTGCTCACCGGCAACGTCTCGGCTCGTCAGCCGGGTCGGCCCGCCGAGGCGGCCGGTCTCTCCGAGGCCCTCGACGCCGTGCGGGTGATCGCGGCTGCTGCGGGCGTCGAGATCGAGGTCGTGCAGTCGCAGCGGGCCGCGCTGCACCCCGGTCGTGCGGGGTCGCTGCGCGTCGGCGACGTCGAGGTCGGATACGTGGGCGAGCTGCATCCGTCGGTCGCCGAGGCCGCCGACCTGCCCGGTCGTGCCACCGTCGCCGAGATCGACCTCGACGTCGTCCTCGAGCTGGCCGTGCCGTCGACCGTCGCCGCTTCGCTGTCGACGTACCCGGCAGCGACGCAGGACGTGTCTCTCGTCGTGCCGGCCGAGCTCGCGGCCGGAGAGGTGCGCGCGGCTCTCGCCGAGGGCGCGGGTGCGCTGCTGGAGTCCGTTCGGCTCGTCGACGACTACCGGGGCGACGGCGTGCCCGAGGGATCGAAGAGTCTCACGTTCGCGCTCCGCTTCCGTGCCGACGACCGCACGCTCACGGCCGCCGAGGCGACCGAGGCGAAGCTCGCCGGTGTCGCCGTGGCGTCGGAGAGGTTCGGCGCGACGATCCGCGACTGAGGCGGGTCTCTGCCGACAGCGGAGACGGCTTCCCTCCGGCGCCCGGTGCTGGTGACATGGATGCCATGACGACGGCACTCGCCTTCGCTAGACTCCGAGCAGTGACACGGGGTGCCGCACGCGCGGCTGAGATCACACCCGTCGAACCTGATCTAGTTCGTACTAGCGAAGGGAATGTCGCGCATGAGCGATCTTCTGCGTCCTGCATCCGCCACCCGCCTCGTCTCCGAAGCCGGCGCGCTCCTGGAGGAGCTGCGTGCGGCGCCTCCACTGACCCACTGCATCACGAACGCCGTCGTGACCGGCTTCACCGCGAACGTCCTGCTGGCAGTCGGGGCGGCACCCGCGATGGTCGACATCGTCGGAGAGGCGGGGGCGTTCGCCGGTGTCGCCTCAGGGATGCTCGTGAACCTCGGCACGCCCACCCCGGAGCAGCGGGACGCGACCGTCGAGGCGGTCGAGGGGGCTGAGGCGGCGGGCACGCCGTGGGTCCTCGACCCGGTCGCGATCGGGATGCTTCCCGTGCGCACCCAGTTCGCCCGCACGCTCGTGTCAGCCCGGCCGACCGCCATCCGCGGCAACGCGTCGGAGATCCTCGCGCTCGCCGGACTCAGCGCGGGAGGACGCGGAGTCGATGCCGTCGACAGCACGGATGCAGCCGCAGACGCGGCGCTGTCGCTCGCACAGCGCTTCGGCAGCGTGGTCGCGGTGTCCGGTCCCGTGGATCTCCTCACCGACGGCCGTCGAGTGCTCCGCATCGCGAACGGCCATGGGCTGCTCACCAGGGTCACGGGCGGAGGCTGCGCGCTCGGCGCGGTGATGGCCGCGTTCCTCGGCACCGCACGCACGAGCGGCGCCGATCCGCTGACCGCCGTCGCCGCGGCCAGCCTCGTCTACACGGTCGCGGCCGAGCAGGCGGCACGCGCTGCCGAGGGCCCGGGGAGCTTCGCCGTGGCGCTGCTCGATCGGCTCGCCGGGGTGCAGGCGTCCGACCTCGCGGCAGCCGCACGGGTCGAGGACGGCGCGCTGTGATCGCCGACCTCGCGCTGTACCTCGTGACCGACGCTCGCCTGTGCGGCGACCGCGGGGTCGTCGAGACCGTGCGGCGCGCCGTCGACGGGGGAGTGCGCGTCGTGCAGCTCCGCGACAAGACCGCGACGGATGCCGAGACCGCCGCGCAGCTCGTGGAACTCTCGCGCGTGATCGACGGCCGCGCGCTCCTCGTGGTGAACGACCGTCTCGACGCGGCCCTCGCCGCGCGGCAGGCCGGCGCGCGCGTGGACGGGGTGCACCTCGGCCAGGGGGACGAGTCGGTGCTCCGTGCCAGGGCGCTGCTCGGTCCCGACGCACTCATCGGGCTCACGGCGAACAGCGCAGAGCACCTCGACGCGGTCCTCGCCCTTCCGGAGGGCACCGTCGACTACCTCGGCGTCGGCGTCATCCGACCGACGTCGACCAAGCCCGACCACCCTCCGGCACTGGGCGTCGACGGGTTCCGCGCGTTCGCCGCGGAGAGTCCGCTCCCGTGCGTGGCGATAGGCGGCGTCGGCATCGACGACACCGAGGCGCTGCGCGATGCGGGCGCCGCCGGTCTCGCGGTGGTGTCCGCGCTGTGCACAGCGGACGACCCCGCCGAGACGGCCAGCGCCTTTCTCAGCCGCTGGCGCGCCGCCGGTGTGCCCCGGGTGCTGAGCATCGCAGGCAGCGACCCGTCGGGCGGTGCGGGCATCCAGGCCGATCTGAAGTCGATCGCCGCCAACGGCGGATACGGCATGGCCGTGCTCACGGCGCTCACCGCGCAGAACACGCGGGGCGTGCGGGGTGTGCACGTGCCACCCGCCGAGTTCGTGCGGGCGCAGCTCGATGCGATCTCCGACGACATCGTGGTGGATGCGGTGAAGATCGGGATGCTGGCAGAGGCCGGCGTGGTGCGGGAGGTCGCGGCGTGGATCGACCGCACGCGGCCGCCGATCGTGGTCGTCGACCCGGTCATGGTGGCGACGAGCGGCGATCGGCTGCTCGACGCGGACGCTGAGCGGGCGCTCGGCGAGCTCCTCAGCCGCGCCGATGTGATCACCCCGAACCTGGAAGAGCTCGCGGTGCTGGCCGGCCACGGTGTCGACGGGTGGTCGCAGGCGCTCGCCGCGGCATCCGACGTGTCGGCGTCGACCGGCGCGGCCGTCCTGGTGAAGGGCGGCCATCTGCCCGGTGCCGACGTGCCCGATGCCCTCGTCGACGCGTCGAGCGGCGCGACGACGGAGTTCCCCGGTGTGCGGATCGCGACGAGCAACACGCACGGCACCGGGTGCTCGCTCTCCTCCGCGGTCGCCACACGTCTCGCGCGCGGTGAGAGCGCGCGGGATGCCGTCGCCGGCGCGCGAGCCTGGCTGCGCGAGAGCCTGAAGGGCGGCGCGCCGCTCAGGGTCGGCGGCGGGCACGGCCCGGTTCATCACTTCGCGGGACTGTGGTCGCGCGGCGGGCTCGAGACGCGACCGGCCGCGTCCGACATCGCGACGGAATGGTGGGAGGGCATCGCAGGCACCCGCGCCGACATCGACGAGCTTCCGTTCGTGCGTGCGCTCGCCGACGGCAGCCTGCGCCGGCCGGCGTTCCTCTCCTACCTCGCGCAGGACGCGCTGTATCTGCGCGAGTACGCCCGCGTGCTCGTCGAGGCCTCGCGGCTAGCGCCGTCGTCGGACGAACAGGCGTTCTGGGCGGACGCCGCGCACGGCTCGATCGTGGGAGAGCTGGAGCTGCACGCGTCGTGGCTGAACCCCGGGCGCGGAGTGAGCGCCGCGACCTTCGCCGCCGAGCCGTCGCCTGCGACCACCGCCTATCTCGACCACTTGCGCTCGGTCGCCTTCGGCGGCGACTACGCCGAACTCACAGCCGCCGTGCTGCCGTGCTTCTGGCTGTACACCGACCTCGGTCGCCGGCTGCACGCGGGCGAGTTCGGCCAGTACGCGCGCGACCAACGGCATCCGTACGCCTCCTGGCTCACCACCTACGCCGATCCGGTGTTCGCGGAGGCCACAGAGCGCGCGATCGCCATCGTGACGACGACGGCATCTCTCGCCGACGCCGGAAAGCGTTCGCGCATGCTGCGGGCCTTCGACGCATCGGCGCGGCATGAGCGGGCGTTCTTCGCCGCCGTCGATCTCGCATGACGCCGCGGATTTGCGCAGGCCGCGTCGCGCGCGCTATCGTCGCGGCATGCTTCCGGCCGCCACCGCTCCCGCAGTCGCTGTGCGCCGACGTCGCGGCGGCCGCCGATCCTAGGCGACCCCGCGCTTCCGCCTGCTCCGCACGGAGGGCCGAGTGCCGGTGTCGCCGCCCCGGTTCCCCGACCGTCCCACCGTTAAGGTAGAAGCATGACGTATTCCGTCGCCGTCTCCGGCGCATCCGGCTACGCAGGCGGCGAGATCCTCCGCCTCCTGGCCGACCACCCCGACGTCGAGATCCGCACCGTCACAGCGCACTCGAACGCAGGCCAGCCGCTCGCGGATCATCAGCCGCACCTGCGCTCGCTCGCGCACCTCACGCTGCAGGACACGACGCCCGACGTGCTCGCGGGGCACGACATCGTGTTCCTCGCGCTGCCGCACGGCCAGTCCGGGCAGTACACCGACGCACTGGGGTCGGTGCCGCTCGTCATCGACGCGGGAGCGGACCACCGGCTCACCTCGAAGGACGCATGGGACGCGTTCTACGGCGGGCAGTTCCACGAGCCGTGGACGTACGGCGTGCCAGAGCTGGTCACGGGTCCCCGTCACGCGGATCCGAGCGGAGTCGTGAAGCAGCGTGAGGTGCTGCGCGGCGCGACCCGCATCGCCGCACCGGGGTGCAACGCCTCCACCGTGAGCCTCAGCCTCGCCCCGGGCGTCGCGGCGGGAGTGATCGACGCGTCGGACATCGTGACGGTGCTTGCGGTCGGTCCGTCCGGCGCAGGCAAGAGCCTCAAGCCGAACCTCCTCGCGAGCGAGATCCTCGGCAGCGCCAACCCCTACGCGGTCGGCGGCACCCATCGGCACATCCCTGAGATCCGGCAGGCCATCGCCGCGGCCGGAGACCTCGACCCCGACGGCATCCGCATCTCCTTCACGCCCGTGCTCGTGCCGATGTCCCGGGGGATCCTCGCGACCTCGACCGCCCCGATCGCGGAGGGAGCCACCGACGCGCAGATCCGCGACGCCTGGGAGAGCGCCTACGGCGGCGAGACGTTCGTGCAGCTCCTCCCGGAGGGGCGCTTCCCGCGTACGTCCGATGTGCTCGGCGCCAACACCGCCCTCATCGGGCTCGCGATCGACCGTGCGGCGAACCGCGTCACGGTGGTCACCGCCGTCGACAACCTCGTCAAGGGCACAGCGGGCGCCGCCATCCAGTCCATGAACATCGCGCTCGGTCTGCCCGAGACCCGCGCCCTCTCAGTGAACGGAGTCGCGCCGTGAGCGTCACCGCACCCGCAGGATTCGAAGCGGCAGGCGTCGCCGCCGGGCTCAAGTCGACCGGAAACCCCGACGTAGCGGTGGTCGTGAACCGTGGCCCGCGCAAGGTCGGTGCCGCCGTGTTCACGAGCAACCGGGCCAAGGCGAACCCCATCATCTGGTCGCAGCAGGCGGTCGCCGACCGCGTCGTCGAAGCGGTGGTGCTGAACTCGGGCGGCGCGAACTGCTTCACCGGCTCCTTCGGATTCCAGACCACGCACCAGACCGCGGAGAAGGCGGCGGAGCTTCTCGGCGTGAGTGCGGGCGACGTGCTCGTCTGCTCCACCGGTCTCATCGGCGTCGGTGACGAGACGTTCCGCGCCAAGGTGCTCGACGGCACCGCCCGCGCCATCGCCGAGCTGTCCGAGAACGGAGGGGAGTCAGCCGCGCAGGCCATCATGACGACCGACACCGTGGCGAAGACCGCGGTGGTGCGGCGCGACGGCTGGACGATCGGCGGCATGGCGAAGGGGGCGGGCATGCTCGCTCCTGGGCTCGCGACGATGCTCGTGGTGATCACGACGGATGCCGATCTCGAACCGCTCGAGGCCGACGCCGCACTGCGCGCGGCGACAGGCCGCACGTTCGACCGCCTCGACTCGGACGGGTGCATGTCGACGAACGATCAGGTCACGCTCCTCGCCAACGGCGCGAGCGGTGTCAAGCCAGATCTCCACGAGTTCGGCGCGGCGCTCGCGGAGCTCTGCCAGGAGCTCGCCGTCAAGCTGCAGGGCGATGCCGAGGGCGCGAGCCACGACATCACGATCGAGGTCCGGAACGCGGCATCCGAGCAGGACGCGGTCGAGGTCGGCCGCTCCGTCGCCCGCAACAACCTCTTCAAGGCGGCGATCTTCGGCAACGATCCCAACTGGGGGAGGGTGCTCGCGGCCATCGGCACGACGAATGCGCAGTTCGATCCGTACGACGTCGACGTCTGGATGAACGGCGTGCGCGTCTGCACCGAGGGCGGCCCCGATCGCCCCCGTGAGGAGGTCGACCTGACGCCGCGCGCCACGCACCTCGTCATCGACCTCAAGGTCGGCGACGCGACGGCCTCGATCCTCACCAACGACCTCACCCACGACTACGTCCACGAGAACAGCGCGTACGCCTCATGACCGACATCCAGGACACCCCGGCAGAGATCGCCGCGGTCAAGGCCGAGACGCTCATCGAGTCGCTGCCCTGGCTGAAGAAGTTCCGCGACCAGATCGTCGTCGTCAAGTACGGCGGCAACGCGATGGTCTCGGACGAGCTGCAGGAGGCCTTCGCGCAGGACATCGCGTACCTGCGGTACGTCGGCGTGCAGCCGGTCGTCGTGCACGGCGGCGGCCCGCAGATCTCCGACATGCTCGCACGCCTCGACATCCCCAGCGAGTTCAAGGGCGGCTACCGCGTCACCACCACCGAGGCGATCGGCGTCGTGCGCATGGTCCTCACCGGACAGGTGAATCCGCAGCTCGTGTCGAAGATCAACTCGCACGGCCCCATCGCCACGGGCCTCAGCGGCGAAGACGCCGGGCTCTTCGGGGGCCGCAGACGCGGCGTGGTCGTCGACGGCGAGGAGATCGATCTCGGCCGGGTCGGGGACGTGGTGCAGGTCGACCCCACGCCCGTGTTCGACCACCTCGCGGCGGGACGCGTTCCCGTCGTCTCGAGCATCGCGCCGGACCTCGACCATCCAGGCCAGTCCCTCAACGTCAACGCGGATGCCGCAGCCGCCGCGCTCGCCGTGGCGCTGGGCGCCCGCAAGCTGGTGATCCTCACCGACGTGCCCGGGCTGTACGCCGACTGGCCGAACCGCGACTCGCTCGTGTCGCATCTGACCTCGGATGCGCTGATCGAGATGCTGCCGCGCCTGGAGTCCGGGATGATCCCGAAGATGCGCGCATGCCTCGACGCCGTCGAGGGCGGGGTCGACGCCGCGGCGATCATCGACGGACGGGTGCCGCACTCGGTGCTCGTCGAACTCTTCACCAGCAAGGGAATCGGGACAGAAGTGGTCTTGGGAAGCGCAGGGACGAACGCATGAGCAACTGGCAGGACGACGCCGCGAATCATCTGATCCTCAACGTGGGGCCGCGCCTCGCGCTGCTGACCCGCGGTGAGGGCTCGAACCTGTGGGACGCCGACGGGAAGCGGTACCTCGACTTCCTCGCAGGTATCGCTGTGACCTCGCTCGGTCACGCGCACCCCGTGTTCGTCGATGCGGTCTCGCGGCAGGCCGCCACGCTCGCGCACGTGTCGAACTACTTCGCGACGCCTCCGCAGCTGGCCCTTGCCGCGCGCCTCAAGCGTCTCGCCGGCGCGGGCATCGACGGCCGCGTGTTCTTCTCGAACTCGGGAGCCGAGGCGAACGAAGCCGCGTTCAAGCTGGCCCGTCTGCACGGAGGAAGCGCGAGGCCGCGCATCATCGCGTTGGAGAACGGCTTCCACGGACGCACCATGGGGTCGCTCGCGATGACCGCCAAGGAGTCGATGCGTGCGCCGTTCGAGCCCATGCCCGGCGGCGTCGAGCACATCCCCGCGACCGTCGAGTCGCTCGAACAGGCCATGGACGACCGCGTGGCGGCCGTCATCGTCGAGCCCATCCAGGGAGAGGCCGGCGTCGTGGAGCTGCCAGAGGGGTTCCTCGCAGCGGCGCGTTCCCTCACGCTCGCGCACGGCGCGCTTCTCATCGTCGACGAGATCCAGACGGGGGCCGGTCGCACCGGAGCGTGGTTCGGATTCAGCCATGAGGGCATCACGCCCGACGCGATCACGCTGGCGAAGGGCATCGGCGGAGGCTTCCCCATCGGCGCCCTGGTGACCTACGGTGCGGCGAGCGAACTCTTCACGCCCGGGTCGCACGGCTCGACGTTCGGCGGCAACCCGCTCGCGACCGCGGTCGCCGACGCCGTGCTCGGCGAGATCGAGCGCGCCGGCCTCGTCGACAACGCGGCGCGGCGCGGTGTGCAGCTGAGGGAGATCATCGAAGGCATCGGTTCGCCCCTCATCGCCGAGGTCCGCGGGCGCGGTCTGCTCATCGGCGTCGGGCTCTCGGCACCCGTCGCGGGCGACGTCGTCGCCGCCGCGCAGGAGCGGGGCCTGATCGTCAACGCAGCCAACCCCGAGACCGTGCGCATCGCCCCGGCGCTCACGATCGGCGACGCGGAGCTCGCCGAGTTCCGCGAGCTGTTCACCGCCGCGCTCTCCGACGTCCAGGCGTCCCTCACCCCCTCCGGAAAGGCCCTCGCATGACCCGCCACCTGCTGCGCGACGACGATCTGAGCCCCGCAGAGCAGGGGGAGATCCTCGACCTCGCACTCGAGCTGAAGAAGGACCGCTGGGCCGACAAGAGCCTCGCCGGGCCGCAGACGGTCGCCGTCATCTTCGACAAGTCGTCCACGCGCACGCGCGTGTCGTTCGCCGTGGGCATCGCCGACCTGGGCGGTTCGCCCCTCATCATCTCCACCGCGAACAGCCAGCTCGGCGGCAAGGAGACGCCGTCGGACACGGCGCGCGTGCTCGAACGGCAGGTCGCAGCGATCGTGTGGCGCACCTACGCGCAGGCCGGGCTCGAGGAGATGGCGGCGGGCACGCGCGTACCGGTGATCAACGCGCTCTCCGACGACTTCCACCCGTGCCAGCTGCTCGCCGACCTCCTGACCATCCGCGAGCACAAGGGCGAGCTCGCCGGCCTGACCCTCACGTTCTTCGGAGACGGGCAGAGCAACATGGCGCACTCGTACGCCCTGGCCGGCGTGACGGCCGGCATGCACGTGCGCATCGCCTCTCCCGCCGATTACGCGCCGCGCGCGGACGTCGTGGAGGCGGCCGACCGGCGCGCGGCCGAGACCGGCGGCTCCATCACGCTGTTCACGGATCCGATCGAGGCGGCCGCCGGGGCCGACGTCATCGTGACCGACACCTGGGTGTCGATGGGCAAGGAGGAGGAGAAGCTCGCCCGCATCCGCGACCTCGGCGGGTACAAGGTCACCACCGAGACCATGCAGCTCGCCGACCCTGAGGCGATCTTCATCCACTGCCTCCCCGCCGACCGAGGCTACGAGGTCGATTCCGAGGTGATCGACGGGCCGCAGAGCGTCGTCTGGGACGAGGCCGAGAACCGGCTGCACGCGCAGAAGGCGCTCCTGGTGTGGCTGCTGCGCAAGAATGCCGAGGCCGCCTGATGACCGAAGGCACGCACGGAGGCACCAACGAGGGAGCGCTCTGGGGTGCGCGGTTCGCGAGCGGGCCGTCGCCCGAGCTCGCCGAGCTGAGCAGGTCGACGCACTTCGACTGGATCCTCGCCCCGTACGACATCGCAGGATCGCACGCGCACGCCACCGCGCTCGCCGCGGCCGGGTATCTGGAGCCCGACGAGGCCGCGCGCATGCACGAGGGGCTGGACGCCGTCGCGCGTAAGGTCGCCGAGGGCGCCATCGTGCCGATGCCGACCGACGAAGACGTGCACGGGGCTCTCGAACAGGCGCTCATCGCGGAGCTCGGTCCTGAGCTCGGAGGCCGGCTGAGGGCAGGACGAAGCCGCAACGACCAGATCGCGACGCTCGTGCGGATGTACCTCATCGACCACGCGCGGGTGATCGCGCGCGACATCCTGCGCGTCATCGACGCTCTCGTCGCACAGGCGGAGGCGCACCCGGATGCGATCCTCCCCGGACGCACGCATCTCCAGCACGCGCAGCCCGTGCTCCTCGCCCATCACCTCCAGGCCCACGCCTGGCCACTCGTGCGCGAGCTCGAGCGGCTCGTCGACTGGCGGCGCCGCGCCGGCGCATCGCCGTACGGCGGGGGAGCGCTCGCGGGATCGACGCTGGGTCTCGACCCCGAGCTCGTCGCGCGCGAGCTCGGTCTGGACCGCCCCGCCGAGAACTCGCTCGACGGTACGGCGGCCCGCGACGTGGTGGCGGAGTTCGCGTTCATCGCCGCGATGACCGGCGTCGACCTGTCCCGCCTTGCGGAGGAGATCATCCTCTGGAACACCCATGAGTTCGGCTTCGTGACGCTGCACGACAGCTACTCGACCGGCTCGAGCATCATGCCGCAGAAGAAGAACCCCGACATCGCCGAGCTGGCACGCGGCAAGTCGGGGCGCCTCATCGGCAACCTCTCCGGCCTGCTGGCGACGCTCAAGGGGCTTCCGCTCGCGTACAACCGCGATCTCCAGGAGGACAAGGAGCCGGTGTTCGACTCCGTCCAGACGCTCGAAGTGGTGCTCCCGGCGTTCGCGGGCATGATCGCGACCCTGCGGTTCGACACGCAGCGGATGGCGGAACTGGCCCCGCAGGGCTTCTCTCTGGCGACGGACGTCGCGGAGTGGCTCGTGAAGCGGCGGGTGCCGTTCCGCGACGCCCATGAGATCTCCGGCGCGCTCGTGCGCGCGTGCGAGGAGCACGGGATCGGGCTGGAGGATGCGAGCGACGAGCTCCTGCTCTCGGTCTCGCCGCACCTGGTGCCCCAGGTGCGCGAGGTGCTCACGATCGAGGGCTCCGTGGCGTCGCGGACGGGCGCAGGGGGCACGGCGCCGGTGCGCGTGTCGGAGCAGCGCGCCGAGCTCATCGCCAGAGCCCAGGCCGCGGCGCACGCGCTGGGACTGTGACGTCGGCGGGCGCTCGCTGCACGCGCCCCGTGGTCAGTGCAGGGAGTCGTCGGCCGAGGTGCGCACCCATCGCGTGAAGACGACGGTGAGACCCGCGCGGGTGGGCGCGGCGAGGAACGGGCCGGCGGATGCCGCGGCCGCGCCGTCGAACGGGGCCACGCGCACGAGCCGCCAGTCGCCGTCTCCTGCGCGGGCTCGCACGATGACGGCATCCGGCCACCGGCTCACCCGCACGGTGAGCTCGCTGTCGCGCCAGTCGTCGACGTGACCGACGGACCAGTCGGAGCTCCCGTCGGTGACGACGGCGCCGAGTCCCAGATGCCCGTCGGCGAACTCGACGCCGGCCTTGATCCAGCGCTCGTCGTCGATCCGCACGAAGATCCCTGCCTGGTCGAACTGCCCCTCCCAGGGTGCGTGGAACGTCACCTCCATGGCTTCGCCGACCGCCAGCGGGGCGACGAGGGCGTGCTCGGTGTCGTGGACGAACCCGTACGCCGTGTGGCGCCAGGCGTCACTGTCTTCGACCGCGGTGACCACGAGGGCGTCGCCCTGCGGAGCGGCGGATGCGGGCTCGTGCGTCCAGGTTCCGTCGGTCCAGGGGATGGGGGTCATCTCAGGCATAGATCGAGAATATAACCAATTCAAGCATAAAGCGAGACTATTCGTGCTACGGTAATCGCATGGTCATCGCGGTCCTCGCAGACATCGTCGGGTCGCGGCGCCTCCGCGACCGAGGCGCTGCGCAGCACGTGCTCGATCAGGCCATCGCCGACGTCGACGACGACCTGCCTCTCGCCCTCCAGCGCCTCACGCCCACCGTGGGCGATGAGCAGCAGGGCGTCTACCGCACCCTCTCCGACGCGCTCGTCTCGCTCCTCATGATCCAGCTGCGGCTGCCCGACGGCGTCGCCTTCCGCTTCGGTGTGGGCATCGGCGAGGTGCGCACGGTCGCTTCGGTGCACGGAGAGCTGTCGGACGGACCCGGGTGGTACGCCGCGCGGGAGGCGATCGAGACCGTGCACGCCCGAGAAGCGCGCGCCGTGCCGCGCACGCGCAGCTGGATTGTCGGAGCCCCGGGGCAGGATGAAGTCATGCAGAGCACGATCGCCGCGTCGAACGCGTACCTCCTCGTGCGCGACGAACTGGTGGGCGCCATGAGCGAACGCGAACGCCGCCTCACCTACGGTCGTCTGCTCGGCCGCTCGCAGCACGACCTCGCCGCCGAAGAGGGCGTGACCCAGCCGAGCGTCTCGAAGGCGCTGCGCACCGCCGGGTCCGCCGCCATCATCGAGGGCGTCACGGCGCTCAGGGGAGAGCCGTCGTGATCGCCGCGGGACTCCTGCTCCTGGCCGTCGGGGCTGCCGATCTCGTACGGCAGTTCGCTCCGCGCCGGTGGATCGGCTACCTCGCCGTCGTGGTGGTCCTCCTGCTGCTCGGAAGCGTGAGCGACGCGCTCCTGCCCACGGCTGCCGCGCTCGCGGTCGGCGCGCTGTGGGTGTGGAGCATGCCCGACGACCGCCCGACACCGCTCGGCTTCTGGCCTGCGGTGCTCCTCGCGCTCGTCGTCGTCGGCGCGGTCGTCTGGCTGCCGTCCCGCGTCGAGTCCGGACTGATCGGCGAGGTCTGGGTGCTCCGATCCCCGTTCGGCGACGTGCCCTTCGATCTCGCCGTTCTCGCGCTGGGCGCTGCGGTGTTCCTCCTCGAGTCGTCGAACCTCGTCGTCCGCGCGGCACTCGACGGCGAGCACACCTGGCGTCCCGTCGACGCGCGCGCCGAGAGGAGCGGGCCCCCCGCGAGCGCGCCCGCCGCCCTGACTGACGGAGAGTCCCCGGCCGCTCCTCGTTCCGGCTTCCAAGGCGGCCGGCTCATCGGTCCGCTCGAGCGGATGCTGGTGCTGATCCTTACCCTCGCCACCGCCTACCCGGTCCTGGCGGCCATGCTCGCGGCGAAGGGCATCGTGCGGTTCCCGGAGATCTCACGCGACGGCGAGACCGGGGCGAGAGCCGAGTACTTCCTCGTCGGCAGCCTCGTCAGCTGGGTGATCGCACTCGGTGCAGCCTTCCTCGTGTGGTGGGCGGCGCACAGCTGACCGCACGCGCAGCGGATGCGACTGCGCAAACGCGGATGCCGCGCGCTGATAGCCTTGAGCGCGTGTCAACTCCCGCTCTGACGACCGCGACACCGGCGATCGACCCCTCGTTCGAGAACGTGTGGGACGAACTGGTGTGGCGCGGCCTCGTCCACGTGTCCACCGACCAGGAGGCGCTGCGCGCCCTGCTCGCGGGAGACCCCATCACGTATTACTGCGGGTTCGACCCCACGGCGCCGAGCCTGCACCTGGGCAATCTCGTGCAGCTGCTGACCCTTCGTCGCATCCAGCTCGCCGGTCACAAGCCGCTCGGGCTCGTCGGCGGATCGACGGGTCTCATCGGTGACCCTCGGCCCACCGCCGAGCGCACGCTCAACACGCGCGAGACCGTGGCCGAGTGGGTCGACCGGCTGCGGTCGCAGGTGGAGCGCTACCTGAGTTTCGAGGGCGAGAACGCCGCGCGGATCGTCAACAACCTCGACTGGACGGCTCCGCTGTCGGCGATCGACTTCCTGCGCGAGATCGGCAAGCACTATCGCGTCGGGACCATGCTGAAGAAGGACGCGGTCGCCGCGCGATTGAACTCGGATGCGGGCATCAGCTACACGGAGTTCAGCTACCAGATCCTGCAGGGGCTGGATTTCCTGGAGCTGTACCGGCAGTACGGCTGCGTGCTGCAGACCGGTGGCAGCGATCAGTGGGGCAACCTCACCAGCGGCACGGACCTCATCCACCGGGTCGAGGGCGTTTCGGTGCACGCGATCGGCACGCCGCTGATCACGAACAGCGACGGCACGAAGTTCGGCAAGAGCGAGGGCAATGCCGTCTGGCTGGATGCCGACATGTGCAGCCCGTACCGCATGTACCAGTTCTGGCTGGGAACGGCCGACGCCGACGTGATCGACCGCCTCAAGGTGTTCACGTTCCTCACCCGCGCGGAGATCGAGGAGTACGCCGCTCTCGTGGAGTCGGAGCCGTTCCGTCGTGCTGCCCAGAAGCGCCTCGCCCTCGAGGTCGTCGCCACGGTGCACGGCATCGAGGCGGCCGAGTCCGTGATCGCGGCATCCGAGGCGCTGTTCGGCCAGGGCGACCTGAGGGCGCTCGACGCGGCCACCCTGCGTTCGGCGCTCGAGGAGCTCCCGCATGCCGAGGTCGCGACCGGCACGCCCGTGATCGAGGCGCTCGTGACCACGGGGCTGGTCTCGAGCCTGTCGGAGGCGCGGCGTGCGATCGCACAGGGCGGTGTGTCGCTCGACGGTGAACGGGTGGACGAGGACACGGCCGTGGTGACGGGATCGCTCCCCGGCGGCGTCTCGGTGCTCCGGCGCGGCAAGAAGACGCTCGCCGGCCTGTTCGTCGGCTGAGCAGGGCGGATGCCGTTCACCGCGAGCCACGCCGTCGTGGCGCTGCCGTTCATCCGTACCCGGCTGGTCCCGTCGGCGATCGCGATCGGGGCGATGACCCCCGACCTGCCGCTGTTCCTCCGCGGGACGGGCGTGAGCTACGGGTTCACGCACGGCGTCGAGAACGTCCTGTGGACCGCACTGCTCGCATCGGTGCTGTTCGCGGTCTGGCGGTTCGTGCTGCGCCCAGCCGTGCCGCAACTGGTCCCGCGGCCGCTCGCCGTGCGCCTTCCCGCCGAGTGGAACCGGTGCGGGATGCGGTCGTGGCGCGACGTGCTCGGTGTCGGACGCCGGCGCACCGATGTGCTCTGGCTGGCGCTGTCCCTGGTCATCGGCGTGCTGTCGCACATCGCGTGGGACCTGTTCACCCACGAAGGACGCGGCGGGGTGATGCTGATTCCCGCACTCGACCAGCTGTGGGGGCCGTTGCCCGGCTACAAGTGGCTGCAATACGGGTCGAGCGCAGCCGGGCTCGTCGTCATCGCGCTCTGGGGGGCGCTCCGGCTGCGCCGGCTCGTGCCGGGCGAGCCACCGTCGCGTGTCGTGCCGACGGGCGTCGTCATCGCATGGTGGTGCTCGCTCCCCGTGATCCTGATCGTCGCGTGGGCCGCAGGTGTGCTGGCGTTCGGGCCGTTCACCGCCGAGTTCACCCCGCGCCATCTGGCGTACCGCGTGCTCCCGCCGGCCTGCGCCGTGTGGGGAGCCCTCACGCTGGTGCTCTGCCTGTCGATGCCGCTGTTCGCACGGGCTCACCAGCGAGGCTGATCCGACCCCCAGGCGTGGGGCGCGGCGAACTCCGCTCCGGGGATCGCGGGGCGGACCGTGACCACCGATCCGCTCCCGACCGCGAACTCCGCGACATGCGCTGAGGGGTCGAACTCGACCGCGGCCGGGGGTTCCGGGCGACGCGGCATCCCGAGCAGCTCGGCGGCGACGCGCAGGAGCGACGTCCGCACGATCCAGCTCCCTCCCTCCTCGGCCCGACGTCGGAGCAGCGCGATCACGGCGGCAGCGAGGAGATACCCGGCGCTGTGGTCAAGGGCCTGCGCAGGGAGGGCGCCCGGCGTCTCGCCGTCGACGGACTCGATGAACGATATCCCCGTCTCCGCCTGGACGAGGCTGTCGAACCCCGCGCGGTCCGGCTGCTCCGCCCCCCACGCGCTGAGCTGCGCGATGACGAGACCCGGGTGGCGCTCGGCGAGCGACATCGGATCCAGGCCGAGACGCTCGAGCGCCGCGGGGCGATAGCCGAGCACGACGACATCGGCGCGGGAGAGCAGCTCGCGCATGGCTCCGGAGCGCGCGTCGAGCACGGTGGTCCTCTTGCCGTGGCCCGTGTCGAGGTGCTGCCACTCCGGCTCAGGGAGCTGCGGGGGATCGACGCGCAGCACGTCGGCTCCGAGCTGCGCGAGAGCGCGCGTCGCGACTGGGCCGGCGATGACGCGCGTGAGATCGAGCACGCGGACGCCCTCGAGCGGTCGCGGCCCGGTGCCGATGCCCCGCGCGGTCGGCGCGTCGCCTGCCCGCTCCACGCCGAGCACGGGCGCGGTCCGGAGCGCGGCGTGCGCGCGCGGCTGCTCGTGGCGCACCTGCACGGCGAGTCCGCCCGCAGACGTGATGGCGAGCGTCGCGTCCGCGGCCGACATCCGTTGGAGCACTCGTGCCATGCTCTCCGGGTCGTCGACACGGAGCGCGGCATGAAGGCGCCGTGCGTGATGCGGGTAGTTGCCGTGCGTGCGGATCCAGCCGTCGCCGGTCTGCCAGAACCGCGAGTACGGCGACCACACCGTCGGCACCGCGCCGTCGACGAGGAGCGCCCGGTCGCTGCGGTACGAGAGCGCCACCCTGTCCGGGTCGGGGGAGCGACGGATGCCGGCCGCTGCGGTGGCGGTGCTGACGCTTGCCCACGCCAGGTCGGCGGTGGCCAGCCGTGAGGGCAGCGGCACGGGGTGCGCCGGCGGCGCGAGATGACGGTCGGCCAGGAGGCGCAGGCCGAGCTCGTCCCACACGCGAGCGAACAGCGCGGCCGCCGGGTCGGGGGAAGGAGTGGCGCTCATGCAGCGATGCTACTCGCGTGCGTCGATCCCGTCGGAGGTGTGGTTTCCGTCGCTGGCCTGGGCAGAACCCGTCCATCCCAGCACGCGACACGCCCGGGATGTACGGCCCGATTTGCCAGACACCCGCAATCCACGTAAGTTAGTACCTGTTCGCCCCACAGGGAAGCGGAGAGGCCGAGAGCCTCACCCCCCTCAAGCGGAGAACCACTCCCGATCCCCTCACTTGTGAGAACAGGCCTCTGCGTCTAGGATGGGAGATCCACCCCTTCTGCGATCGTCAACGATCGTGCGGTGAGCCTCCGGTTCACGAATCGCGTCGGTTTGATGTGTGGGGGAGGGTGGGTATGATTGTGAAGTTGCCCTTCGGGCCTGGTTGTGATGGCTGGGTCGGGGGAGCGTCCGATCCTTGAGAACTCAACAGCGTGCACTTGTCAAATGCCAAATTTTCCTCGTCCAGTCTTCGGGCTGGTTGAGAATTCCTTTGGATCATTGATGTGAATGTCAGTTTGATATTCATTCTTTTGGTCAGTTTCAAACTCGCTGCGTCGCCGTTTTTCCCGGTGGTGTATGCATTTCTTTTTTACGGAGAGTTTGATCCTGGCTCAGGATGAACGCTGGCGGCGTGCTTAACACATGCAAGTCGAACGGTGAACACGGAGCTTGCTCTGTGGGATCAGTGGCGAACGGGTGAGTAACACGTGAGCAACCTGCCCCTGACTCTGGGATAAGCGCTGGAAACGGCGTCTAATACTGGATATGAGCCATGAAGGCATCTTCTGTGGTTGGAAAGATTTTTCGGTTGGGGATGGGCTCGCGGCCTATCAGCTTGTTGGTGAGGTAATGGCTCACCAAGGCGTCGACGGGTAGCCGGCCTGAGAGGGTGACCGGCCACACTGGGACTGAGACACGGCCCAGACTCCTACGGGAGGCAGCAGTGGGGAATATTGCACAATGGGCGGAAGCCTGATGCAGCAACGCCGCGTGAGGGATGACGGCCTTCGGGTTGTAAACCTCTTTTAGCAGGGAAGAAGCGAGAGTGACGGTACCTGCAGAAAAAGCGCCGGCTAACTACGTGCCAGCAGCCGCGGTAATACGTAGGGCGCAAGCGTTATCCGGAATTATTGGGCGTAAAGAGCTCGTAGGCGGTTTGTCGCGTCTGCTGTGAAATCCCGAGGCTCAACCTCGGGCCTGCAGTGGGTACGGGCAGACTAGAGTGCGGTAGGGGAGATTGGAATTCCTGGTGTAGCGGTGGAATGCGCAGATATCAGGAGGAACACCGATGGCGAAGGCAGATCTCTGGGCCGTAACTGACGCTGAGGAGCGAAAGGGTGGGGAGCAAACAGGCTTAGATACCCTGGTAGTCCACCCCGTAAACGTTGGGAACTAGTTGTGGGGTCCATTCCACGGATTCCGTGACGCAGCTAACGCATTAAGTTCCCCGCCTGGGGAGTACGGCCGCAAGGCTAAAACTCAAAGGAATTGACGGGGACCCGCACAAGCGGCGGAGCATGCGGATTAATTCGATGCAACGCGAAGAACCTTACCAAGGCTTGACATATACGAGAACGGGCCAGAAATGGTCAACTCTTTGGACACTCGTAAACAGGTGGTGCATGGTTGTCGTCAGCTCGTGTCGTGAGATGTTGGGTTAAGTCCCGCAACGAGCGCAACCCTCGTTCTATGTTGCCAGCACGTTATGGTGGGAACTCATGGGATACTGCCGGGGTCAACTCGGAGGAAGGTGGGGATGACGTCAAATCATCATGCCCCTTATGTCTTGGGCTTCACGCATGCTACAATGGCCGGTACAAAGGGCTGCAATACCGTGAGGTGGAGCGAATCCCAAAAAGCCGGTCCCAGTTCGGATTGAGGTCTGCAACTCGACCTCATGAAGTCGGAGTCGCTAGTAATCGCAGATCAGCAACGCTGCGGTGAATACGTTCCCGGGTCTTGTACACACCGCCCGTCAAGTCATGAAAGTCGGTAACACCTGAAGCCGGTGGCCTAACCCTTGTGGAGGGAGCCGTCGAAGGTGGGATCGGTAATTAGGACTAAGTCGTAACAAGGTAGCCGTACCGGAAGGTGCGGCTGGATCACCTCCTTTCTAAGGAGCATCTGAGGTCTTCGGGCCTCCAGAACCCGGATCGAGCCCGAATGTGGTTCGCTGGGAGCTCATGGGTGGAACATTTGACATGGCATCGAGAGTGGATCTCGGGTTAGTACGCAGCTTGCTGTGGGAACGTCTGGGTGAAGGGTTTCGGTGCCTGCACGCTGTTGGGTCCTGAGGGACCGGGCCGGCCGTTGGGTTGGACTGTTCCTCTGGGCCTTTCGTTGTCTCCCGGGTGGGAGGGGCGAGGGGTACCGACCGTACTTTGAGAACTACACAGTGGACGCGAGCATCTTAGAGACGATCCCTTCGGGGGTCGTTTCACAACGAATGATCGATAGATCAGCTCATGTGATTTCAAGTCTTTAAGAGCAAACGGTGGATGCCTTGGCATCTGGAGCCGAAGAAGGACGTAGCAATCTGCGATAAGCCTCGGGGAACTGATAAGCAAGTTTTGATCCGAGGGTGTCCGAATGGGGAAACCCCGCTGGGCGGCGTGCCGACCTAGTGACTCCCGTCTGAATATATAGGGCGGGTAGAGGGAACGTGGGGAAGTGAAACATCTCAGTACCCACAGGAAGAGAAAGCAACAGCGATTCCGTGAGTAGTGGCGAGCGAAACCGGATCAGGCTAAACCTAGCGTGTGTGAGAGCCGGCAGGCGTTGCACGTTGGGGGTTGTGGGACTTTCCTGTCAGTTCTGCCGAACTGGCGACGTGACAGAAGCGTATAGACGAACGGTCTTGAAAGGCCGGTCATAGAGGGTGCCAACCCCGTAGTCGAAATGCGTGTTCTGGCGTGGAGAGTATCCCGAGTAGCACGGGGCCCGTGAAATCCCGTGTGAATCTGTCAGGACCACCTGATAAGCCTAAATACTCCCAGATGACCGATAGCGGACAAGTACCGTGAGGGAAAGGTGAAAAGTACCCCGGGAGGGGAGTGAAATAGTACCTGAAACCGTTTGCTTACAAACCGTTGGAGCACCCCTGGTAGGTGTGACAGCGTGCCTTTTGAAGAATGAGCCTGCGAGTTAGTGATATGTGGCGAGGTTAACCCGTGTGGGGTAGCCGTAGCGAAAGCGAGTCTGAATAGGGCGTTTCAGTCGCATGTCCTAGACCCGAAGCGAAGTGATCTATCCATGGCCAGGCTGAAGCGACGGTAAGACGTCGTGGAGGGCCGAACCCACTTAGGTTGAAAACTGAGGGGATGAGCTGTGGATAGGGGTGAAAGGCCAATCAAACTTCGTGATAGCTGGTTCTCTCCGAAATGCATTTAGGTGCAGCGTTGCGTGTTTCTTGCCGGAGGTAGAGCTACTGGATGGCCGATGGGCCCTACAAGGTTACTGACGTCAGCCAAACTCCGAATGCCGGTAAGTGAGAGCGCAGCAGTGAGACTGTGGGGGATAAGCTTCATAGTCGAGAGGGAAACAACCCAGACCACCAACTAAGGTCCCTAAGCGCGTGCTAAGTGGGAAAGGATGTGGAGTTGCTCTGACAACCAGGAGGTTGGCTTAGAAGCAGCCACCCTTGAAAGAGTGCGTAATAGCTCACTGGTCAAGTGATTCCGCGCCGACAATGTAACGGGGCTCAAGCACGCCACCGAAGTTGTGGCATTGACATTAGTGGTAGGCCTTCGTGGTCCAGCCGTGTTGATGGGTAGGAGAGCGTCGTGTGGCGGGTGAAGCGGCAGAGTGATCTAGCCGTGGACGCTACACGAGTGAGAATGCAGGCATGAGTAGCGAAAGACGTGTGAGAAACACGTCCTCCGAAAGACCAAGGGTTCCAGGGTCAAGCTAATCTTCCCTGGGTAAGTCGGGACCTAAGGCGAGGCCGACAGGCGTAGTCGATGGACAACGGGTTGATATTCCCGTACCGGCGAAGAACCGCCCAAGCTAATCCAGTGGTGCTAAACGTCCGAACCATCACATCGTCACCTTCGGGTGGCACCGTGGTGGGGAGCACGTGACCCCATGCTGGTGCGGTTAGCGTATTAACAGGTGTGACGCAGGAAGGTAGCCCAAGCCAGGCGATGGTTGTCCTGGTGCAAGTGCGTAGGCCGAACGGTAGGCAAATCCGCCGTTCATGCAGGCTGAGACACGATGCGGATGAAAAGTGGGTGATCCTATGCTGCCGAGAAAAGCATCGACGCGAGGTTCTAGCTGCCCGTACCCCAAACCGACTCAGGTGGTCAGGTAGAGAATACCGAGGAGATCGAGAGAATCGTGGTTAAGGAACTCGGCAAAATGCCCCCGTAACTTCGGGAGAAGGGGGGCCATCCACTTATTAGGACCTGCTCCGAAAGGGTGTGGTGGCCGCAGAGACTAGTGGGTAGCGACTGTTTACTAAAAACACAGGTCCGTGCCAAGTCGCAAGACGATGTATACGGACTGACGCCTGCCCGGTGCTGGAAGGTTAAGAGGACCGGTTAGCCGTAAGGCGAAGCTGAGAATTTAAGCCCCAGTAAACGGCGGTGGTAACTATAACCATCCTAAGGTAGCGAAATTCCTTGTCGGGTAAGTTCCGACCTGCACGAATGGCGTAACGACTTCCCAACTGTCTCAACCGCGAACTCGGCGAAATTGCATTACGAGTAAAGATGCTCGTTACGCGCAGCAGGACGGAAAGACCCCGTGACCTTTACTACAGCTTGGTATTGGTGTTCGGTGTGGCTTGTGTAGGATAGGTGGGAGACTGTGAAGCGGGTACGCCAGTATTCGTGGAGTCATTGTTGAAATACCACTCTGGTCACTCTGGATATCTAACTTCGAACCGTGATCCGGTTCAGGGACAGTGCCTGGTGGGTAGTTTAACTGGGGCGGTTGCCTCCCAAAAAGTAACGGAGGCGCCCAAAGGTTCCCTCAACCTGGTTGGCAATCAGGTGTCGAGTGTAAGTGCACAAGGGAGCTTGACTGTGAGACTGACAGGTCGAGCAGGGACGAAAGTCGGGACTAGTGATCCGGCAGTGGCTTGTGGAAGCGCTGTCGCTCAACGGATAAAAGGTACCTCGGGGATAACAGGCTGATCTTGCCCAAGAGTCCATATCGACGGCATGGTTTGGCACCTCGATGTCGGCTCGTCGCATCCTGGGGCTGGAGTAGGTCCCAAGGGTTGGGCTGTTCGCCCATTAAAGCGGTACGCGAGCTGGGTTTAGAACGTCGTGAGACAGTTCGGTCCCTATCCGCTGCGCGCGTAGGAAGTTTGAGAGGATCTGACCCTAGTACGAGAGGACCGGGTTGGACGAACCTCTGGTGTGTCAGTTGTTCCGCCAGGAGCACCGCTGATTAGCTACGTTCGGGATGGATAACCGCTGAAAGCATCTAAGCGGGAAGCCGGCCTCAAGATGAGACTTCCATACCTTCGGGTGAGAGGCTCCCAGCCAGACTACTGGGTTGATAGGCCAGATGTGGAAGTGCAGTAATGCATGCAGCTGACTGGTACTAATAAGCCGATGACTTGATAACACACCCGTTGCGGGTGCCCGCGTCCACTTTGTGGTTCTCGATGTACGGTCGAAAACCACCGACACGATGAACACACGTGTGTCATCGCTAGGTTTTTGAAACATCAATAGTGTTTCGGCGGCCATAGCGTGAGGGAAACGCCCGGTCACATTCCGAACCCGGAAGCTAAGCCTCACAGCGCCGATGGTACTGCAGGGGGGACCCTGTGGGAGAGTAGGACACCGCCGGACTCCTTTTACGTAAAATGGCCACCCAGAGCTGGGTGGCCATTTTACGTTTCAGCCGTAGAGGAGAGTCATGTCGGAAGAGGAAGAGCGTCGCCCGCGCCGCAGAAGCGAAGGCGGTTCACGTGACCACATTCCTTCCCGTGATCGCTCCCGCGGCGACCGCGATCGCACCTCTCGGCCCCGTAGCGATGGCGAGAGGCGCCTCCCGCGCGACGGCGCTAAGCCGCGTCATGACGGCGACAGGAGCTTCTCCCGCGACGGCGCTAAGCCGCGTCGTGACGGTGACAGGAGCTTCTCCCGCGACGGTGGCAAGCCGCGTCGTGACGGTGGCAAGCCGCGTCGTGACGGTGACAGGAGCTTCTCCCGCGACGGCGCTAAGCCGCGTCGTGACGGGGGAGCGCGACGTGGAGCCGGCGCAGGGAAGTCTTTCCCGCAGCGTGGCGGCGCCGGTCGGGAACGATCGATCCACTCGTCGAGCGAGCGTCCGCGTTTCAACGATCCGGTGATTCCCGAAGAGGTCACCGCACGGGACTTGCATCCGTCCGCACGGAACGAGCTCAAGACCCTCAGCAAGGAGAACGCCGAGCAGGTCGCGCGTCACCTGGCGATGGCGTCGCGTCTCATCGACGATGATCCTGCGCTCGCGCACGAGCATGCTCTGGCTGCATCACGGCGCGCCGGACGGATCGCGATCGTGCGCGAGACGCTCGGGATCACGGCGTATGCGACGGGAGACTTCGCGCTCGCTCTTCGTGAGCTGCGCACCTATCGCCGGATCTCCGGCAAGGACGATCAGATCGCGCTCATGGTCGACAGTGAGCGGGGGATCGGACGACCCGATCGCGCCCTGGAGACCGGACGCTCCGTCGACCGCGCGACGCTGCCGACCCCGGTGCGTGTGGCGCTGGCGATCGCGATGTCGGGTGCGCGACTGGACCAGGGCGATCTGGAGCTCGCGCTCGGCGAGCTCGAGATCCCCGAGCTCGACCCCGACCGCGCGTTCGAGTGGAGCCCCGCGCTCTTCGCTGCTCGGGCCGCCGTGCTCGAAGACCTCGGACGTACGGAGGAAGCGGCCTTCTGGAGTCGTCGCGCAGACGTCGCCGCCGAAGCACTCGGCATCGACGAGGCAGGCGACGAAGAGCTCATCGTCGAGGACGGGCTCATCGATGACGCCGACATCATGGAGACGGACGCCGCCCGACCCGAGGCAGAGCCGTCGATCGAGGATGAGGTGCGCGAGCTTCTCGGAGAGGACGACGCGGCCGACACGAACGGCAAGGAGAAGTGATGGGACTGTTCTCGAAGAAGCCTGCGGCACGCACCCCCCTCGACGGAATCGATACCGTTCTCGCTGATCTCGACGGCGTGGTGTACGCCGGCCCTGGTCCGCTGCCGCATGCCATCGAGAGCCTGAACGCGGCGGCGGCGAAGGCACGTCTCGGCTACATCACCAACAACGCCTCGCGCACGGATGCGTCGGTCGCCGAGCACCTGCGCAGCCTCGGCCTCAACGTCGAGCCGTCCGACGTCGTCACCAGCCCTCAGGCAGCCACGCGACTGCTCTCGAGCATGGTTCCGCCGCCCGCGACGATCTTGGTGGTCGGTGGCGACGGACTCGTCGACGAGCTGCACAAGGCCGGGTACTCAGTGACCCGCAGCGCCGATGACGCACCCGCCGCGGTGGTGCAGGGCTTCGCACCCGAGGTGGCGTGGACGGACCTCGCCGAGGCGGCATTCGCCCTCAAGGTTCCCGAGGAGGAGGGCGGCATCCCGTGGATCGCCACCAACACCGACTGGACCATCCCGCGGGAGCGTGGCGTCGCGCCCGGGAACGGCACGTTGGTCTCCGCCGTGCACACCGCGGTCGGCCGTCTCGCGACCGTCGCGGGCAAGCCCGAGGTCCCGATCTTCGAGGAGGCCAAGGCGCGCTTCCAGGCGACGCGCGCACTCTTCATCGGCGACCGCCTCGACACCGACATCATGGGTGCCGTGCGTGCAGGCATCGACTCGGCACTCGTGCTCACCGGGATCGATCGGCCCAAGCACGTCCTCGCCGCCCCGGAGGGGTCCCGCCCCACCTACATCCTCAGCGACCTGCGTGAGCTGCACCAGCCATACCCGCCCTCCACGGAGAAGGACGGCGTGCACTGGGTGAACGGCGCAGGCGTGCGCGTGCGCGGCGGTGACGTCGAGATCGTGGCGGAGGGCGGCGCTCAGATCGACCTGCTCCGCGCCGGTGCCGCGGCGATCTGGGCGTCGGGGACTCCGGTCTTCGTGCTGCGCGTCCCCGAGCGCCTGTACGACGATCCCTTCCATCGCCCCTGATGCGCATGTTCTGCGCCGGCAGCGCGAGCCGCTCTCCGGTGTCCGACGTCCCGCGTACAGTGGAAGGGTGACCGAAGAGACGACTGCGCCGACTGATGGCCTGTGGAGCCGCCTCCGTCTGATCGAGGGACAGCCGCTGGCCGACCGTGCCGACGCGTACGCCGCGCTGCACGATGACCTGTCTCGACGCCTCGAGAGCGGGGCCAAGCTCGACCAGCGCGACGCGTCCGGTTCCCGATGACCCGACTCGACGCCGCACTCGCTGCGCGAGGCCTGGCGCGATCGAGGTCGCACGCCGCGACGCTCATCGCCGACGGGCTCGTGAGCGTCGACGGGCGCCCCGTCGTCAAGCCGTCGACGCCGGTCGACGATGCGTCTCAGCTGGTTGTCGCCGGCGCCGATCACTACGTCGGACGCGCTGCGCACAAGCTCATCGCCGCACTCGACGGCTTCGCGATCACGGTCGCCGGACGCCTCGCCCTCGACATGGGCGCGTCGACGGGCGGCTTCACGCAGGTGCTGCGCGAACGCGGGGCGCGACGCGTCCTTGCCGTCGACGTCGGGCACGGTCAACTCGCAGCTCCCGTGGCCGATGATCCCGGCGTCGTCTCCGTGGAGGGATACAACGTCCGGCACATGACGCGCGCGAACCTGTCCGCGGCGACGGGGGAGAACGACGCGCCCGACCTGATCGTCGGCGATCTGTCTTTCATCTCGCTCGAACTGGTCCTCCCCGCCGTGGCGTCGGTGGCCGCACCGGATGCCGACATCGTGCTGCTCGTCAAACCGCAGTTCGAGGTCGGACGCACCGCTGTCAAGGGCGGTCTCGTGACAGACCCCTCGACGCGTGCCGATGCCGTCGCCCGCACGGTGTGGAGCGCGTGGGACGTCGGCCTCGGCATGCTCGGCATCCTTCGCTCGCCGATTCTCGGTACGCACGGCAACACCGAGTACCTCGTGCACCTCGCACCAGGGCGGGGCAGTGATCCGTCAGAATGGTCAGACCGCATCAACGCACTGGCAGGGGGACGATGAACGAGCGCAACATCCTGGTCGTCGCTCACGCGGGCCGTGAGGACACCGTGGCCGCCGCTCGCCGCGTCGTCGATGCCCTGCGTCAATCGGGTGCCCGACCCGTGCTCGCCCGTGAGGACCGCGCGGACCTCGTCGCAGTCGACACCTTCTTCGCCGACGTCGCGGCGCTCGGCGATGACATCGACCAGTCGGAGCTGGAGCTGGCGATCGTCCTGGGTGGAGACGGGACGATCCTTCGCGCCGCCGAGCTGGTGCGCGGCTGCGAAGCGCCGGTGCTCGGGATCAACATGGGGCACGTCGGCTTCCTCGCCGAGATCGACCGCGACGACATGGACGCCGCAGTGCGCCGTGTGATCGACCGCGACTACGAGGTCGAGGAGCGCATGGCGCTCTCCGTGCGCGTCAAGGATGCCGAGGGCGCGGTCGTGTACGAGACCTGGGCTCTGAACGAGGCGACAGTCGAGAAGGCCAGCCGCGAGCGCATGATCGAGGTCGTGCTCGAGATCGACGGACGCCCGCTGTCGAGCTTCGGCTGCGATGGAATGGTCGTGTCCACACCCACCGGCTCGACCGCCTACAACTTCTCGGCCGGGGGCCCGGTGATCTGGCCGAGCGTGGAGGCGATCGCGGTCGTGCCGCTGTCCGCGCATGCGCTCTTCGCTAAGCCGCTGGTGGTGAGCCCCGAGGCAGCCGTGGCCATCGAGATGCTCGAGGGCACCTCCGGGTTCGGCATCCTCTGGTGCGACGGCAGGCGGTCGCACGACCTGCCGCCCGGCGCGAGGGTGGTCGTGCGGCGCTCGTCGCGGCCCGTCCGCCTGGCGCGGCTGCATCCGACGGCCTTCACGAACCGTCTGGTCCGCAAGTTCCAACTGCCGGTCGCGGGATGGCGTGGACAGGGGGCCTCGGCATGATCGAAGAGATGCGCATGCAGGGTCTCGGAGTGATCGCCGACGCCGTCCTCCCGCTCGGTGCCGGCTTCACCGCGATCACGGGAGAGACCGGGGCGGGCAAGACCATGGTGGTCACCGGGCTCGGACTGCTGCTCGGGCAGCGGGCCGACTCCGGCGCCGTGCGGGCCGGCTCGGCGCAGGCATCCGTCGCCGGCGTCTGGGTCGTTCCGCAGAACGGGCCGGTCGCCGACATCGTCGCGGATGCCGGAGGCGAGCTGGAACCGGCGGGCGATGGCCTCGGCGAGCTCTACGTGTCGAGGACGCTGAGCGCCGAGGGCCGCAGCAGGGCGAGCGTGGGGGGCCGCGCGGCCCCCGCCGGCGTGCTGTCGTCGCTCGCCGAGGAGCTCGTCGTCGTGCACGGTCAGTCGGAGCAGCTGCGATTGCGGTCGGCCGCCGCGCAGCGCGACGCCCTCGACCGCTTCGGAGGAGCACCCATCGCCGAGGCACTGGACGCCTATGCCGAATCGTATGCGCGATGGCGCGAGCTGGAGGCGCAGATCGCGGACATCACGCAGAACCGCGAACGTCGTCAGGACGAGGCGGCGCGCCTGCGCGAGGATCTTGCGCTCATCGAGGCCACGGCTCCGGAACCCGGCGAAGACCGTGAGCTCGCCGCACGGGCCGAGCGTCTGGCCAACGCCGAAGAGCTGAGGCTGGCCGCGACCGTTGCCCACGAAGCCCTCTCGAACGAAGAGGGTGCGCCCGATGTGTCGGCTCTGCTCGCCGAGGCCCGCCGTGCTCTCGAGCGCGCGTCCGATCCGACGCTCACAGAGCTCGCCGAGACCATCGCCGACATCGGCTACCGGGTCTCCGACGCCGCCGTGCAGCTGTCCGCGTTCCTGGCAGACCTGGACGAATCGGGCCCGCACGAGCTGGCCGCCGTCGAGGAGCGCCGTGCGGCGCTGAACGTGCTCGTTCGCGCCCACGGCTCCCTGGACGAGGCGCTCGAGCTGTGGAAGACGGGCTCCGCGCGTCTGGCGGAGCTGGACGACGACGATGACCGGCTCGGACGGCTCGAAGAGGAGCGCGACCGTGTGCGTTCCGTGCTCGACGAGCGCGCAGCGATCCTCACCGCGCGGCGATCCGACGCAGCCGCACGCCTCGGCGCCGCCGTGACCGAGGAGTTGCACGCGCTGGCGATGCCGGATGCGCGCCTCGAGGTGTCGGTGACCCAGGGCGCCGAGAGCTCGCATGGCCGTGACGATGTCGCCATCCTGCTCGCACCGCATCCGGGGGCGGAGCCGCGTCCGGTGGGCAAGGGGGCGTCGGGTGGTGAGCTCTCCCGGGTCATGCTGGCGATCGAGGTCGTCATCGCCGGCACCGATCCGGTGCCGACCTTCGTGTTCGACGAGGTGGACGCAGGCATCGGCGGAGCCGCCGCGATCGAGGTGGGCCGCAGGCTCGCCAAGCTCGCCGAGACCTCGCAGGTGATCGCCGTCACGCACCTCGCCCAGGTCGCCGCGTTCGCCACCAACCACCTCACCGTCGTCAAGTCGAACGACGGTGCCGTCACGGCGTCGAGCGTGCGCCGGCTGGACGGTGCGGAACGCGAGGCCGAGATGGCGCGCCTGCTCTCCGGGCTGGCTGACTCGGACGCCGCGCTCACCCATGCCCGCGAACTTCTCAGCCTGCGCGACTGATCGAACTGTTAGGATAGAAGCCCGTGATGAACTCTTCTTCAGCGGGGCCCAAGAACGACACGACCAAGCACATCTTCGTGACAGGTGGTGTCGTTTCGTCTTTGGGCAAGGGGCTCACAGCAGCCAGCCTCGGCAACCTGCTCACCGCGCGGGGCCTCCGCGTCGTGATGCAGAAGCTCGACCCGTATCTGAACGTCGACCCGGGGACGATGAACCCCTTCCAGCACGGCGAGGTGTTCGTCACCGACGACGGCGCAGAGACCGATCTCGACATCGGCCACTATGAGCGCTTCCTCGACATCAACCTGACGCAGGCCGCCAACGTCACCACAGGTCAGATCTACTCGCAGGTCATTGCGCGTGAGCGCCGCGGGGAGTACCTCGGCGACACGGTCCAGGTCATCCCGCACATCACCGACGAGATCAAGCGGCGCATGCGCCTGCAGGCGACCGAGGAGCCACGTCCCGACGTCATCATCACCGAGGTCGGGGGCACCGTCGGCGACATCGAATCGCAGCCCTTCCTCGAGTCGGCCAGGCAGCTGCGTCATGAACTTGGCCGCGACAACGTGTTCTTCGTGCACGTGTCGCTCGTGCCGTTCATGGGCGCGTCGGGCGAGCAGAAGACCAAGCCGACGCAGCACTCGGTCGCCGCCCTCCGTCAGGTCGGAATCCAGCCCGACGCGCTCGTGCTGCGCAGCGATCGCCCTGTGAGCGAGAGCAACCGGAACAAGATCGCCCTGATGTGCGACGTCGATGTCGAAGGCGTCATCAACACGGTCGACCTGCCCAGCATCTACGACATCCCCTCCACGCTGAACGCGCAGGGGCTCGACTCGTACATCGTGCGCCGACTCGGCCTCGCGGAGAAGGCCGACGAGGTCGACTGGTCGCGCTGGAACAAGGTCCTGCACGCCGTGCACAACCCGAAGCACGAGGTCACCATCGGCCTCGTCGGCAAGTACATCGACCTTCCGGATGCCTACCTGTCTGTGACCGAGGCGCTCAAGGCCGGCGGGTTCGCGCACGAGGCCAAGGTCAACATCCGCTGGATCCCGTCCGACCTGTGCGAGACGCCGGATGGCGCGAGGGAGCACCTCGCGCAGCTCGACGGCATCTGCGTGCCCGGCGGCTTCGGCATCCGCGGCATCGAGGGCAAGCTCGGCGCGCTGAAGTTCGCGCGCGAGCAGGGCATCCCGACTCTCGGTCTCTGCCTCGGACTTCAGTGCATGGTGATCGAGTACGCGCGCGACGTCGCCGGGATCGCGGGTGCGTCATCGAGCGAGTTCGACCCCGAGACGACCGAGCCGGTCATCGCCACCATGGCCGAGCAGGTGAAGATCCTCGACGGCGGCGACCTCGGCGGCACCATGCGCCTCGGCCTGTACCAGGCCGCTCTCGCGGAGGGATCGCTCGCGCGGGAGGTGTACGGCGCGCCTGTCGCGTCCGAGCGCCACCGTCATCGGTACGAGGTCAACAACGCGTACCGGGATCGGCTCTCCGAGGCTGGGCTGGTCTTCTCCGGCCTGAACCCCGAGCTCGACCTCGTCGAGTACGTGGAGCTGCCGCGCGACGTGCACCCGTACTACATCGCCACCCAGGCGCACCCGGAGCTGCGCTCGCGCCCCACGGATCCGCACCCGCTGTTCCGCGGACTCGTCGGCGCCGCCATCGAGCGTCACCGCGCGAGCGAGCTGTTCGACGTCAGCGACGATGCCTGAGGTCCTGCAGGACGACCGGTTCGAGCCGGAGATCCTCCACAGCGACGTCGTCTACGAGGGCGCCGTGTGGGATGTCCGGTCCGACCGGGTGCGGTACGGCGGCGGCGAGATCGTTCGGCAGTACGTCGATCACACCGGCGCCGTGGCGATCGTCGCCATCGACGACGATGACCGCGTGCTGCTCATCCAGCAGTACCGGCATCCGATCCGCCACCGCGACTGGGAGCTCCCCGCCGGGCTGCTCGACGTCGAGGGCGAGGACCCGCTCTCCGCCGCCAAGCGCGAGCTCGCCGAGGAGGCGGATCTCGCCGCCCGGCACTGGGAGCCGCTGCTGAGCACGTTCGCGACGCCCGGAGGCAGCAACGAGATCGTCCACTTCTTCCTCGCCACCGGGCTGACACCCATCGCGGATGCTCATGCGCGCGAGGATGAGGAAGCGGACATCCGGGTCGAGCGCGTTCCGCTCGCGGATGCCGTCGCGGGCGTGCTCGACGGTCGCATGCACAACGCCCTCCTCGCGATCGGCCTCCTGGCCGCCGAACGGCGACGCGCGGGGGCATGACGTGGACCTCGGGCGTGCGCTCGACGTCTACCTGCGCCACGTCACGATCGAACGCGGCCTGAGCGAGCACACCGTCGCGGCCTACCGCAGGGATCTGACCGGGTACCTCGAGTGGTTGCGTTCGCACGGCATCGAGGACACGTCGGCCGTCGACGCCGCCGTGATCGGGAGGTTCATCGCCGACCGTGCGGGGGCCGAGCCGCGGCCGGCCGCCACGAGTCTCGCGCGGTTGCAATCGTCCGTACGCGGCTGGCACCGGTTTCTCGCCAGGGAGGGCATCGAACAGGACGACCCGAGCGGCAGGTTGCGCCCGCCCAAAGCACCGCAGCGGCTGCCGAAGGCTCTGACGATCGACCAAGTGGAACGGCTGCTCGCAGCGCCCTCGGCAGACGAGCCGCTCGGGATCAGGGACAGAGCGCTGCTGGAGCTGCTGTACGCGACCGGCGCCCGCGTGTCGGAGGCCGTCGGCCTCGACGTCGATGATCTCGCCCACGGCGATGTGCTGAGGCTGCGCGGCAAGGGAGCGAAGGAGCGCATCGTTCCACTCGGCTCCTATGCTCGCGCAGCCGTCGACGCGTACCTCACGCGCGTCCGGCCCGGCCTGGCGGCCAAGGGGCGCGCGTCGTCGCGGCTCTTCCTCGGTGCGCGGGGTGCCCCGCTGTCGCGGCAGAGCGCGTGGCTGATCATCAGGGCAGCGGCCGAGCGCGCAGACATCACGGCGGAGATCTCCCCGCACACCCTGCGCCACTCGTTCGCGACCCACCTCCTTCAAGGCGGCGCGGATGTGCGCATCGTCCAGGAGCTGCTCGGGCACGCCTCGGTCGCGACCACGCAGATCTACACCCACGTCTCGGTGGATGCGCTGCGCGACATCTACGCGACGTCCCACCCTCGCGCGGGCGCGGCGCGAGCCTCGAAAGAGGCGCCTCCGGCTACAATCGAGCAAGCACGAAGGAGCAGGAGAACCGGTGGCTGACAGAGCGGCGAAGTCCAGGGCGAAGACGTCGACGAACGACGACACCCCGATCGGACCCACCGGACGCCCCTACCGCGGGTTCCCGATCCCGGCGCCGCTGAGCTCCCACGGTCCTGCCCGCATCATCGCGCTGTGCAACCAGAAGGGCGGCGTCGGCAAGACCACGACGTCGATCAACCTCGCCGCGGCGCTGGCCGAGTACGGCCGCAAGGTGCTCGCCGTCGACTTCGACCCGCAGGGCGCGCTGTCCGCCGGCCTCGGCATCCAGACGCATGAGTCGCCCACCGTGTACGACCTTCTGCTCGACACGAAGCGCGATGCGCACGACGCCATCGTCCATTCGCGCGTCGACGGACTCGACGTCATGCCCGCCAACATCGACCTGTCGGCCGCCGAGGTGCACCTCGTGAACGAGGTCGCCCGCGAGACGATCCTCGCGCGCGTGCTGCGTCAGGTGGCGGGGGAGTACGACGTCATCCTCATCGACTGCCAGCCTTCGCTCGGCCTGCTCACCGTGAACGCCCTGACGGCGGCGCACGGCGTCATCATCCCGCTGGAGTGCGAGTTCTTCGCTCTGCGCGGCGTCGCGCTGCTGATCGAGACGATCGACAAGGTGCGCGATCGGCTCAACCCGTCGATCACGATGGACGGACTGCTCGCGACGATGTACGACCCGCGCACCCTGCACTCGCGCGAGGTGCTCGAGCGTGTCGTCGAGGCCTTCGGCGACGACGTGCTGGAGACGGTGATCGGGCGCACCGTGAAGTTCCCCGATGCCTCGGTCTCCGGCGTGCCCATCACCGAGTTCGCACCCGAGCACGCCGCCGCACAGGCGTACCTGCGGCTGGCGCGGGAGCTGGTCGCCCGTGGCGCCGTCGCCTGAGGACATCCCCGGCACCGCTGAGCCCGCAGAGGGATCCGCCGACGGGTTCCGTGTCTCGCTGTCGAACTTCGACGGCCCGTTCGACCTGCTCCTCACGCTGATCTCGAAGCACGAGATGGACATCACGGAGGTGTCGCTCAGCGCCGTCACCAACGAGTTCATCTCGTACCTGCAGGAGCTCGACGATTCCGAGGAGCTCGATCAGGCGTCGGAGTTCCTCGTCGTGGCGGCGACGCTGCTGGACATGAAGGTCGCCGGCCTCCTCCCGCAGGGCGAGCTGGTCGATGCCGAGGCCGTCGCCCTGCTCGAGGCCCGCGACCTGCTCTTCGCCCGGCTGCTGCAGTATCGCGCCTTCAAGGAGGTCTCGGCGTGGTTCGCCCGGTGCCTCCAGCGTGAGGACCGCAGGCACGCGCGAGCCGTCCGCCTCGACGAGAAACACCGCAGGAAGACCCCCGAGCTGGTCTGGTCGCTCAGCGTCGACGATTTCGCGGCGCTCGCGCTCCTCGCCTTCGCGCCGAAGGAGATACCGCACGTCGGTCTCGATCATCTCCACGCGCCGCTGGTGAGCATCCGTGAACAGGCGGCGATCGTGGTCACCCTGCTCCGCGGCACCGAGTCGCTCACGTTCCGCGAGCTCGTGGCCGGCATCCGTGAGCCCGGCATCGTCGTAGCGCGCTTCATCTCCGTGCTGGAGCTCTACCGCCATGCCGCGCTCTCGTTCGAACAATTGGAGCCGCTCGGCGAATTGACGCTGCGCTGGTCGGCCGAGCACTGGTCCGACGAATCCCTTGCGACCCTGGGGGCCGACTATGACAGATGACACCATGACCACGGCGGATGCTGAGACCGGCTCGGCTGCGCCTGAGACACCGCTCACCGAGCGGATCGAGGCGATCCTGATGATCATCGACGAGCCGATCGGTCTCGTCGCCCTGGCTGCGGCCGTCGGGTCTCCCGTGCCGGCCGTGCGCCAGGCCATCGAGACGCTGGTGGACGACTACGACGGCAAGGGGCGCGGGCCCCGGCGAGGCTTCGAGCTGCGCGAAGTCGGCGGAGGGTGGCGCCTCTACGTGCGCGAGGACCACGACGACATGGTCGCGGAGTTCGTCGGCGGACAGGCGCCGGCGCGTCTGTCGCAGGCGGCGCTCGAGACGCTCGCCGTGATCGCCTACAAGCAACCCGTCACCCGCAGCCAGGTGGCGTCGATCCGCGCGGTGAACGTTGACTCCGTGGTGCGCACCCTGCTCGCACGCGGGCTCATCACCGAGCTCTTCGCCGATTCGGAGACCGGCGCCATCAACTACGGCACCACCGACGCGCTGCTGCAGCACCTCGGGATCAACTCGCTCGACGAGCTGCCTCCGATCTCCCCGTTGCTCGACGACGGCGCAGACGGTTTCGACGAAGGAGTGGTCCGATGACAGAGAACACGCCCGCAGAAGGCGTCCGGTTGCAGAAGGTGCTCGCCGCCGCCGGCGTCGCGTCGCGCCGGGTCGTCGAGAACTACATCGTCGAGGGTCGCATCCGCGTCAATGGTCGCGTCGTGACCGAGCTCGGCACGCGCATCGACCCCGAACGGGACCTGGTCGATGTCGATGGCACGGCCGTGCAGCTCGACGTGACGAAGCGCTACGTGATGCTCAACAAGCCGACCGGCGTCGTCAGCAGCATGCGGGACGAGAGCGGCCGGCCGGACCTCCGGCGGTTCACGAGGGACTACGACGAGAGGCTCTACAACGTCGGCCGCCTCGACGCCGAGACCAGCGGGCTCCTGATCCTGACGAACGACGGTGAGCTCGCCCACGTTCTGGCCCACCCCTCGTTCGGCGTCACGAAGGTGTACATCGCCAAGGTCGAGGGCACCGTGACCGCGCAGACCATCGCGAAGCTGACCAAGGGGATCGAGTTGGAGGACGGACCGATCGCCGCCGACAAGGCACGGCTGCTCGACACGTCGCGCGGCTCGAGCCTCGTCGAGCTCACGTTGCACTCGGGGCGCAACCGCATCGTGCGGCGCATGATGGCCGCCGTCGGACACCCGGTGACCGAGCTCGTGCGCCGCCAGTTCGGCCCGCTGCACCTGGGAACGCTCCCTGCGGGGAAGACGCGCGACCTGACTAAAATCGAACTTGGCGCGCTGCTGACTCTGTCGCGCCGTGATTCGGGTGTCGCCGCGGCGCCAGGCGAGCAGCAGGAGAACGAGTGACGGAAACCACGGGTGCGCCCATCGCGCCGCGATCCTCTGTCACCGTCGCGCCGCGGCTGTCTGGCACCGTGCGGATCGTAGGCGCCGGTCTGCTCGGCGCGAGCATCGGCCACGCCCTCCGCGCCAAGGGCATCGACGTCGTGCTCTCCGATACCTCGCCCGCGCAGCTGCGGCTCGCCATCGACTACGGGGCGGGACGCGCGGCGGAGGATGCCGACAGCCCGGCCCTGGTCGTGGTCGCCGTACCGCCGGACGTCACCGCGGACGTCGTCGAGGCCGAGCTTCGCCGTTACCCGGATGCCGTCGTGACCGACGTCGCCAGCGTCAAGCTGCAGCCGTTCCGCGAACTGACGGCGCGCGGGGTGGACCTCACCCGGTACATCGGCTCGCACCCGCTCGCGGGACGTGAGCGTGGCGGCGCGATCTCCGCCCGTGCCGACCTGTTCATCGGACGTCCCTGGGTGGTGTGTCGGGATGAGCAGACTCGTCCCGCCGATCTCGCGCTCGTCGAGGCTCTCGCTCTCGACGTCGGCGCCATGCCCCTCGAGATGACGCCCGAGGAGCACGACCGTTCGGTCGCGCTCACCTCGCACGTGCCGCAGGTCGTCGCGAGCCTCCTCGCGGGTCGGCTGGCGGAGGCCGAGGAGGGCGCGCTGCGGCTCGCCGGACAGGGCGTGCGCGACACCACGCGCATCGCCGCATCCGCCCCCGAACTGTGGGTGCAGATCCTGGGTGCGAACGCGACGCCGGTCGTCGAGGTGCTCGATGCGCTTGCCGCCGACCTGCGCGAGGTCTCGGATGCGCTGCGGGCTCCGGATGCGCCGGGCTCGCGGCGTGTGGTCGCCGAAACGATCCGTCAGGGCAACGAGGGCGTGGAGCGACTCCCCGGAAAGCACGGGCAGAACCGTCGGTTCGAACAGCTCGTCGTCATGGTCGACGACACCGCGGGTCAGCTCGGCCGCCTCTTCGGCGAACTCGGCGAGCTCGGGGTGAACGTGGAGGACCTGCGACTGGAGCATTCGCCGGGTGCCCAGTTCGGTCTTGCCGAGATCAGCGTCGACCCCGCCGCTCTGCACGGCGCGATCAGCGGGCTGACCGAGCGCGGATGGCGGATTGCGGGGACATCCAATGACTGATCTCTCCGACCGTTCGACCGAGCAGAGGACTCGCATGACCACGCCCGACTTCATCGCCATCGACGGACCTGCCGGGTCCGGAAAGTCCAGCGTGTCCAAGGCCGTCGCCCGGCGCCTGGGCTTCGGATATCTCGACACCGGTTCCGCCTATCGCGCGCTCGCGTGGCACGTGCTCGACCGCGGCGCCGACACGTCGGATGCGGATGCCGTGCTCGCGGCGGCATCCGACTTTCCGGTGCGCCTCGGACTCGACCCGGACGACCGGACGGTGCGCGTCGGCGATGCCGATGTCACCGAGGCGATCAGGGAGCCCCGCGTCTCCGGCGCGGTGAGCGGTGTGGCGCGCGTCCCGGAGGTGCGCGCACAGGTGAACTCGCTGTTCCGGGCGCTCGTGGCCGAGGCGCCGTATCCCGCCGTCGTCGTCGAAGGACGCGACATCACGACCGTGGTCGCCCCCGACGCGCCGGTGCGGATCCTGCTGACGGCCGCCCCCGAGGTGCGCGCTGCTCGTCGCGCCGGCGAGCTCGCGGGCGAAGACGCGGCTTCCGTCGCTGCCGCGCTGCACAAGCGCGACGCATCGGACAGCGCTGTCGTCGACTTCCTCAACGCCGCTGAGGGCGTCGAGGTCGTCGACTCCACCCATCTCGATTTCCCCCAGACCATCGACGCCGTTCTCGCGGTGATCGAACGACTCCGAGGAGCACACCGTGGCTGACGATGAGTACGAAGGCGGCCCCGACCAGCTCGCCGAGAAGATGGAGGCCCTCGACGAGGTGCTCGCCGAGCAGCGCGCGGAGACGCTGCGTGCCGGTCTCGCGGACTACGAGCTCGACGACGAGGACGCTGCGCTCCTCGCGGGCGTCGCTCTCGGCGACGACGGCATCGAGTTCCTGCCGGCGCTTCCGGTCGTCGCGATCGTCGGACGTCCCAACGTCGGCAAGTCGGCTCTGGTGAACCGCATCCTCGGCCGCCGTGAGGCCGTCGTGGAGGACACCCCCGGCGTGACGCGCGACCGCGTGACGTACAAGGCGGAGTGGAACGACCGTCGCTTCACCCTCGTCGACACCGGGGGGTGGGAGCCCGACGCGAAGGGTATCGATCGGTCGGTGGCCGCGCAGGCCGAGGTCGCGATCGACCTTTCCGATCTCGTGCTGTTCGTCGTCGACGCGATGGTCGGTGCGACGTCGACCGATGAGCACGTCGTGAAACTGCTGCGTCGGAGCGGAAAGCCGGTCTTCCTCGTCGCCAACAAGATCGACGACAGCCGTCAGGAGCCCGAGGCGGCGGCACTGTGGAACCTGGGTCTGGGCGAGCCGTACCCGGTCTCGGCCATACACGGGCGCGGGGTCGCCGATCTGCTCGACGCCGTGCTCGAGAAGCTGCCCGAGACCTCGGCGGTGGCGAAGCAGGAGATCGGCGGACCGCGTCGCGTCGCCATCCTCGGTCGTCCGAACGTCGGGAAGTCCTCGCTCCTGAACAAGGCCGCGGGGGAGGAGCGCGTGGTCGTGAACGACCTCGCCGGCACGACGCGCGACCCGGTGGACGAGATCGTCGAGCTCGGTGGCAAGATGTGGCGGTTCGTCGACACCGCCGGCATCCGTCGCCGTGTGCATCTGCAGCAGGGTGCTGACTTCTACGCTTCGCTCCGGACATCCGCGGCGCTGGAGAAGGCCGAGGTGGCCGTCGTCGTGCTCGATGTCTCGCAGTCGATCAGCGAGCAGGACGTGCGGATCATCGACCTGGTGCTGGAGTCGGGACGCGCGCTCGTGCTCGCCTTCAACAAGTGGGATCGGCTGAACGACGAGGACCTCGAGAACCAGGATCGGCGGAAGTACCTCGAACGGGAGATCGAGCAGGATCTCGCGCACGTCGCCTGGGCGCCTCGTGTGAATATCTCCGCGAAGACCGGACGCCACCTCGACAAGCTCGTGCCGGCGCTCGAGACCGCGCTGGAGAACTGGGACCGCCGCATCCCCACCGGGAAGTTCAACGCCTTCCTCTCGGAACTGGTCGCCGAGCATCCGCACCCGCTGCGGGGCGGCAAGCAGCCGCGTATCCTCTTCGGGACTCAGGCGTCCACGCGTCCGCCCACGTTCGTGCTCTTCACGACCGGCTTCCTGGACCCCGGCTATCGCCGGTTCATCCAGCGTCGTCTGCGCGAGCTGTACGACTTCGAGGGAACGCCGATCGTGATCAACATGAGGGTGCGGGAGCGCCGCCAGCGCTGAGTGGGCGGAGTGCGCGCCTTCGGCTCCACAGATGTTCCCGTGTGTCACGGACGGCGTGCCGGTGGCCGCATGCTGTGAAAGGCTGGAGGGGTGACTGTCGTACCTCCTGCCCCGGGTGAGCCGCGTCGTCCGGACGGACCTCGCGACGCCGGTGACGCATGGGTGGTCGCCCCAACCGGTGAACGGTACTGGGGTCGCTACGGTGCGGCCGGACTGCTCGCCCATGACCCCGCTCGCGGTGTGCTGCTGCAGCACAGGGTGGCGTGGAGCCACTTCGGCGGCACGTGGGGGCTCCCCGGAGGTGCGATGCACGAGGGCGAGAGCGCGATCGCGGGCGCCGTGCGCGAGGCGCAGGAGGAGGCCGGAGTGCCGGACGGCGCCGTGCGTCCACGCTTCACGAGTGTGCTGGACCTCGACATCTGGTCGTACACGACCGTGGTCGCCGATGTCGTCGCGCCGTTCGATCCGGTGATCAGCGACCGGGAGAGCGTGGCTCTCGAGTGGGTTCCCGTCGCGAACGTGAGCGACCTGCCTCTGCACCCGGGCTTCGCGTCGGCCTGGCCGATGCTGCGGTCGCTGCTCGACGTGCGACCGGTGGTCGTGGTCGACGCCGCGAACGTGGTGGGCTCTGTGCCGGATGGCTGGTGGAAGGACCGGCTCGGGGCGGCGGAGAGGCTTCGTGACCGCCTCGGCGGTCTGACGGTCGATGGTGCCGACCTCAGCCTCGGAGGCGCGCGGTGGTTCCCTTCCGTCGCCCTCGTCGTCGAAGGCAAGGCCCGCCACCTGGCGCAGGACTCCGCGGACGTGACGGTGGTCCGGGCCGAAGGAGCGGGCGACGACGCGATCGTCGCGGAGGTCGAGCGGCGCGTCGCGGAGGGGGACACGGTGATCGCCGTCACCAGCGACCGTGAGCTGCAGGAGCGGGTCGCGGAAGCCGGCGCGTCGGCCGTGCGCTCGGTTCGGTGGCTGCTGGAACGCATCTCGTACTCGGGTCGATGAGAGCTCGCTTGCGCGCCGGCTCGTCCCGGTGATGCGCACGCCCTCCGCCGCGTTCATGTGAACATCACCCGCCGCGCTGCTCGGTCGCGATAGGCGCGACCGAGGGGACTCGTCCAGGTGAGCGTTCCATCCGGCAATTGCCTCGCCGTCCAGCGATGCAGGCCGGGGATGTCGGGGTGTTTGAGCGTGTGGTGAGCTCTGCAGAGGTGCGCGAGATTGTCGAGCGCCGTCACTCCGCCCTTCGCGTGATCGTGGTTGTGGTCGATGTCGCACCGGTGCACGGGCGTGCGGCATCCGGGGAATCGGCATCGCTGGTCGCGCGCGCGAAGGAATCGCTTCATGGCTGCGGTCGGCGTGTATGAATCCGTTCGGGTGACGTGACCAGCCGCATCGAGGAACAGTCGCGACCACCCGGCCGATCGGCCGGCGAGAGCGCGCGCGACATCGGGATCGAGCGGTCCCAGCCCATCGAGATCGGCGGGTGCATCGTCGATGCCGGCGAGGGTCGTCGCGGCGATCGTCACCTGCACCCGCGCCTGCACCGCGTCCAGTCCGTCTCCGAGGATCTCGCTCGGTGACGCGGCCAGCAGGAGGTCGGAGAGGAAGTCGGCGCGCAGCTGGTCGGTCGTGCGCGCGTCTGCGGCGTCCGGTGCGCTGCCGGCGTCCGGTGTGCTGCCGGCGTCCGGTGTGGTGCCGGCGTCCGGTGCGGCGGCGTCCGCGTCGACGGCGAAGACCGCAGCGTCGACGGCGAAGGCATCCCCGGGCTCGTGCCTGCGCGCATCTGTGATGTGCGCGGCCATCTGCGTGAGCCGGTCGAAGATCGCGTGCGCGATCCACTCAGGAAGCACCGCCGTCAGGATCGCCAGACCGTCATCGAGAGTCCGCACGGTGACGCCCCGCTGCTCGACCGCACGACGCTGTCGCTGCACCACGGTGTCGCCCACGAGCGCCGCGGCAACCTGGCGCGCGTGCGGTCGGGTGCGTGCGGCTGAGTCTTGTTCGGCGACGACGAGCACGGCAGACTTATACAGCGCCAGGATCTCGGCATCCGCTCGGGCATTGGTCACCGCCTCGTCAAGCGGTGCGGACGCACGAACGATCTCGCGGACGTGGGCCGCGCTGATGCGTCCCTCCCGGAAGGCGGTACGCACCGCCGGCAGTGAGGTGGCGAGTGATCGTGCGTCTCCGAACGCGAATTCGACCGTCGTGCGGGGGAGCCGCGCCGCGGCGGAGAACTCGGCGATCATCGACCGGTGGATCGCGTCGCGATGCGTGGGATGTTCGGCGACATCGCCGTCGTAGATGTTCAGCTGGTCGATGAGGAGTTCGGCGGCCTTCGCCTCGAGCACCGCGATCTGTCGGCGCTTCTCGACCCACGCGTCGAGCAACGCGGCACGCCGCTGCAAATCGCGGTCGAGGTCGGTCGGAGGTGCCATGCCTCCAGATTAGAAGATATGTTCGAAGGGGGGAAGGCTAGTCCTGAATACGATGCGAACCGCGACCCCGGAGGCGGTCGATCTCCCGGCGCTCCCGTTTCGTCGGACGCCCTGCACCTCGGTCGCGCACCGCCAGTGCTGCTTGAGGTTCGCGCACCGGTGTCCGGTCTTCGTACGCCGCGGCGGCGAGGGGAGCACTCACGCGCTTGACGAGCAGCTGTCTGATGATCAGGATGCGATCGAAGCCCGCGACGCGGATCCGCACCTCATCGCCGATGCGTACCGCTTGCGCGGCCTTGACCCTGTCGCCGTTGACCCGCACATGGCCTGCGCGGCATGCCGTGGTCGCCGCCGAGCGCGTCTTGAAGACGCGTATCGCCCACAGCCAGCTGTCGATGCGCACGGAATCCGTCATCGCGCCGCCTTCTCGTGCAGCCGGACCAATGCTCCCGCGATGAGGAGACCCTGCCCCAGGGTGTAGGTCGACATCACCGCCGGGCTGGTCCACGAGGGCATGGCGTCAGGGAGGAAGAGCCGGAAGGCGAGGATCGTATCGCTGAGCAGGAAGAGTGCGCCGCCCGCGGCGATCAGTCGAGAGCACCGCGCCGCCATCGCGGCTGTTCCTGCGAGCACCACCCCGTACCCGCCCACGGCCGGAAGGAGCGCACCGGTGTGTGGGCCGAGCGTGAACATCATGACGATCCACCAGGCGGCGTATGCAAGGGCCCACCACGGCATCCGTCGTCCACCGAGGAAGCGCGCGAAGAGCACGATGTATGCGATATGGGCGACGCCGAAGAATCCCAGCATGAGCGGGAGTTCGGGGGTGTCAGGGAAGAGCGAGCCGGCGGCGGCGCGGAGCCACGAGAAGAGAAGAGCGGTCAGGATCAGCAGGATGCTGACGCGGCGACGCGCGCGGCGGATCGACAGGAGCACCGGCACCGCCAGGAGAGGCATGAGGATGAGCTTCGTCGGTGCGGCAAGCGGGTTCTCCATGGCTAGGAGCACCACGTGAACCGCTGACGCCATCGCATACGGGACGAACGCCCAGAGGACAGTGCGCAGGCTCATCAGGACTCGACGGTGACGCGCTCGACGTCGTCACCGACGCCCGGGTGGACGGCCGGCCAGTATCCCTCGGGGAAGTGCTCGCCGCACGCATCGGTGAAGTGGAGGACGATGCTGCCGTCGGCGGCGGCTTCGATGGCGTCGAGGGACAGATCGGAGGCGGCGGCTTCGAGGTCGGCCGGCTCGGGCTCCGCGGTGCTGAACGTGCTCACGACGGCGTCGGTCGCGGTGAGGTGGAGGTCGGCGATGCGAGCGACTGCCTCGCGCAGACGGGGGAGCAGGGGAGTGACGCCTTCGGGTGTCGTCGCATCGATCATGATCTCCACGTCTCCGACGTCGGTGGGCACGGTTCCCGCATACCAGTCGTGCGTGAGCGCCGTGACGTCGGCGAGCTCACTGGTGGCGCGGGAGAGGCGGCCGAGGACGGCGTCGTCGACGAACGGATGCGGGTCGCTCATCGTTCCACGCTAGCGCTCAGGGTCGCAGAGCCAGTGCGACGAGCGCGCGTCCGGGTTTCATCGGCGTGCGTTCCTCGAATCCTGCGGACAGGAAGGTGCTCAGCGCTCCGTGGTAGAGATCGTTCGAGCGCACCGTCTCGCCACCGGTGTCGACCGGATAACCCTCGATGAGGCGTGCGCCCGACGTGCGCGCATACGCGACGGCTGCCCTGAGCAGCTCGCGGTTCACGCCGAGCCCTCGATGCTCCCGGCGCACGACGTAGCACGTCACCGCCCAGACCGAGCCGTCGTCGAACGGCTCTGTCGTCGCGGCTGCGATCATCCGTGTGTGAAGCACTCGCGCCTGACGTGTGCGCGGGCCGATGCAGATCCACCCTGCGGCTTCGCCGTCGACGTAGGCGACGATGCCCGGCGGCGGGCCCGCGTCGATCTCTGCGCGCAGCATCTCCTTGCGCTGCGGTGTCGTAGTTGCATTCCAGTCTTTGTTGCGGAGCATGGGCCAGATGCACTGGCAACTGGCGTCGTCGCCGCCGCCAATGAGAGCGCGCTGAACGTCGTCCCATCGATCGGCGGTCGCCGTCTCGGTCGTGATCGTCACCATGAGGGGGGACGGTACGCGGAGCCTCCGACACTCGCAACGCCTCGGTTCGCGGACGGGTCGCGCATCAGGCTAAGATAGGGGAGTTGCCTGCGCGAGAGCGAAGGACAACGGGCTGTGGCGCAGCTTGGTAGCGCACTTGACTGGGGGTCAAGGGGTCGCAGGTTCAAATCCTGTCAGCCCGACCAGGTGAGGCTTACTGCAAACACCGACCCTATGGGCCGGGTTTGGAGGAGCTTCCAGGGTCAACGAAGTAAGGGAGTCGCCCATGTGGGCGGCTCCCTTCTTCTTCGTGGTCTGGTAGTGCTTGGCCCAGGAGGCCTGGGCGAGGTCGTGCAGGCGGCCAGGCGGTGCTCCGATGGTGCTGGCGTGGTAGATCGTCTGGACGGTGAACAGATCACCGAGCGGGTCTTCGAGGTCGTGATCGATGATCTCGTCGTGGTCGATGAAGATGTGCTTGAGGATGGCCTGGTTGAGGCGGCGGCGGACTTCGTCGCTGGCGTTCATGTACAGCTCGTAGGGATCCTCGAGCAGGCGCAGGTTGGTCCCGATGAACTCGACCGCGTCCTTGAGGGCGTCGACGGTGGCTTGGAGCTGGGCGGTGAGGCGTTCGCGCTCGGTGCCGATCTCGCGCCGCCGGCACGAACCAGAGCGGGATGGCGAAGACGATCACGGGCAGGGCGTCGATGATCGTCGCGAGCACGCGGCGCCCGTACGGTGCACGACGCACCCCGAGCAGCTCCGCCCGGGCGACGCTGATGGGCGTCGGCTCCGGCGCCGCCTCGGCCTCGCTGATGATCGACCAGCCGCTCACACTGTCCTCCCCGCAGAAGCCTAGTTCGCGCGGTCGCCGCACGATGGCCGCGCTCGACGCCCCGGCGCGTGCCGGGCCCGTTCGGCGATCAGGACTGCGGACGCGCGATCCGGCGCGCGGCGTCCCCGTCCCACGCCGCCTGGGCGGTGCGCCCGTCCGCGGCCTCCAGCCACACGTGGACGATCCCGTGCTCGCGGTCCTCCATCGTCTGCAGGATCATCTTGCCCCGCGTCGCGTCGCCCTTGGGCAGCGGCGCCGTCAGCGTGCGGGAGAAGACCTGGTGCGCCAGCTCGTCGAATCGATCGGCCGTGGGGTAGCGCTCGACGAGGCCGTTGGTGAGGATCGCCCCCGTGGTGCGATCCCGCCAGCTCTTGCCGTCGAAGATGCCGGTGTAGGCGAAGATCCCGCCGATGATGAGGCCGAGCGCCCCCGCGAGCATCACGCCGACGAACGCCGCACCCGGGCCCCGGCCGATGCGGATGTTGTCGACACCGGCGGCGATCTGGGCCTCGAAGTGCGCCCAGATCCACGGCGAGGCGACCGCGATGCCGATGCCGATGAGCAGGAACGGCGCCGCCGCGATGAGCCACCCGGCGCGCTTGCGCGCATTGGGCACGCGCTCGAAGCGGTGCGGCTGCGCCTCGAAGTACCCGCGATCGATCTCCTGCAAGGCCATGCGTCTCACCATCCCTGGAAGCCCTGGCATGCGATGCCGAGGCGGTAGAACCCGGAAGCCTGATCGGTGAACAGCTTGTACGAGGTCTCGGCGTCGCCGCGCTCCAGCGCGTCGATCATCGCGGCGACGGTGCGACGCCCGGTCGGCAGCCAGTCCGTGAACCCGCCCGGCTCGATGCCGGAGGCGTCCTCATCGAGGATCGCCTTGACCGCACGCGCCGCCGCGAGCGCGTCGTCGATCCCGGTGGGGCTCACGGCGGCACCGAGGCTGGTCGCCGCCAGCGAGGTCACCGGCTGGACCAGTCGTTCGCAGCGCTCCTGCAGCGTGTCGGGCATCGCGCCTCACCTCTCGGCCGTTCACCCAGAAGCCTAATCGGCCCGCCCCCTCGCCCACGGCCCCTGCCACCGGGTCGAACTGCTCATCCAGCTGCCCGTCGGGCTTCTGCTCGATCGCATCGGCGTGCTCGACGGCGTGCAGCTGTTCCCGTACGGCACCCGCTTCGAGGCGCGCTCGCTCCCCCCCCCCCCCCCCGACGGCGCTCGGGCAGGGCGCGGAGCGGCACGCGCTGCTCACGCGCGCGAACGTGCTCGTCCGCGTGGAGGTCGCCCAGCCCTGGTTCGCTCAGCCCGGCGGTGGGCTGCGCATGACCCTCGCCGAGGATCGCATCGGCATCCGCGATCTCGTCGCTCAGAGCGTGCTCGAGCGCTTCACCGTCGCCGAGTAAGACCGGTCGACGCCGGGCCGGTGTCAGTCCAGGAGCCAGCTCTCCAGACGATCCATCAGCTCAAGTGCCGACGGGGAGGTCTCCCGCTCCCTGCTGTCGTCGCGCTCCCAACGACGAAGCACGTAGGTCCCATCCAGCCACGCGATCGACCACGACATCTCCAGATCGAACAGCGCACACACCTGCCACGCGCGGAGAAGGTGCGCGCCGGCGATGTCGGGGCGGCGCTCCAGGAGACGCTCGACACGCGGCGCGAGGCGCGCCCGCTCAGCCGTGATCGGATCCTCGCCACCGAACTCCGCCAACGGCGTCCGCGCCCCCGAACGATACGCCGCAAGCGCCGCCTCCGGCTCGCCCTGCCACAACAGGTGCTCGCCGTCCTTCGGGCTGACGACGACCACCCGGGGCCCGCACTGCACAGCGAACACATACTCCTCGGCGACGTAGTACCGATACGCCGCCACATCCGACTCCCCCAGACGACGCAACAGCTCACGACCCCACGCCGCCAGGTCAGCGGCATGCCGGTAAACCGGCAGCTCATCCTGCGTCCTCGGGCGAAGACCGTCCGGATCCTCCGACGGCGGAACGAACATCGAACCCACCTCTACCACCTCACGCCAGGGTCGACCGCCGTCGCCCGCGAAGTGCGACGGATCGGTGCGCTGGCCGTCCAGGAACGCGCGCAGCGCCTTGTCGGGCGAGACCGCCGACGCCGCGAACATCGCCGACCCGTCCGGAGCCACGTACAGCGACCCCCCGCCGCGCACCTGGTGGACCACGATCACCCCGGCACCGCCGGGCAGATCCTCCACCTTCAGCTGCTCGACCGGCGAGCCCTGCTCACGGAAATACCGCAGCCGCGAGAACATCTCGACCGCTCGCTCATGCGCCTCCGGCGCCCCCGATTCCTGCGCGGCCGAATCGCCGTAGTTCGGATCGGCGAGCTTCTCCCAGTCCCCGAACACCGGACGCTCCGCCCAATACGAGTCGATCGGGACGCCCCGGTACTCCTCGACCGTCTCCTTGCCCGGCTCCACGTTCGTGGAGATCACCTTCGACGTCCCATTCGGCTTGATGTACGCCGTCACATGCGCCGTGGATTCCGACTGGTCGTACCGGTTCTCCTGGTCCGGGTAGAAAAAGTCGATCACCTCGTCATGGAACAGCCGCCCGTCATAGCGCCGGAAACCCGTGACCCGCGAGATCGAACCCGCCGCGTTGTAATGCTGCACCCGGAACGCGCCATCACCCGTGTACACCCGCATCGACCACGCCGGCACACCCGTCGCCGCATCCGGCTCCGGAATCACCTCGAACGCATCACCACCGCCCTCATACCGCGCACGCGCCTCCGCCTCGTCGAGATAGGGCTCGCTGGCCACGGGTCGCAGCGTCAGCTCGTTCCACTGATTCATGTACCGGTACTGCGGCATCGTCATCCTTCGTTCGGGGCGCGATCAAGCGTACCGACGGCCTTCGACATCCCGGATCGTGATCCGGTTGTCCCTGGCGAAGTCGATGATGCTCTGCGGAATCGCTGCACGTTTCGCCTTGGCGCTGAGGTCGAATCCAGCCCGGCGGAGCGTGTCGCGGACGGTGTTGCGGCGCACGTTGTACCGCTCCGCTAGCTCGTACGTCGAGGCGCCAGCCTCGTAGTCCTCGATCAGGAGCTTGACGACCGAGCGGTGGAGCGTGTTCTGCTGGGGGAGCGGGCGGTCGTCCGGCGCACGTGTCGAGTCGCGGGCGGTGGCCAAGAGCTCGGCCAGTTCAGCGGTTTTCCGCGCTTGTTGGCAGTAGTTTCGCAGCAGCCCGACAAGCTGAGTCTTGTTGCAAAATTCGACCCTATGGGCCGAATGCGGTGAGATTTTCAGGGGCGATGTAGAGAAGGAGCCGCCCGGATGGGCGACTCCTTCTTTCTTGCTGTGGGGGCGGGGCGTTGCTGCGGACCGGGTCGGGCGGTGCGGGGCGACGTGGGTGGCAGCGGACAGGAAGTGCTGCTGGGTGCGGAGCAGATCGTCGAACGGTTCGTTGAAGTGTGGGTGGATGCCGTCTTCGCGGTGGATGAGGAGATGTGCGAAGAACGCTTGGTTCAGTCGGCGTCGTACTTCGTCACTGGCGCTGAGGTAGAGCTCACACGGGTTCTTCAGTAGGGGTCTTGATGAACGTGGCGGCTTCGTCGAGGTCGTCTTGGACTCGGTCGAGTTGTGTCGTGATGCGTTCGCGTTCCTTGGCTATTTCCTGCAGGCGGGCGCGGATCTTCTGTTGCGGAAGTGTGCCGTCGCTGGCGAGGTCGATGAGGTTGGTTTCGCGTGCATTTAGTCCGGTGAGCTGTGAAGTTAGCTGGTCTCTCAGCGCCTTCTGGGCCGCCTGCTGGTCGGCGAGTGTCTCATCGAGCGTGTCGGACATGAAGTTGATGAACGCCGGAGATGCGTTGAGGTGCCTGTAGTGGTTTTCGACCGCTCGTTCGGCTTCGAGCATGTTGATGTACTTCGAGTTGCAGGTGCCGTCGTTGTTGCCGATGCAGAAGAAGTAGAAGTACTCGTCGCCGGCGCGAGAAATGGTGCGTCGGGCGATCATGCGCCGGAAGGTGCCGTGGGCGTCGTAGCAGTCGCCGCACCAGAGCGTGCCCTTGAGGTAGTGGTGGACGATGCGCCGGCGTTCTCCTGCGCGTCCGCAGGAGGCGAGTAGGGCCTGGACGCGGTTGAAGAGGTCGGCATCGATCAGGGGCTCGTGTCTGCCCGGGTACTCGTCGCCCTTGTAGATGACGATTCCGGTGTAATAAGGGTCACGGAGCATCTGGTGGATCTTGCTGACCGAGATCGGCCCGGAGGGGCGCCGCTGGGTGCTCGGGTTCGAAGGCCACGATCGGTAAGTTACTCGACGATGTCCTCCATCGTCGAGTTGCCATCGGCGTACATCTCGAGTCCCGATGAGTTCAGTCTGCCGTTCCGCGAGGCTGCTGGCGGCGCACCACCCCTGAGGCTCGGCGGCACACACGAGTGACCGAGACTCTGACTGTCGGGTGTTCGGAGTCTTGGTGCCGCACTTGGAGCCTCGCTTTGGCGATTCGTGGCCCGTTTTTCCGGATCTCAGATGATGAGCTCGCGTAGGTGGGCTTGGCGCTTCGGCCGGCGAAATTCGTAGAGTCCTGGCCAGGTGACGCCAATGTCAGGATGAACCGTCCCCGGTTTGATGCCGCTTCCTTTCGAGTCTGGAAGGAAGATGTTGATCATGCCGAAGAGGATTCCGGAGGAGACGAAGCAGCGCGCAATCAGGCTCGTGCTCGATCATCTCGATGAGTACCCCAACCTGACGGCTGCGTGCGGAGCTGTCTCGGCCCGCTTGGGATTCGGGACGGAGTCGCTGCGCCGCTGGGTGCGGCAGGCGCAGGTCGACGCTGGCGACCGGCAGGGCGTCACGACGAGCGAATCGGAGCGGATCCGCCGACTCGAGCGGGAGAATCGTGAGCTGCGCGAGGCGAACGCGATCCTGCGGGACGCGGCGGTTTTCTTCGCCGGGGAACTCGACCCCCGACGCCGCTGATCCTCGCGTTCATCGAGGAGCAGCGGGCCAAACACCGCTCGGTCGGGTCGATCTGTCGGGTCCTGCAGGAGCAGGGCGTTCAGGTCGCCGAGCGGACATATCGAGCGTGGCGTCGCGCGCAGCCCAGCAGCCGAGACGTCGGGGATGCCATCGTCATCGACGCGATCCTCGCCGCGCGTGTGAATGCGAAGGGTGAGGCGACACCGGAGTCGATGTATGCGCGGCGGAAGATGACCGCGTTGCTGCGCCGGCGCGGGTTGACCGTGTCGCGGCGGCGGGTGGACCGGCTGATGCGTCATCTCGGGATCAACGGGTTGGTGCGCGGCAAGGGCGTGCGCACCACGGTCCCTGACCGCAACGCCGCGAGAGCCCCAGACCTGCTGGACCGGGACTTCACCGCGCCCGCCCCGAATCGGCGTTGGGTGGCCGACTGAATCGGCCTGACTTTCGTTCCGTTCTTCAAGCAAGGATGGAACACGATGAACAGGAAGTACTCGCCGGAGATGCGTGAGCGGGCGCTCAGGATGCTCGCGGAGACGCGGCCGTCGCACCCGAACATGATGAGCGCGGTCCGTCACGTCGCCGGGCTGCTCGGGATGAGTCCGGAGACGCTGCGGCTCTGGCAGCGCCGCTACGAGGTCGACGCGGGCGTCAAGCCTGGGCTGACGACCGATGCGGCGGCGGAGATCAAGCGGCTGCAGAAGGAGAACGCCGAGCTGCGGAAGGCGAACGAGATCCTCAAGGCCGCGAGCGTGTTTTTCGCGAAGGAGCTCGACCGCCCCTGACCGAGATGATCCGGTTCATCAACGAGCACCGGGATCGTTTCGGGGGCGAGCTCATCTGCCGCGTCCTCCGACCGGCAGTCCAGGGCTTCCTCACCGCGCGGGGCTACCGCGCCGCAGTCGGCCGTGCGCCGTCAGCGAGGCAGCTCCGTGACGACCTCCTTGTTCCGGAGGTCGCGAGGCTGCACGCCGAGAACTACGGCGTCTACGGGCGGCGGAAGATGCACGCGCTGATGCGTCGGCAGGGGTGGCAGGTGGTCGGTCGCGACCAGACCGAACGCCTCATGCGGCTCGCCGGGGTCCGCGGCGTGCGCAAGTCGAAGCGGGTCTTCACCACGCGCTCCGACAAGACGACCGTCCTGCCGAGCGATCTCGTGAACCGCCGCTTCACGGCGCCGGCGCCCCGGCGGCTCTGGGTCTGCGACGTGACCTACGTCGCGACCTGGAGTGGTTTCGCCTACGTCGCGTTCGTCACCGACGTCTAATCGAGACGCATCGTCGGGTGGAACGTCGCATCGATGCCGCGCTCGGAGATTCTGCCGTTGCAGGCCCGCGACATGGCCGCCTGGGGTGCCGGTGACGATCTCACCGGGCTCACGCATCATTCGGACCACGGCTCGAACTACATGGCGATGGTCTACACCGACCGCATCGTCGAGCTCGGCGCGGTCCCCTCCACGGGAACCGTCGGCGACTCGTTTGATTGTCAACGCGATGGCCGAGGCGGTCAACAACCTCTACAAGACCGAACTCATCCGCCAGCGCGGCCCCTGGCGGACCGTAGAGCAAGTCGAACTCGCGACGCTCGAATGGGTGTGGTGGTGGAACAACCAGCGGCTCCACGGCGAACTCGACATGCGCACCCCACTCGAGGTCGAAACGGCGTACTACGCTGACCAAGAATCAGCCAATCCGGCACCTGCCGGACAAGGCTTCCGATAGGAACGAAAGTCAGGCCGATTCACCGACGACGTTGGTGCGGCGTTTGATCTCCTTGTTGAGTCGTTCGAGGGGGTTGGTGGACCAGATCTGCCGCCAGTGCGTGGGTGGGAACTCCGCGAATGCGAGGAGGTCTTCGCGGGCGTCGTCGAGCATGTCCGCCACGGTCGGGTGGGACCGGGCGAGCATGGTGACGACTTCGTCGAATTGGGCGCCGACGAGGTCGCGTTTACCGCGCGGGACGAAGATCGTGCGGATGATCGCGGCGACCATCGGGCCGGCGACCTTGGGCACTCGGGTGAGCATCGGCGACGCCATGCGCTGATCCGACATCGGGATCGACCGGTACGGTCGAAGGATGGATGCGGCTCGTCGCCCTTCTGGGCCTCGACCTCAGCGCACTGTGGGAGATCGTCGAGTGGGCCGGGTGGCGGTTCATCAGCAGCGACGTCTATGAGCTATCAGGACACGATCGGCGACATGGTCGCCGGCGGCATCGGTGCGGCGGCCGCCGGTGTTCTGCTCGCCCGTGTCGGGCTGCGTCGCACCGACGTCGCCTGAGGAGCAGTCATCCGACCGGATCGAGCGCGGCGGTCTGCCAGGCACCGGGGCGCATGCCGGTGGCGTTGCGGAAGAAGACGGAGAAGGTGGAGGGGTCGGGGAAGCCGAGCACGGCCGCGCAGGAGGCCGCCGTCAACCGATCGTGGGCCAGCAGTCGCTTCGCCTCGAGAACGATGCGGTCCACGATGCAGCCTTTCGCGGTTCGACCGGTCGCCCGCAGCGCCGCGCGTGAGAGCGTCCGCGGCGCGTATCCGAGAGTGCGGGCGTAGAAGAGCGTGTCGTGGTGCTCGCGGAAGTGCGTCTCCACACTCTCCCGGAAGACCCTGAACACCCGATTCGCCGCGGCCGCTTCCCCGTGTGGCGGCCGCAGCCTGCCCAACAGCGCCGACAGCAGGATCGACGGGACCTCGCCGGCGCAGCCCGGACCTGCGGCCGCGGTTTCGAGCACGAGGTGCGCACGAGCCGCGTCGACGAACATCCGCTCCGCCTCCGGCAGGCGCCACGCGCCGACGAGGTCCGGGTCGGCGACGATCCGACGGGTGACATCGGTGACCGGGGCCGTCGGCACGAACAGCACGAGGGTTCCCGACACCGCCGCGATGTCGTCCCACCGGTGAACGGCTCCCGGCGGAATCCACACCGCCGACCCCGGCTCGAGGGGGAAGGAGGCGAAATCGACGGTCGCCGCACCGTGCCCGGCGTCGACCAGTCCAATGACGTGGAAATCGGCACGTTGCGTCCCGCCGTCGTTCCGGTCGCGCAACTGGCGGAACGTCATCGTCTCGACCGGCGTCGCACGCCCGTTCGGAGGCTGATAGGTCATCTGCGCGATGCTCGGCACGTGTCCAGTTTCCCCTATCTCAGGTCAGGTTCTGGCGATGCGCAGCCGCCGAGGCCCACGTTGGATGGATTCGAGGAGAAGTACCTCGACCAACCGATCGAAGGAGCACTCGATGGCCGACACCACACTGACGGATCTGCCCGCTTACGACCACCGCACCGGCACGGGACCCACCCTGGTGTTCCTGCACTACTGGGGAGGCTCGTCGCGCACCTGGGATCTCGTTCTGAAGCGCCTTTCCGAGCGGGACACGCTCACCCTGGACTTCCGCGGCTGGGGCCGCTCGCGCGATCTCTCGGGCCCCTACACGCTGCGGCAGCTCGCGGCCGACGTGCTCACCGTGATCGAGGACGCCGGCGTCGACGACTACGTCCTCGTCGGTCACTCGATGGGCGGGAAGGTCGCCCAGCTGGTGGCCGCCACCCAGCCCGCCGGTCTGCGCGGCATCGTGCTCGTTGGATCGGGACCGGCGAAGCCGCACGAGAAGATCACGCCCGAGTACCAGCAGGTGCTCTCGCACGCGTACGACACGGCGGAGTCCATCGCCGGTGTCCGCGACCACGTCCTGACGGCGACGCCGCTTCCGCAGCGGCTGGCGGATCGGATCGTGACGGACTCCCTCGCGAGCGCCGAGGATGCCCGCACGGAGTGGCCGCTGCGCGGCATCGCCGAGGATGTCGCCGAGCAGACCCGCGCGATCACCGTGCCGGCGCTCGTCGTGGCCGGAGAGCGGGACGCCGTCGAGCCCGTCGACGTGCTGCGGCACAACCTGATGCCCTTCCTCGACCGCGCCGAACTCCAGGTCATCCCGGTCACCGGCCACCTCATCCCGTTCGAGGCGCCCGAGGCGCTGGCCGACGCCATCGCGGCCTTCGAACCGGCCCGCTGACGCGGGGGCAGTGCCCGCCTGCCGGGGGGCGGCGGTCTCGGCAGGCAGGCACTCGCTACGCCTCGGTGCGGACGGCGCTGCGCGCGGGGGACGCGAGGCGCTCGGCGATCAGGGAGGCGACAGCGGCGACGACGATCCCGACGACCGCGTCGCTCAGCGCCGGGGCGAACAGGTGGGTGAGCAGCGCCGCGGCGGACCCGATGGCCCACGCGACGAACGCTCCGACGCGCACACGCGCGGCATCCGCAGCGAGGAACCCGTAGCCGCGAACCAGGACGCTCACGATGATCACCACGCCGATCGGGGGCACGATGACGCCGAGGATCGTGAGCCAGTCGCTGAACAAGGACCACACTCCGAGCCCGGCGGCGAATAGACCGATGAGCCCCAGCACTACCGTGGTCGTGCGGAACCGGGCGCCGGTCGCGTGGCTCCATCCCATCGCGCCGTTGTAGAGGCAATGGGCGCAGACGGCGGCGAGGTTGAGCACCACGAAGACGGCGACGACGACCTGGGAGACGGGGCTGCCGAGGAGGACGCCGATGAACATGCCGCCGTTGACGGCCGGATCCACCGCGAGTCCGGCCGAGACCACGAGCACCCCGATGAACGCCGAGACGAACTGGCCGACGGGGAAGGCCGCCAGAGTTGCCGCGACGGCCTCTCGACCGGTCCGCGAGAACCGGGTGAAGTCGGCGGTCATCGTCCCGGCGTCGACCAGGCTCGCGATGACGACGGTCACTCCGACCCCGAGGGGCCACGCCGCGGCGGTGCGGGACGCGCCGGCGTACGCGGCGATGTCGGGCCACCCCTGGGCGGTCCCGCCGATGACCAGCGCCGCAACGCCGAAGACGATGAACAGCGGGGCCGAGATGTATCCGATCCACGAGATCGCCCGGATACCGACGAAGGTGATGAAGATGAAGACGATCCCCGCTGCGATGGCGAGGATGCCCGCATTCCACCCCGTGATCGCGGAGAGCAGGGACCCCGTCAGCCCGGTCTGGAAGGCGTACCAGCCCACGATCACCGTCGAGAGCAGGAGAGCCGGCACCAGAGCGCCGACGCGGCCGAACACCGACCGCGAGAACTGCCCGAAGTTGCGACCCGTGTGCCCGGCCGTGTAACTCAGGATGCCGACGTAGACCGCCAGCACCGCGGCACCGATCACCAGAGCGAGGAGCCCTTGCGCGAAGCCGAGAAAGTAGGCGAGCTGCCCTCCGATCACCGTCGCCGTGAGGACCATGGGCATGCCGGCCCAGGCCGCCCCGATCGCCAGCGTGCTCTTGCGGTGCTCGGGAGGCACGGGAGTGTGTTCGTACTGGTCGTCCAGACGCGGAGGATGCGTGTGGATGTCGGTCATGGCGGCTCCGTTCGGGTGTGTGAATGCCGGGCAGGTCGGCGGCAGTGCGCCCCCTGACGACCGGATCGTCGTCGATTTGCGATCATGAGTAAACACATCTTTACCCATTTGTGCAAGAATAGCGTTCGTGCATCCGACCGACTCAGCTGTCCCCGATGACATCGCCGCCTGGCGCGCTTCCCACGCGCGCGACGGCGCGGCGAATCTCCGGGAGATGCGATCGCGGGCGGCGCAGGCGGCGGCTTCGTGTGGGGCCTACGTCCGGGTGATGGAGCCCTCCGCATCGTCCTCCGGCGTCCTTGCGGGGGTGCCGTTCGCGGTGAAGGACAACATCGTCGTCGCGGGAGCACCCACGACGGCAGGAAGTCTCGCGCTGGACGACCTGCTGCTCTCGCCGACCGCCTCGGTCGTGCGCACGCTCGCCGCCGCCGGGGCGACCGTCGTCGGCAAGGCCAACATGCACGAACTCGCTCTTGGCGTCACATCCGACAATGCCGGCTACGGTGCCGTGAGCGACCCGCGGCATCCGGGAAGGTCGGCGGGCGGCTCCAGCGGCGGCTCGGCAGCTGCGATCGCCGCCGGTTCCGCGGCCTTCTCCCTCGGAACCGACACCGGCGGATCGATGACGATACCGGCCTCGTTCTGCGGTGTGGTCGGGATGCGTCCCACCCACGGACGCTACGCGGGAGACGGAGTCTTGATGATCTCACAGAGCCGCGACACGATCGGTGTCATGGCACATAACGTCGGCGACGTCCAGTTCATCGACGGGCTGATCAGCGGAGACACGACGGCCGGGTCGGCGGGCACGCGGCTGGGCGTTCCGCAGGGCGCCTATTGGGACCAGATCGACGACGCGGTGCGCGGCGCCGCGATGCACGCGCTCGACGAGCTCGCATCCCACGGATTCGAGCTGGTCGAGATCGACCTGAGCGATGTGCAGGCCCGCGCGCTGGAGCACCGCCACGACCTCGTCGGCTACGAGGCGCCCCGCGCGCTCGACGCGCTCCTGCAGGCGTCGGACCTCAGCATCCGCTCCGTGGCGGAACTCGTCGGAGAGGTGCGCTCACCGGACGTTCGTGCGGCGTTGGCCGGTTTCGTCGCCGCACCGGTGGGTGAGCGCCGCTATCGCGCAGCCCTCCGACTGCGCCGCGATCTGCGCGCGATCGTGAAGCATCGCGTCCTCGCCGCCGGGGTGGATGCGCTCGTCTACCCGTCCACCCCGGTGGTCGCCGTGGAACTCGGCGCAGATCGCGCTGTGGTCAACGGCCACGAGTCGCCCCTGTTCGAGACGATCACACGCAACACCGAGACAGCGAGCATGCTCGGGCATCCGATGATCACTGTTCCCGCCGTGCGGGATCCCGATCGCCCCCCGGTCGGGCTCACGATCGAGTCGCTCCCCGGCAGCGACAGAGATGTGCTGGCTACCGCGGTGGAGATCGAACGGGTCTTGCGCGCCGGCGGGTCCAGGCGGATGCCGGAGGCCGCATCGTGAGCGGCTCGGTCGTCCGCACGCATCCGCTCGGGGATCTCGCCCTCGACACCGGTCGACGTCTCTCGGACGCCGCACTCGTTTACGAGGTGCACGGCGAGCCTGCGGCGGACGGGTCGAATGTGATCCTGTTCCCGACCTTCTTCATGGGCACGCATGCGGAGAACCGCTGGCTCATCGGGCCCGGCCGGCCGCTGGATCCCCGGCGCTACTGCATCGTCGTCCCGAATCTGCTGGGCAACGGCGTCTCGACCTCGCCCAGCAACGCCGCGGCAGGGCAGCGCGGCGCCGACTTCCCGACGGTGGGGTACGGCGACCAGGTCCGCGCGCAGCGCCGTCTCATCCGCGAGGTCTTCGGGGTGGCGCAGCTGCACGCGGTCGTCGGCTGGTCGATGGGGGCCGCGCAGGCGCTGCACTGGGCGGTCGCCTTTCCGCGGGAGGTCGAGCGCGTCTTCGCGTTTTGCGGCTCGGCGCGGACGTCGGAGCTCAACGCCGTGTTCCTCGACAGCGTGGAGGCCGCGATCCGCACCGACCCGATGCTCGCCGACGGCATCCCGACCGCTGGGTTGCGAGCCGCCGCACGCGTGTATGCCGGCTGGGGCTTCAGCGGCGCCTTCTACGAGGGCCAGGAGTACCGCACCCTCGGCTTCGACACGCGGGAGGACTTCGTGCGCGGCTTCTGGGAGGAGATGCTGCTCGCGCAGGACCCGTGGAACCTGATCACGATGATCCGGACGTGGCGCGAGGGAGATGTCGGGACGACGGCCGGCAGCAGCACGGACGCGGCGCTCGCCGGGATCACCGCACGCACCGCGATCCTCTCGGCGGCGCTGGACATGTACTTCACTCCCGAGCAGGGCGCACGAGACGCCGAGCGCATCCCGGGCGCGACGTTCGAGGTGATTCCGGGGACGTGGGGGCACTCCGCGGGAGTGGGTCTGAACCCGCCGGACAATGCTTTCATCGACCGCGCGCTGCGGGAGCTGCTCGGCCGCGATAGTGTCGACCTCGACCCGACGTCCTGAAGGAGCAAGCCGAATGGGGCAGAACCAGGTGTTCACCGCGGTCGCGGATCCGACGCGACGCGCGATCCTCACGACTCTGCGGGAGCGCGATGAGATCTCGGTCGGCGAGATCGCGGAGCTCTTCCCCGGTATGACGCGCGCGGCCGTGTCGGCGCATCTGCGGGTGCTGCGGGACTCGGATCTCGTCGCCGAAGAGCGCCGCGGCCAGCGGCGCATGTATCGTCTCGGCCCCAACCGGGCCGACGAGATCATCCAGTTCTTGATGAAGGTCTACGCCGACGGCGTTGAGGCCTTCGTCCGAAACAACCAGACCGGCGAGTGAGCGATGGCCGAGGAGTTGTCGTTCGTCGTGGGGAGCTCCTCGCCCCGCAGTCCTGCCGAGCTGTGGTCGGCGCTACGCACGGGGGCGGCGAGCGGATGGCCGATGCTCCGCGAGTGCCGTCGCGTGGAGCGCGGCGCGCCGGTCATGTTCGACATCCCGCAGCCCGACGGCTCGGCGGTGCGCTGCGCGGGTCGCATCGTCGGGCTCGAAGAGAACCGCTCCCTCACGATCGCTCAGGAGACGCCGTGGGTGGGACGCGTGAAGCTGGTCCTTCACCCCGAAGAGTCCGGCACACGCTTGAGCGTGCTCGTCACGGTCGAGCAGGCCGGCGTCGAGTGGCTCGCCGACCGCGGTTCGTCGGGGGCGCTGCGTTCTTCCGGAATCGCCCACATCGACGTCCGCATAGGCCTCCTCGTCTCGCTCTCGGGCGCGGCGGGGCTGATGGGCCGGAGCATCGTCAACGGTGCCGCGCTGGCAATCGAGGACGTGAACGCGGACGGCGCGTTCGGTCGCCGCACCGCCCGACTTTTTGTCGAGGACGACCGCACGAGCCCGGAACGCGCACTGTCGGCCTACCGGCGCCTGGTGGAGGAGCACGCCTGCGACGTGGTGATCGCCAGCATCTCCTCCGCCGCGATGCAGACCGTGCGTCCCTATGCGGTGGCGACAGGCAGGCTCGTCCTCAACACCGCGATGGCGGAGCGCCGCACCGGTCCGCGACGGAACTTCATCGACCTCGGCGAATCGCCGCTCGAGCAGCTGCGGCGGGCCATCCCGGAGACCATGACCGCCGCGGGCGCGTCGAACTGGTACCTCGTCGGCAACGACTACGTGTGGCCGCGGACCGTCTCCGCGGTCGCACGGAGGCTGATCACGCAGCACGGCGGACGCATCAGCGGCACGGCATTCGCACCGATCGGATCGTCGGGATTCGATCGGATCCTGGACGACATCGGCGCCGGCGACGGGGATCTCATCCTCTCCTCGTTCATCGGCGAGGATGCCATCCGATTCGAGCGCACCTTCCATGCCCAAGGTCTTCGCAGCTCGTTCCGCACCCTGGCCACGAACTTCGACCAGGCGCAGCTCGACCATCTGGGCACGGGCGTCGCGGCGGGCATCCTCGTCAGCAACGACCACGCCGGACTGATCGGGCTGGGCAGCGACCTCGGCATCCGCTACCGCCGCCGTTTCGGTCTCACGTCGGCGCCGCTGACGAGCCTCGCGGTCAACGCCTACAACGGAATCCGCCTCTACGCCCAGGCCGCTGCCGTAGCACGTACCCTCGACCCGTCGATGATCGGACGCCGGATCCGCGCCGGCGGGGTCGGAACCGAGACGGCACGGCGCAGAGCCACGGGACGCTTCGCCGCCGCATCTCTGGCGGAGGTCACCTCCCACGGCATCCGCCCCGTCGCGTAGCTGGACCGCGCGGCGCTCGTCCACACGGGGGACGACACGTCGTCACCGCCTGTTTCCGAGGTGTCGGGGACGTTCTTCCTGACGTGGGCTCATCGTGCCAGCGTATGGCGTTCAGTCCGCATTTCGTTGGAGACCGGCCTCGTTGGTGTGAGTTCGAGGCGCGATGCGGGCCGGCGGAAGTCCATCGTGACCCGCGAGCGAAGGCGCTTGGATCCACCTTGCCGCCTTGTAATTCAAGTCCCTCCGTTGGCTCGAAGTTCCTCTCGGCGAACCTCACCTCGATGAGCAGATTGGTGGCATCGACAGACTCCTTCGCGAAGTTCCTCTGCGTCGTTCCTGCATGAAGATCTTGCGATTGCGCCTGATCACGAGACAGTCGAGGTGGTGCACGGTTCAGATAAGGAGAAGATCACGGCGGAGTCTCACGTTTCTGTCCGAGGTGCTATGGCGCCGTATATGGCGCAAGTGTGTTCGACGCAGGCCGTTCCGCAGGAAAGCGCACCCCTGCACAGCGGCTCGCGGGTCTGTCTGATGAATGTTGTGTGGGGTCCGGCGTTTTCATTAGTGAGTGGTTCTCTCGAACCGTCCGGCGAAGGTGATCGCGAACGCGTTCAACGCGGGCTTCCACCTCATCATCCAGCGTGCCCGCCCGCCGCCGGTCGGGTCAAGCGACCTCGTCACCAGATACAAGCACTTCAGCGCGGCTTGCTCGTTCGGGAAGTGCCCGCGCGCCCGGACGGCCCTGCGGTAGCGGGCGTTGATCGACTCGATCGCGTTGGTCGTGCAGATCACCCGCCTGATCTCGACGTCGTATTCGAGGAACGGCACGAACTCCGCCCAAGAGTTCCGCCACAGTTGCACGATCGCCGGATATCGTCCGCCCCACGAGGCGGCGAACTCCTCGAACCGGTCCTTCGCCGCCTGCTCGGACGGGGCCGTATAGACCGGCTTCAGTGAACGGACGATCGCGTCGCGGTGCTGCCGTCCTGCATAGCGGAAGCTTTGCGGATCAGGTGGACGATACACTGCTGCACGACCGTCTGCTCCCACGTCGTGTTGATCGCCTCAGGGAGACCTTTCAGCCCGTCGCAGACGGCGAGGAGGACGTCTTCGACGCCCCGGTTCTTCAGCTCGGTGAACACCTGCAGCCAGAACCGTGCTCCCTCACCGCCGTCGCCGGCCCAGATGCCGAGGATCTCCCGCTCCCCGTTCGTCGTGACGCCCATCACGACATAGAACGGGGTGTTGCGGACCTGCCCGTCACGGACTTTCACGACGATCGCGTCGACGAAGATCACCGGATAGAGCGGATCCAACGGGCGCGAGGACCACTCGGTGAGCTCCCCGGCGACCTTCTCGGTGATCCGGCTGATCGTGTCTTTCGAGACCTTCGCCCCATAGACCTCGTCGAAGTGCGAGGCGATCTCCCCGGTCGTCAACCCACGGGCGGTCAGCGACAGCACGATCTGGTCGATCCCGTCGAGGCGGCGCTTCCGTTTCGGGACGATCACCGGCTCGAATGACCCGTCACGATCACGAGGCACCTCGATCTCGACCGGGCCGATCTCGGTGAGCACGGTCTTCGTCCGGGTCCCGTTGCGCATGTTCTCGCCGATCGGGGTCCCACCGTGCTCGTGACCGAGGTGCTCGGTCAACTCGGCATTCAAAGCCGTTTCGAGGACGTTCTTCGTGAGCTGGCTGAGCAGGCCACCGGGCCCTGCCAGGCTCACGCCCTGTTCTTTCGCCTGCGTCAGCAACCGCTCTGCAAGTTCCTTCTGGTCGACGATCTCCCCGGTCACCGGATCAACCATCTCGTCATCAGCGACGACGTCGGTCGTGTCAGCCACGGCCATCTCCTTACGGATCAGGCCGGACCCTCACACACCGCTTTTCTTACATCCCAGCGGAGCCCGCGTTCCGTCATCCGCCTGCCCCGGGTTTCAGGACCATGAGGACGAGGATGGCGAACCAAATCGAGTTGAGGATTCCTGCTGCTGCGCCGGCGCGGCGGCGGGTGCTCGGTTCGTGTCGTGGATCCGCCAGCATCCGTCGCTGTGCGGGGATGATGACCCAGATCAACAGGGCTCCGCCGATGAGGGAGAGGGCAACGGAGAGGATGATCCACAGTTCGTCCAGCCTGCCGAGGACTACGGCGAGGGTGATGCCGACGGCGGGCGGGATAATCGCGAGGCGTCCGTACACCTTCGTGATCCGGTGCATTGCGAGCGCGACGGGGTGTGTGTCGTGGGACTTGTCGTTGACATCAGAGGCCTGTGCGGCGTACCGAGGGAAGAGGCTGACGGAGATCGTGAGTGCGCCGATGAAGACGATCGCGGTGGCGATGTGCACGATGAGCAAGAAGTAGGCCATGGCTTGTTGTGGGGTTATGGGATCAGGGGCTGGCCGTCGGGTTGCATGACGTACCACACGCCTCCGTTGAGGTAGGTGTCCTGTCCGCGCGCATCTCCGGGGTTCTTGTCGGCTGTGTAGCCGTAGAGCGGCCAACCGTTGTAGGTGATGACTTCACCACCGGCGGGGTTTGGCAGTGTGCCGATGAGCGAGGCGTCGATGCCGTCTCCCGCGGTTGGGGTACCGCCGTCGATCGCGCGCAGCGGGGGCCATCTGTTGGCGCACGTGAAGGTGCAGGTCACGGTCTGAGCGGCGTCCGGTTCGAAGACGTACAGGACGAAGCCTTCACCGTCGACGAGAGCGTCACCGAGCCCTGGCAACTTGGCGATCGTGATGGCGGATGCGCGTAACTCGTCGTGTTCGGAGGGTGCGCTCGTGCATCCGCTGCCGGTCAGCACGAGAACGATGGCGGCAGCGGCCGCGGAGAAGCGGGTTGTCAGAGATCTCATCCCTTGGTGTGTCCTCATGGTCAATGTGGTCCTCGCGTGTCCGGGTCTGGTGACGCGGCAGGACCGTGCGCGGGGTTTCGCTGGTGCGCTGGTTGGTGCCGAGCGCGTCACGACAGCAGCTCTCGTCCGTACCAGTCGTCGGAGTCCTGGACGCCGGGGAAGACGGCGAACAGTGAGCTCGACGTGGCGATCACGAACCGGTTCAGCGCGTCGCTATCCGCGAGACGCTGCTGCACAGGGATGAAACTGGTGGTGGGGTCGGACTGATAGGACACGAAGATCAGCCCGGCATCCTCATCGCCCATCGCGCTGTCGAACTGCCCGGTGGAGTAGGAGTACGACCGCCGCAGCATCTCCTCGCCAGCGCCGCGGCGGGGTGCGGCCAGCCGGATGTGCGCGTCGAGCGGAATCAGGGGAGCCCCGGAAGCGTCTGTCGCATCCAGGTCGACCGGATCCTGCTCCTGACGGGAACCGATTGGGGCGCCGGTATCCAGATGCCTGCCGATCGTACGGTCCTGCGTGCCGCGTGGCGTGTCTTCCCACGCACCCAGGAGCATGCGGAACCGCCGGATCGCGACATAGCTTCCCCCGATCAGCCATCGGGGTCCGGCGTCCTTCACCCAGACAGCTCCGCCTTCGGTGGCCCGGCTGGCGGCGATGTTGTTGGTGCCATCGATCTGGCCCATGAGGTTGCGGCCGTTGCGCGGTGTGCTGTCGGCATCCGCGTTACGGAAACCGCTGAACTGCCATCGCGGCGTCAACGCGGCCGCTGCCGATTGCCGCACTGCGCGAATCGCGCCGGCGAGGTAGACGCGGTCCGCTGAGCACAACTGGACGAACATGTGCCCGAACGACATGCGCTCGTCGATCTGGTCGCCGGGAAAGACGGGATGGTCGACAAGCGGTGCGGGGCGCTCAGCGCCGAGCGCATCCAGTCCCGGGCCGCTGATCCCGACGGTCATGGTGAACCGGCCAGGTTCGGTTCCCACCGAGACGAGCGATTCATCTGCCGAGGTGTCGCCCATTGCGAGCGCGGCTGAGATCATCGTCCACTTCTTCATGACTTCGGCGACGGCAGTGCGGCTGGTTCCCGGCGCGAGGTCGAATCCGAGGAACGCTGCCTGAGCAGGCGGTGGTTCGGCGATGCCAGGCTGGTGGATGCCGTAGAGGGGAACCGTGGTCTGCGTATCGGGTTGCGCATCCGACCCCGCTTCCGGGGTCACGGCGGTGGTCAGCAGGGATCCGGCGGCCACGCCTGCGGCTGCGGCTCCGAGGCTGGCGGCGCCTCCGATGAGGAACGCGCGACGGCTGGTGTGGTGCTCGGCCATCAGTCGGTCACGTTCCGGTTCACGGCCAGCCCGAATGCGCCCGCGGTGAACGCGACGGTCAGCACGATCGTGGCGATCAGCGATGGGAGGTAGAGGTTCCCGTTGAGGCCGGATGTCGCGACGGTGCTGAATGCGCTCGCAGGCATGAGACCTTGGCCGAATGGTGCGGCGGCGTTGATCATGTTCTCGAAGAGTGCGTACACCAGCGCAACTGTGAGTGCCGCGATCGACGAACGCAACCAGATCGCGAGTGTCGCACCCGCCAGCGCGAACGCGACCATGCCGAGCGCGAGGTTCGCGGTCGCGCCTGCTGCGGCGCCGAGCCCGTCCACCCATTCGCCGGTGTCGACTCCCCAGATCGCTGCACACACGTAGCCGGAGGCGACAGCGGTGAGCGCTCCGATGAGCGCGCAGGTGACCGCCGCAGTTGCCAGAGCAGCCCAGTTTCCCAGGAGCCAGGTCGAACGGCGCGGCTGCACGACGAACTGCATCCGCACAAGACCGGACGAGTACTGGCCGGTGATGTGCAGGATGGACGCGGCGAACACGACCAAGCCCGTGACCATGACCGGCCTGCCGACGAACTGCACCAGTGTGTCGGCATCGGCGAGGTCGGCGAGCAGGGTGGGAGGGTCCGTGAAACGCGATCCTCCGGGCGCGGCCGCGGTCGAGAAGGTGAACACGATCGACATCGCGGAGAACACGACGATCGCCGCCAGCAGAGGCCACACGATCGTCGGACGCTTAAGCATCGTCCACGCGGACGAGAACGCACCGATCACGCCGGCACCTCCACATCCTCTTCTTCGCTTCCTGCACGGTCATGCGTGTCAGGGGTGGCGCGTGCGGATGTCAGGTGCAGGAACGCCTGCTCCAGCGTGGGCCGTTCTGCGGTGATCTCCGTGAGCGTTGTCCCGGCCTTCTGCGCGAGGCGATTGAGGACAGCACCGTGGCCGGTATCGGCGGTGACTCGTATGGCGTCCCGGTCAAGCGCAACCTCGTATCCCGTGTCGACGAAGGCGGCTGCCGCTGCGTCACGCTCAGACGGACCGGCTGCACGGCACAGGATGGTCTCGGGGATCACCCGACGCATCTGCGCCGGAGTGCCCTGAAAGATCACGCGTCCGCGGTTCATCGCGATGAGGTGATCGCAGAGCTCGTCGACCTCGTCGAGTGCGTGGGTTGCGAGGATGATCGTCTTGCCTTCGGCAGACAGTTCCCGCAAGAACACGCGCAGGTCTGCTTTCCCGCGAGGGTCCAGACCGTTCGTCGGTTCGTCGAGGATCACGATGTCCGGGTCTGCCAGGAGAGCTGCCGCCAGACCGATCCGCTGCTTCATGCCCAGCGAGAAGGTTCCCACCGTGCGATGCGCCACCGGGGTCATCTCGACACGTTCCAGCGCCTGATCTACGACGGCAGGTTCCCATCCGGCTAGGCGAGCAAGGACGAGCAGGTTGTCCCTGGCGGTGAGGCTGGGCAGCAGTCCCGGGGAGTCGATCAGCACACCCATCCGTGCGGCGGCACCGGACGGGTCGTCTGCGGTGAGGATGCTGCCGCTCGACGGTGCCACCAGTGCGCACATGAGCCGCAGCGCCGTGGTCTTTCCCGCACCGTTCGGTCCGACCAGCCCGGTGATCGTCCCGCGCGGCACGGCGAAACTCAGCGGGCCGATCCGCGTGTCGCTGGACAGTGTTGCAGTGACACGGTCAGCGATGACGATCGCCTGTCTGCGTTGGTCATCCGTGACATCCAGCGCCGACGGGGGCTCGTCTGCCGGGGCCGGAGTGTGCCGGTGTGCCCGCCAGAGGGCGAGGACGCCGCCGACACCGGGGACGACCGCGAGCCACTTCGAGGCGCGGGGAAGCGGAAGGAACAGCGCCAGCAGGATCGTCGACACATAGAAGAGGCCGTGCAGCGGTCCGCCCGTCGAGGTCACGACAGGAAGGTGAACAGTGAACCTGTTGGTGAGGATGACGGCCAGCGAGATCAGTTCCAGAGCGGACAGGACTCGCAGAACAACCATTGCGGGTGAACGATTGAGCTTCATGCGCGACCAACCTCGCTCCCGTTCGCCCAGGATGATCCGGCCACCGGTGTGGACGTGCCGAGTAAGCGGATCGGCGCCCTCATGCGGTGATCCTTTGCCCGGTGACACGGGTGCGTGGGAGGCGTCCCGCGCGGGATTCGCCGGTGAGGGTATCACCGGTGGTGGTGACGTCGTATTCGAGGTTGAGCCGGAGGGGCCTGGTGATCTGCTGCCGCCAGGTGACGCGCGGGCCGTCCGGGGTGTCCCGGGTGACAAGATCGGTCAGGGTGACGGCTTCGCCCGCGCCGTTCGCTGTCCCGGTGACTACACCGTCGTGTTCTTCGAAGTGGTAGTCGGCTTCGATGGTCCCGATGGGGGTCTTCATCTGGAGCCGCCAGTCGCCGCAGATAGGGTTCATACGCTTCGGTGTTCCTTTCGTTCTCCGGTCTGGGCGTCAGGCCGCGGGGATCGCGGGCACCGTGGCTGGGACTGTCCCTTCGGCACGCCAGACGGTGCCGCGCCGCTCGTACTCGAACAGGCCCTCGACGGCGTGGGCGATCCGGGGCCCGAACTGCCTATCCAGCAGGTAGAGCGCCAGGTCGAGCCCGGAGGTGACGCCTCCAGCGGTGACGAGGTCGCCGTCGTCGACAACGCGGGCGTTCACCGCCGTCGCGCCGGTTGCGTCGAGCAGCGGCATCCCGAGGGCGTGGGTGACGACATTGCGGCCTTCGAGGAGCCCACCCATCGCGAGCGCGAGTGAGCCGCCGCACACTGCCGCGACCAGGACGTCGGGGTTGTGCATTGCTTCGGCGATGAGCGGCATCGCGCCGGTCGCCGCGAACCGTGCCAAAAGGACCGGGATCGTCTCGGCGCCCTCGTCGGGGTCGCCGTCAACCGGCCCGGATGCACCGGGCACGAGCACGATCCCCGGCCGGTGGGGATCGAGCGCCGCCGTCGCGCGGAGCCTGAGGCCTTGCGAGCCGGAGACGACATCGCGCGCCCCTTCGGCGCTGACCAGAGTGATGTCGAGTGCGTTGTCGAGGAAGTACTCGCTGCCTGCGACGAACACCTCGAACGGCGCGATCACATCGAGCGGATCAAACCCGTCGAACAGCACGATCTGCACGGACATCGACACGGGAACTCCCTTGCGTTGGCGGAAACGGCGGCGACGCTATCGAGTCTCCGGCCTGTTCCGATCGGGCACAATCGGCCCGATGGCCAATCATCGCCGGAATCTGGCCACGCGTTCTGAACGTCAATCCCGCGCTTGAATATCTGTAGGATGCACGGTATGTACACCGTTGTCGCGCTCGCTCTTCCTGATGTGATCGCGTTCGATCTGGCCACCGCAGTGGAGACGTTTGGTCGTGTGACGCTCCCGGACGGGCGCCTGGCGTATCGGGTGATCGTCGCCGGGACGGCGCCCACGGTCGACGCGGGCCCCCTCCAGATCGCCACGAGCGTGGGTCTCGAAGCGCTAGAGCGGGCGGACACGATCATGGTTCCAGGGCGCAACGACGCGGCCGCGCCGCTCCCGGACGGCGTCGCGGACGCGCTCCGTGCGGCAGCGGCGGCGGGGACGCGCATCGCTTCGATCTGCGTGGGGGCGTTCGTGCTCGCAGACGCAGGGCTCCTCGATGGGCAGCGCGCGACGACCCACTGGCTCGCCGCCGATCTGCTCGCACGACGGTTCCCGCGGGTGATCGTGGAGCCGGATGTGCTCTACACCGACAATGGGCAGGTGCTCACTTCGGCGGGTGCGGCCGCAGGGCTGGACCTGTGCCTGCACATGATCCGTCGGGACTTCGGTGCAGCGGTCGCCGCCCACGCGTCACGGTTGGCGGTCGCGCCGCTGCACCGCACAGGAGGGCAGGCGCAGTTCATCGTCCGGAATCCGCCCACCTACCGCACCGCCACGCTGGAGGACGTGCTCGTGTGGATCGAGGAGAACGCCCACCGTCCGCTCACGCTCGCCGACATCGCAACAGCAGCCCACACGAGCATCCGTACTCTGACCCGACGTTTTCACCAGGAGACCGGGCAGGCTCCCATGGAATGGGTCACCGGTGTGCGCATCCGGCACGCGCAGGAGCTGCTGGAGACCACCGACCACAGCATCGAGCGCATCGCCCGACAGGTCGGCTTCAGCAGCCCCAGCGCCTTCCGCGACCAGTTCCGCCGCGCCACCCGAGTCTCTCCCAGCGAGTACCGCGCAACATTCTCCGGCCGTCCGCCATACGACAACGACGAGGCGACCCGGTGAACACCGCGGGCGAGCAGGTCCGCGCGCGGTGTCGTTAGCGCGAAGCCAACACCGCCGCTGACGTCAGCGCCTCCGGAGGTGATCCGTGGGGTGTGCTGATCTGGGCCCAGAGGTCGTCGAGGGACAGGCCGAGCACGATGGCGACCGCGGCAACGGTGGGAAACGCTGGTGTGGCGACCCTGCCGGTCTCGATCTTGCGCAACGTCTCGGGGGAGATCCCCGCCTCGATCGCGACGTCGAGGATCGAACGTGGACCGCGCGCGACACGGAGTAGTTCTCCGAGCCGCTGCCCGCGTTTGACGTCCTCGCGAGTGAGCGGCAATCTGACCATGCCACCAATACTAATCACGGTATAGTCGTACCGGTATAAGTATTGGAGACCTGGCGGGAAGGTGCCGGATGATCGAGATCCTCACTCCGAGCGAGCTGGACCGGGCGCGGGTCACCGCCCGGGTTGTCGGCGACATCCTCCAGAGCCTCAAGGCCCGGTGCCGGGTGGGGACGAACCTGCTCGACATCGACCAGTGGGCGCGGGAGATGATCGACGCGGCGGGAGCGGCCTCGTGCTACGTCGACTATGCGCCGTCGTGCGGGCGCGGTCCCTTTGGGCACTACATCTGCACCGCCGTCAACGACGCCGTGCTGCACGGCATGCCACGCGACTACCGCCTCGCGGATGGGGACCTGCTCACCCTCGACCTCGCGGTCATCAAGGACGGGGTCGCGGCGGACGCCGCGATCAGCTTCATCGTCGGCGACACCCGCAACCCGCAGGACGTCGCGATGATCGACGCCACCGAACGGGCGCTGGTGGCCGCGATTCATGTTGCCGCGCCGGGGTTGCGGCTGGGGGACCTCTCGCACGCGATCGAGCAGGTGCTGTCGGGCGCCGGCTACCTGATCAATACCGAGTTCGGTGGTCACGGCATCGGATCGACGATGCACCAGGACCCGCACGTGTCCAACAAGGGACGACCCGGCCGAGGATACCGGCTGCGGCCCGGGCTGCTGCTGGCCTTGGAGCCGTGGGTGATGGCCGATACCGACCGGCTCATCACCGACCCGGACGACGGGTGGACGCTGCGCAGCGCAACCGGATGCCGCACCGCCCACACCGAGCACACCATCGCCATCACCGACCATGGCGCCGAGATCCTCACCCTCCCACAGCAATAGATGCCCCGATAGCGTCACCGGTCCCCGCCGCTGCCCGCGTGCGCGGTCAGGACACCCGCGCAGGCGTGGCGAGGGCGGTGTCTGTGTCCTCTTTAGCGAGTCGAGCGTTGACGACGCCACCGGTGATGGCCCCGGCCCCGAGTGACATCGCCACGTTCGCGCCAGGGTCGACGACGTTCCCGGCAGCCCAGATACGTTCGTGGCTGGTCTGACCGGTGCGGTCGACGCTGAGGAACGAGCCGACGGGAGTGTCGACGCGGTCGAGGTCCAGCCCGGCGACGAACTCGTCAAGCGGGTGCAGGGTGCCCGCGGTGAAGATCGCATCGACGGAGGTGGTGCGGCCGTCCGCAAGCGCGACCTGTGAGATCGCGGGGGCGGGCCCGTGAATCTCGGTGACAGGCGCCGGTTCGATCCGGATGCCGCGCGCGGCCAGGCGCTTCTCGTCGTCGGGGGAGAGGTCGCCTGCGCCTGCGGAGAAGAAGGTGACCTGGTCGCTGAGCTGTCGCACGAGCTCAACCTGGTGCAGGGCGAGCGGCGAGGTGGCAAGCACGCCCAGGTGCTGGCTGCGAACCTCCCACCCATGACAGTACGGGCAGTGCAGCACCGTCTTGCCCCACCGCTCGGCCAGCCCGCCGATCGCGGGCAGGTCGTCCCGCAGCCCGGTGGCGATGACCAGCGCACGCGCACGGTGGACGGAACCATCATCCGCGGTCACGCGCACCCCGGCGGGTACGTTGGTGACCTCCCGCACGGTCCCGTCATGGAAGACCACTCCGTAGCCCTCGGCTTCGGCGCGCCCGAGCCGGCGCAACTCGGACGGGGGGAGCCCGTCATGGCCGAGCACGCCGTGCATGTGCGCGGCGAAACGATTGCGCCCACTGCCCGCATCGATCACGAGCACACGACGGCGAGAGCGCCCGAGCATCACCGCCGCGGTCAACCCCGCCGGACCGGCGCCGACGATCACTGCATCCCAAAGTTGTTCTGCCATACCGGCATCCTCCGGCCAGGTCCGGCAGAATAGCAAGGAAACTTGCAGTAATGGCAAAGAAGGGAAAGCGGACATGGAGAGCGCACGGATCGGGTCGAGGCTGCGCGCGATCCGCCGATCACAGGGTCTGACCCTGGAAGAGCTGGCCGCGGCCGCAGGCATGTCGGTAAGCACGCTCTCGCGTCTGGAATCGGGTAAACGTCAGGCGAATCTCGAACTGCTCGTACCTTTGACGCGACGGCTCGGCATCCGAGTCGATGACCTGGTCGCCGACGAACGTCCCGACCCGCGGGTACGCAGGCCGCCGATCCACCGCGATGGCCTGGTCATCGTCCCCCTGGCCCCCGAACATGCACCGGTCATGACCTACCGCATCACCTACCCACCACGGGCGCAGGCGCCCGAACCGCGGGTGCACGACGGTTATGAGTGGATCTATGTGCTGAGCGGTCGGCTCCGGCTTATCCTCGGGGACCAGGATCTCGTTCTCGAGCCGGGCGAAGCCGCGGAGTTCGACACCCGCACCCCCCACAGCATGAGCGCCGCAGGATCAGACAGCGCCGAAGCGATCAGCATCTTCAACCGCGACGGCGCCAGAATCCACACCCACACCACCCCACAGGATTAGGCCCTCGGGTGCCAAGTACGCGGAGTTGGGCTCCGGCGCGTCCTCGGAGCCCGCGAGCCGGGCAAGCAGGCCGCGATGATCCAGCACACGCACCACCTGCCCCAGAAGCCCGTTCGCTTTTGCTTCACGGCTCGCCTCCGGAAGCCGGTCGATGACGACGGACCGGACGCCGGTAAGCGCGAGCTCACACGCCAGCATCAGCCCCGTAGGACCGGCCCCGGTATTCGGTGGCCTTCGCGGGCCTACGGCGGGTTCCTGAGAGGGGGACGGGATGGGATCGATGGATTCCGGCGCAACCATTCCCGATGATCCGGGCTCTGACGGCCGAGAAGCGGGTTCGTCGACCACCGGGGGGGTCTTGGCCGATGCCATAGTCCAAGCGGCTGCCGATGAGCTACTCGAAACCGGCTATGCGGCCATGACCGTGGATCGTGTCGCGGCGCGCGCTGGCACCAACAAGAATGCGATCTACCGCCGGTTTTCAAACCGGATGGAGCTGGGGGTGGCAGCCTATGGACGCCTGACGCGGTCGGCCCCCGTGCCCGACACAGGCAGTCTTCGCGGCGACATCCTGGCTCTGCTCACGGGAGCGAACGAGCACTGGACCTCACCGTTGGGAAAGGTCCTGCGGGAGCTGATGGTTGCCGCCGGAGGCGCCCCGGACCTCCTCGAACACCTCGACGACGGAGGCTCTGATCAAATCGCAGCACCGTGGATGCAGGTGCTCGAGCGCGCGGTGGCCCGCGACGAGGCTCCCTCGTCCGCCCTTCGTCTCCGGGTGGCAACGCTCCCGATGGTCATGCTGCGCAACGAGTTCGTCACCCGCGGAGCGCCGTCGGTGCCCGCACACGTGCTCATCGAGATCGTGGACGACGTCTACCTTCCGCTCATTCGCGGATACCGAAGCTAGCGCAACTCAACGGCCCCGCAGACGCCGGGAACGAACGGCCCGCGGTCTGGCATGCAGCGCGCTCCCACTTCTGTGGGCCGCTCCATACGTAGGCTCAGCCTGCTTCGTCCCGCTCCTCGTTCCATGCCACGGAGACGCAGAGCCCACCACCAGGCCGTGGCCGGATCTCAAGGTTCGCGCCGTGGGTCTCGGCGATGGCGTGGACGATGGACAGTCCGAGTCCGTATCCGTGCCCGTCCCCGTGTGCGGTGCGAGTGCGGTCGAGACGCCAGAATGGTTCGAGCAGGGCATCGACGGAGTCCTCCGGGACGGTGTCTCCTGTGTTGGTGATCTTGAGCTCGACCATCCCGTTGCTGGTACTGGTGCTGATGTGCACGGAGCCGCCGGGGCGGTTGTAGCGGATCGCGTTGTCGAGCAGGTTTGCTATGAGGCGCTCGATCAGCCGGGGGTCGCCGACCACGGATGCGGGCGAGAGCTTGGCATCGAGCGTGAGGTTCTGTTGTTTCGCGGGCGATTGGCTGTGAGCCAGGCAGTCACGAACGAGGGAGGCGAGATCGATGGGTTCGGAGCTGCGGACTCCGGCCTGTCCTCTCGCGAGAGTGAGTAGGGCGTCGATGATCTGCTCCTGCTGCGCGCCGGCCGCGAGCACGCGTTCGTGGGCGGCGCGAAGGGATTCGATTGTGGCGGCTGGGTCGTCTAGGGCGACCTGGGCCACTGTGCGTTGCCGGGCGAGCGGTGTGCGGAGTTCGTGCGACGCGTTGGCGACGAAGATGCGTTGTGCCCGGAACGAGCCGTCCAATCGCGTGAGCAATCCGTCGATGGTGTCGCCGAGTTCGGTGAGCTCGTCTCGGGGGCCATCCAGGGAGAGGCGTTCGTCGAGGTTCTGAGCGGTGATACGTCGTGTCGTCGCCGTGATGGCGCGGAGAGGGCGCAGCGCTCTGGTGGCGACGATCCAGCCGAGCACGACCGAGACCAACGTCATGATGCCCAGCGCGATCGCGGATTGGCCGAGCAGCGTGAGCATCCGCTCGGTGTGCTGCTGCGCCGCGCGGTCGCGAAGCTCGGCGGGGTCGAGACCCGGAGGCGTCAGCCCTGGGCCGTCGCCCGTCGTCTCCGGCTGACCGAGCGGCGGAGCACCGTCGAGGTCGACGTCGACGACCACCCCGGTGCCGTCGGGCTGGACAAGAGTGAGCGACTCCGATCGGGTCGTCTGGTCGACGAGACCATAGGTGATCGCGAGCATTGTCGCGCCGCAAGCCAGAAAGAGAACCGCGTAGAGCGCGGTGAGTCGCGCCCTGATCGGCAGTCGAACGTGCCTCGACCGGGGACGTGGACTGCCCTGAGGCGCAGTCCTCACGAGAGGATCACCCGGTAGCCGGACCTTGCGACGGTCTCGATCACGGGTGGATCGCCCAGTTTGGCCCGCAGTCTGCTCACCGTGATCTTGACGGCGTTGGTGAAGGGATCGGCGTTCTCGTCCCAGACACGTTCGAGGAGCTCCTCGGCAGAGACCGTGCGTCCCCCGGCCGTCACCAGCAGCTCGAGCACCCCGAACTCCTTTGGTGTCAGATCTTGCGGTTTATCGTGTCGGAATGCTCGTCGCCTGGCGGTGTCGACGACCAAGTCGCCGACACGCAGCACCGGGGGGTGCGCAGGCTGGGAGCGCCGCGCCAGTGCGCCGATACGCGCGACGAGGACGGCGAAATCGAACGGCTTGGCGAGGTAGTCGTCGGCGCCCAGATCCAGGCCGTCCACCAGGTCACCCGCGGAGCCCGCCGCCGTGAGCATGAGGATCCGACTGCGACCGCCTTTTTCCACCAGCCGCGCGCAGACATCGTCGCCATGCATGGAGGGTAAGTCTCTGTCTAGGACGATCACGTCGTAGTCGTTCAGCTCGGCCCGTTCGAGACCCGAAGAGCCGTCGTAGGCGACGTCCACGGCCATGTTCCGACGCCGCAGCCCGATGGTCACGGCATCCGCCAACTCTGTGTCGTCGTCGATCACCAAGATCCGCATGCATCCAGGATGCGCCCGATCCGGTTTCGGAGCGGTTTCACCACCCATGTGTAGAAGCCCAGAAGACCCAACGCGGTCCCGCGCAGCGATACCTCCCCGAAACCACGGCGGTCCTAGAAACGGAGCATCACCGAACCGAAAGGACTCACTGACATGACCAGATCAACATCGCCGGCACGGACGCGGGCGCAAGCGCGCGGCGCAGTCTTGGCCGCATTGACCGTTGCTCTTCTTCTCACCGGGTGCGCGCCAGACAGCGGATCACCGTCGGGTGACGACTCCGCAGGGGGAAGCACTCCAGCTGGAGCCGCAGACGCAGTGGCCTACGCGCAGTGCATGCGCGACAATGGCGTTCCCGGCTTCCCCGACCCGGACTCGGACGGCGGGTTCGACGTCGTCGCGGACGAACTCGGGGTCCCGATCGACTCGGACCAGTACCGGGACGCGGAGCAGAGCTGTGCACCGCTGCTGCCTACCCAGGGTTCCCACGTGCAGGACGAGGACTACCAGGCTGTGCTGCGGTACGCGCAGTGCATGCGCGATGAGGGCGTTCCCGGCTACCCGGACCCGCCGGCACCCGCACAGGGACCAGACACCAAGCGCGGGGACAGTGGCGACGGCGCCGCCATCGACCCCAACTCGCCGCAATTCCAGGCCGCACACGAAGCCTGCAAGAGCCTGTTGCCCGATGGCGGCGACGAGCCGGGCATGACGGAAGGCAACGCACCGTGACCACGACGGATGCGCACCCTTCCGCGGACGATCTGGTGATTCCGGAGCGGTCTCGCGGCACCCGCCGCCGGCGCCGGATCATCGTGGCCGCAGCCGTCATCGTCATCCTCGCCACCGGCGGCGGTGTCCTCGCCGCAACCCTCTGGCATCCCTCAAACCCAGCCCCGGCGGCTTCCGCCCCCGCACCCGCGACAGCAGCGGTCGAACGTCGGACCATCGCCGCACAGCAGCAGGTCAGCGGGACCCTTGGCTATGCGGGCGATCTCGATGTGATCGGTCAGCTTTCCGGAACGATCACCGCGCTCCCGACGCCCGGCACCGTCGTCGAACCGGGCGGTATCTTGTATCGCGTCGACGGCAAACCGGTCGTCCTGCTCGCAGGCGACACCCCGGCCTGGCGCGCCTTCGAGTGGGGAACAACCGGAGTCGACGCCCAGCAACTGAACGCGGCCCTGGTCAAACTCGGCTATGCCGACGGCCTCGACATCGACCCCGAATGTGACGAGATCACCTGGCGCAGCCAGCAAGCCATCAAGAGATTCCAAGCGGCCTTCGGATTGCGAGAGTCGGGATCGCTCGACTTCGGACAAGTGGTGTTCCTGCCCAGCGCCGTGCGCGTCACGGTGACATCGGCGACCCTCGGCGCGCCCGCCGGGGCAGGGCAAACCGTCATCGAGGGAACCTCCACCACGCCGCAGGTCGAGGCCGAAGTACCCGTCTCGCTCCTCGCTCACGTCAAAGTGGGCGATGCCGTGGCCGTCACCCTTCCCGACCTCACCACCGCATCCGGCACTGTCACCGACGTCGGCGCGGTCGCCACCCAGAAAGAGAGCGGCTCCGCAACCGTCCCGGTGCGCGCGGCCCTCACAGATCCGGGCACCGCCGCAGGCCTGGACCAGGCACCGGTGCTCGTCGCGATCACGACCGAGACCGTCGAGGACGTGCTGACCGTCCCGGTCACCGCCCTTCTCGCTCTCTCGGGCGGCGAATACGCGGTCGAAGTGACCGACACCGGCGGCGACAGTCACCTTGTCACCGTCGAGCTCGGCCTATTCGACAGCGCCGGCGGACTCGTCCAAGTCTCCGGCGACGGCCTTCGAGCTGGCCAGCGAGTCGTGGTGCCTGCAGCATGACCCCCGTCATCGAGCTGATCGGCGTGACACGCACCTACCCCGGCGAACCGCCGGTTGCCGCCCTCCGCGGCGTCGACCTCACCATCGAGCCGGGAGAGCTCGTCGGCATCGTCGGCCCCTCCGGATCCGGAAAGACGACACTGCTGCAGATCATGGGCACTCTCGACCGACCCACGGCCGGAAAGGTTCGTGTCGCGGGCCGCGACACCTCCGACCTCGACGACCGGCAACTCTCCACCCTCCGTTCAGCGCGCATCGGATTCGTCTTCCAGCAGTTCTTCCTGGACGAGCACCAGAGCGTGCTCGACAACGTCGCCGACGGACTCCTGTACGCGGGAACCCCAGCCAGCACCCGCCGCAGGCTAGGGCGCGAAGCGCTGACACAGGTCGGCCTCGATCACAGGACCGACGCTCTCCCCTCGCAGTTGTCTGGAGGCCAACGGCAACGCGTCGCGATCGCTCGAGCCCTCATTGGCGAACCCGACATCGTCCTCGCGGACGAACCCACCGGAAACCTCGACAGCACCACGGGGAACGCGATCCTCGCCCTCCTCGACGCCCTCAACCGGCGCGGCACCACCATCGTGGTCATCACCCACGACCTCGCTATCGCCGCCCGCCTGCCCCGGCGCGTGGAGATCCTCGATGGCCGCATCGTCAGCGACACGGTCCGAGCCCACCGCAAGGAGAACGCATGACCACCGACGACGACCTCTCGCCACGACGGCTGCGCCCGCGGGACGTGCTACGCGTCAGCAGCATCGGCATCAGAACCCGGAAAGTCCGCGCCGCGCTGTCCGCCCTAGGGATCGCGATCGGTACCGCATCTATCGTCGGCGTCCTCGGACTCTCCTCCTCGTCGCAGGCAGGACTGCTCGCCGAGATCGACTCGCTCGGCACCAATCTCCTCACCGTCAGCACCGGGCGTGACCTCTCCGGCGACGCGGCCGCCCTCCCAGTCGATGCGCCAGACCGAATCGGCCGGATCACCGACGTGACCGACGTCGAGTCCACCGCAGCGATCGACATCCCCATCTACCGCAACCCGTTCATCCCGGCCGTCAACACCAACAGCCTCGCCCTGCGCGCCGCCACCCCGGGACTGCCAGACGCGATCGGTGCTGCCGTCGCCCACGGCGACTTCCTCAACCCCGCCACCGGGCGGCTTCCCGTCGTGGTCCTCGGCTCCACAGCGGCGCGGCGTCTCGGCATCACCAGCGTCCAACCAGGAGCGCGCATCTGGATCAACCGGCAATGGTTTTCCATCGCCGGCATTCTGGCCCCGGCAACCCTGGCGCCGGAGATCGATTCATCTGTGCTCGTCGGGTTCGCTGCCGCGCAGAACTATCTCGGCTTCGATGGACACCCCACCACAATCTACGTGCGCACAGACACCGAACAGGTCGCGGCGGTTCACGCTCTCCTCGCCCGCACCGCGAATCCGGAGAACCCCAACGAAGTAGCCGTCAGCCGCCCCTCGGACGCCCTGCTCGCCCGCGCCCAAGCAGAGAGCGCACTGAACTCGCTATTCCTCGGACTCGGTGCCATCTCGCTGCTGGTCGGAACTGTTGGCGTCGCCAACACGATGATCGTCTCGGTCCTCGAACGGCGTGGCGAGATCGGCTTGCGTCGCGCACTCGGCGCCACCAGAGGACACATCCGCACTCAGTTCTTCAACGAAGCGATCCTGCTCTCACTCATCGGCGGAGCCATCGGAGTGCTGGTCGGAGCACTCGCGACCGTCGTCTACGCGACCAGCAAAGGCTGGCTCGTAGTCATCCCCCCGCTCGCCTGGACCGGCGGACTGGGCTCCGCGCTCGTCATCGGAGCCATCGCAGGCCTCCTTCCCGCCATACGCGCCGCGCGCATGTCGCCGACGGAGGCACTGTGGGCCTCGTGAGATGCACCGCCAAACGATTAGGCGCCGAATCCCAACTCGCTGTCAGCTTCTCGAGCGCCTGCGCAACGGACAGGCCGTTCTGGCGCTGCGCCCGTGGCGGACAGCCTGGAGCTAGACGGGCTCGTTTGGACGCCTGGCTTCTCACCGAACTCGCTGAACAGGATCGCCGAGCCTGATCGAACGAAGATCAGTTTTACGCAGTCGTAGGCGACGGGATCAATCGGCGCGTGCACCGTGCTGTTCCGTGCGAAAACAGGAGCGAAACTGCCTACGTGTTCCTCGATCGGGTGCAGCGCGAACCGAGTCACGGTGGTGGACATGACGGGGTCAGTGCACGCGAGCGATCCGCGGGTGGAGGCACACGACGATGGCGTGAGGACGCATCGTTGCTCCTACGCGGCGAGGTGCCGGTACCGCCGGGCTGCCAGGGGGAGGAACACGGCGATGAGGATGAAGGGCCAGGCGATGGCGAGGAGTGTCGCGTTCTCGGCGGCCCATGATGTCGATGTCGTGATGCCGGGATTACCGAAGAGCTCGCGCGTGGCAGTGACTGTGGCGGAAAGTGGGTTCCACTCGGCGATGACCCCGAGCCAGGCCGGCATCTGGGCAGGGAGGACGAAGACGTTGGAGATCATCGTCAGCGGGTAGATGGGCGCGAGGGCGACGCTCGCGAGGTCTGGCGACCGCAGCGCGAGGCCGAGGTAGATGCCGACCCACGCGAGCGCGTAGCGCAGAAGCAGCAGGAGCCCGATCGCCGCGAGGGTCTGCCCTACGGTTCCGTTGGCGCGCCAGCCGACCAGCAGGCCGCAGGCGAGCAGGGCGATCAGTTCGAGGACGGATGCCGCAAGGTCGGCGAGGCTTCGTCCGGTGACGACGGCGGCGCCCGACATGGGAATCGTGCGAAACCTGTCCGTGATGCCCTTGGCGGTGTCGGTGGTGACGGAGATGACGGTCTGTGCCATGCCGAGCGCCATCGTCATCACGAACAGCCCGGGCATCAGGAACTCGCGGTAGTTGCCGCCGTCGGGCAGCGTGATCGCGCTCCCGAACACGTACCCGAACATGATCACCATGACGATCGGGAAGAGGAGGTTGCCAACAAGTCGTGACGGTTGCTGGCGAAAGTGGGTGAGGTATCTGCGGGCGACGATCAGGCTGTCGTGCAGAGCCCACCGCGACGGCGAGCCGGGGGCCGTTGCGGTGAGGGGTGCGAGCGATGTCATGCTGTCTTCTCCTTCCGATCGGTGAGCTTGAGGAACACGTCGTCGAGGGTCGGTTGGCGCAGGGCGATGTCTTCGGCGTCGATGCCTGCCTCGTGGAGTTGCCGCATGGTGGTGCTCAGGCTGTGGAATCGTTCGGGAGCGGGCGCGCTGACGCGGCGACGGTGGAGGTCGACGCCAGGGTCAGTGCCGGTCGAGGTGGCGACGATGCGTGCGGCCGCTTTCGTCTGATCCTCGTCGCGGAGTGCGAGTTCGATCCGGTCACCCCCGACGCTCTCTTTGAGCTCGCGGGGTGTGCCGCGGGCGATGATCGTCCCGCTGTCGATGACGGCGATCTGGTCGGCGAGGTGGTCGGCCTCATCGAGATACTGGGTCGTGAGCAGGACGGTTGTGCCCGCCGACACGAGTTCTCGGATGTCGGTCCAGACCTCGGCGCGCGTGCGTGGATCGAGGCCGGTGGTCGGCTCGTCGAGGAAGAGCACACGTGGTGCGAGGATGAGGCTGACAGCGAGGTCGAGGCGACGCCGCATCCCGCCGGAGTAGCCGCCTGCGGGTCGGTCGGCGGCGTCGTGGAGTGCGAACCTGTCGAGCAGTTCGTCTGTTCGTTGGCGCGCCTGTCGTCGGTCGAGGTGGTAGAGCCGGGCGAACATGTCGAGGTTCTGCCGTCCGGTCAGGATCTCGTCGACGGCCGAGAACTGTCCGGTGAATCCGATCGCGGCGCGTACTCGGTCGGAGTCTGTCGTGAGGTCGTGTCCGGCGATGCTGGCCTTACCCGAGTCGGCTTTCAGCAGCGTGGCGAGAATGCGCACCGCCGTGGTCTTTCCCGCACCATTGGGGCCGAGCAGCCCGCATACTGTTCCTTCGTCCACGGAGAGCGTGAATCCGTCGAGCGCCTGTTTCTTTCCGTAGGTTTTGCGGAGGTCGGTGGCGCTGATCATCGCGGTCATGTCAGTTCCTTTCTTCGGGTGGTTTCGGGGCGCTCTGGCCGCTGAGCGCTCTGAGCACGGCGGCGTGTTCGGCGGTCGTGCCGGCGTCGCGGGCGTGACGGGCGCCGTCGGGTGTGAATCCGGCGACGACCCAGGCAGGGACTTCCGTTCGGGGGATGCCTGCGTCCCACCACTGCCGGAGGAGCTCGAAGCCGTCGTGGCCGGCCTCAGCGAGGGTTGATGCTTCGGAGGGGGTGAAGCCGATGCTGTGGCACACGGCGGCCTGTGCCGGGTCGAGGCCCGTTCTGGCCCAGGACACGGCCGTTGCGGCATCGCGCCATCCGGCGTCGAGGTAAGCGCGTCCGATCGCGACAGGAACTCCGGAGCGGAGCAGCGCCCGCATGGTCGCGGACTGTTCGCCGGTCAGCGTGTCCGACTTGCGAGGGCGGTGTCCGAGCAGGATCCGCCACCAGCGTCGGGGGCGCGGTCGCTCTCCGGCGAGGTGCCGTTCTGCGGCCTCGGTGTGGCTGTAGCCGAGTTCGTGCCATTGCACGGCGTCGCGGGGTGTCATCCCGGCGCGCAGCAACGGTTGCACGGTGTAGGGGCTGAGGCCGGCGGTGCGCCAGGCGTACGCGTCGCCCGGAGTGTAGACGCCACTGCCGCGCCAGCGTTCGGCTGAGCCCTGCAGAAATCCGTTGTCGATCCAGCGGCGTGCTTCGGCCACGGTGAAGCCGCGCTCGGTCCAACGGTGGAGGTCTTCGGGCTCGGGATCGGGATGCTCGTCGTAGGCGATGGTCATGGGTGCTCCTTATGCAGTGGCAGGGAGGGCGATGACATGTGCCCATCCAGGTGGCGGTGTCTCGGTGTGGTAGCCGGGGCCCGGTTCGACCAGGCCGACCACGACCGGCACGGGCGGGCGACGATCCGGCCACGGGGTTTGCCCGTCGGTGAGGACAAGGATCAGATCAGGCCGGGGTCGCAGCGCGAGCGCGGCGCCGATGCCCTCGCGCATATCCGTGCCGCCGCCGCCGAGCAGCTCGATGTCCTCTGCGCGGCGGACGGTCTGGACGGGGTGGGCGTTCAGGTCGCAGCAGATCACGTGCAGCCGCCGGCTCGGTCCACTGGCGCGGGCGATGATCGCCGTCACTTCGGCGAGGAAGCCGGTCAGGATTGCGGGGGTGATGCTGCCGGAGGTGTCGATGACCAGCGCGATCTCCGGTGCGGGAGCGACCATCGCAGGCATCACGATGCTGTCGACGGCCGGCCTCCGGGAGGGACGGCTATAGGAGAAGTCCACCCGGCCTGCCGCCTGTCGCGCTCCGCGGCGCAGCATCGCGCCGAGCTCGGCGCGCCAGTCGACGGCGGGATGCAGCCTCTCGCTAGCCCAGCGTCGCCAGCCGCCGGGAATCGTGGCTCGCGCGGCCGAGCGGGTTTCGATCTCGCGGGCGACCGCCAATTCGAGGATGTCGCGCTCGGTCTCACTGAGCCCGTCGCCACTGGCCGAGTCCTCGTAGTCGTGCGGGATCCCGTCCGCCGCGCTGCCGCAGTCGATCAGCTCGGCGAGCCGCCGCCCACCCTTGCTGTGGGCGGTGTCGAGAACCTCGATGAGCGACAGGTACTCCTCGGCAAGTCGTCCCTCGGGCAGCCCGAGTGCGTGTGGCGAGATGATCCCGGCCGGTGAGTCGAGTCCTGCCGCTTCGAGGTCGTCGTTGACCTCGGCGTCCGCGGCCTGGTTCCACCGCCGCGCGATCGAGTCCGGCGCGCCCGCCTCGCCGGTGGCATGCGTGCTTGGAGCGTTGGCTGACACCGGGGAGCGGGTCGCGTGATGGCGGACAAGATGCCCGATGTGGTGCAGCAGCCACCAGCCGACCACCGGCGGGGCCGTCGCGAGCGTCGCGCCGGGATCGAGGTGGACGTTCCAGCGGGTGTCGGCCGGGAACGCCCGGAAGTCGTCGTCCGGGACGGGCTCGCCGGTCTCTTCGTCCACGTATGGTTCCAGCACGACCGGTCGGAGTGCGAACAGCGCACTTGCGAGGTATGGCGCCTGTGCTGCGGCCCACAGCCGCGCCTCGGCGAAGCGTGCTAGCACTTCGGGTGTGTGATCGGGGTCTGTCGGAGCCGGGCCGGTCATGGCATGAGTCCTGCTGTGCGGAGGATCGGGGCGAGCTCGAGCAGGGCCGTGGGCAGGTTCGCCCCGGCCGGGCGCTGGCCTGCAAGCGCCCTGGCGGAGGTCGCGGCCACGTCCGGCGTGGTCTTGGCAACCCGAGCAATCACGTCCCATGCGCGCTCCCATGCCGACTCGCTCGCATCCGCGTGAACGTGGGCGACGACCGCGCCGAGCAGCGCGTGCAGGTGGTCGGGCCGGTCCGGCAGTGGCGCGTGGGGGTCGTTCAGCACCGACTCAGGGTCCGGCAGGTCGAGCGTGCGCAGCCAGGACAGCGCCTCGAAACCCGCCGCCTCTCCGACCGCACCGATCACCAGCGCGGCGATCGTCGCCTCGTCGCTGGCGTTCGCAACCCCGGCGGCCAGGCCGCGCGCCGCCATCTCCCAGCTCCGAGGGCTTGGCCAGCTCCGTCCCGCCCGCTCCGGCGAATCCGGCACGGCAAGCACCAGCTCCGGCCGGATACGAAGGAATGCACCGAGCTGCGCCTTCGCTGTCGCGATCTGCCCGGACGTCGGCGCGGCGACAGAGGCGGCATCGGCGACGGCGAACCCGTGAGCGAATCCCTCAGCGACCGCGGCGGCCTCGATCTGCCAGTCCAGATGGACGAGCCGGTTCGCCAGCGGCGCAGACAGCTCCCAGCCGTCAGCGGCGATTCCGGGCGGGTTCGCTGCGGCGACGATACGCACGCCCTCCGGGAGCACAAGATCGCCCACAGCGCGTTCCAGGACGACGCGGAGCATCGCGGCCTGCACCGCGGGCGGTGCCGTGGTCAGTTCGTCCAGAAACAGCAACCCGGATCCTGAAACGGACAGCCGTTCCGCCCATCGTGGCGGCGCGAACCAGGTCCCGTCATCGCGGATGACGGGAAGACCGGAGAAGTCGCTCGGTTCGCGGATCGAGCCGACCACCACCTCGATCGGCATGCCCAGCTGCTCAGCAAGCGCCACGACGGCGGAGGTCTTGCCGGTGCCTGGCGCACCCCACAGCAGGACAGGGAGGTTCGCCCTCACCGCCAGTGAGAGCGCCGAACGCACGGTCTCGTTCTTGGTCATGAGGTCCTCCTTCATATGCGCGCGGGCAGCACGAAGCCGCCCGTTTTCGGGTGTGCTGATCTCCGGCGGCTGAGGCTGCTGCTCGCCGCCTACGGATGGGGTCGGCTACCCGCCTATTTCTGGCTGCCGAACAGACCTCTGCCGCCGTACTTCTTGTGGATGGCCTGCTTGGACACGCCCAGTACGGCCGCGATGTCGACCCAGGTCGCTCCCTGGTTGCGGGCACGGCGCACCAGCACCGCCTCCACACGCTCCATCTCCTTGCGAACCTGCACGGTCGCATCCAACCCGACCAGCGGGTCCTCGCTCGCCGTCGCCCGGGCTAGCGCCGTCAATTGCTCCACGTCCATGTGGTCAACCATAATTGACCGCTTGGCCGAAGTCAACCTGGATTGACCGGTGCGCCGGGCGTGGAGGGCTGCGCTCGGCATGGAACGGTATCGACCGGGACGCCGACCCTCCGCAAAGTCGACGTCGAGCGCTTCTCCGACGCAGGCCCTCGCCAAGAGGGCGGCGGCCACGACCTCAGAGCATTTCGGGCGAGGATGCCAAGTCACCACAAAGTCCGAAGCCTGGACGAACAAGCACAACTCTGGCTCGTCAGAGCATTGAAGGCTCAGTAGACCACTCCATACGGTTGCTTTGAACATCACGATCGAACGTGGAATATCGCCAGGGGCAGCACGCCGAGCCGGCAGACGCGGCGGCCTCCCGGACACCGGCAATCCACCAGAAGAAGGAGACACGGCGTGACAGACCGAAGCTCAAGCCCACTCCCCGAAATCGTCGTGGACGAGTTCGGCGACCGCAATGGGACACCCGTCCTCCTGCTCCATGGAGGTGGAGTCGCCGGGTGGATGTGGCGACCACTGATCGAGCAGATGAGTCCCGGATACCGACTCCTTGTCCCGGACCTGCCAGGGCACGACCGCAGCGCGCACGCAGACTACGAGTCGCACGAACGGACCATCGAGGCGCTCGTGGAAGCGCTCGAGCACCGTCAGGTCCGCCCGGTCGCGGTCGTCGGCTTCTCGCTCGGCGCGCAACTCGCTGTGCTCCTCGCCGTCCGCCGCCCTGACCTGGTCTCGCACGTCGGGATCATCAGCGCCCAGGCAGAACCATCGAGATGGCCGAACGCGACCCTCGCACTGCTGCGAACGGCGGCGCCGCTTGCGAAGCGGGAGTGGTTCGCGCGAGCACAGGCGAAGGAACTGTTCATCCCCCCGACCCTGTTCCCCGACTACCTCAGAACCACTCAGAACCTTTCGACACGGACCCTCTTGGCGTCGGTGGGCGAGAACATACGGTTCACAATCCCGCCGACGTGGGCCTCATACGCAGGCAGAACTCTCGTCCTGGTGGGCGAGCGAGAACGAGCGATCATGGCCCGCTCGGCGCATCACCTCACCCGTTGTCGAGCCGATGGCGAGCCTGAAACCATCGCCGAGTGTGGTCACGGAGTTCCGCTCCAGAAGCCACACTGGCTGGCAGACCGACTACAGGCTTGGCTTGCCTGATTGGGTTCACGCCCGACGGCGGTGCCTGAGGCAAGATCGAGTCCCTGTATTCAGCGTGATTGCGTCCGTAGCATGACGCGGAGAGCTGTCACCGCCTGAATCGGCAGGACGCCGTTTCCAAGCGCAGCGAGTTGCTGGTTGTCGGTCAGATCGTGGGACGACTCGGTGACCCAGCTGGGCTGACCCCGTTTCGTAGGTCCGGCGGTTCTGAGAGTCGTCCTGTTGCCCGAGGGTTCGGGCAGGGAGACTGGTCAGATCATGTCGAACAGCAGGAAGCGTCACACCCCGGAGCAGGTCGTCCGCAAGCTCGGGCAGGCCGACAGGATGCTCGCCGACGGCGCGGATGTCGCGGCGGTGTGCCGGGAGCTCGGGGTGTCCGAGCAGACGTACTACCGGTGGCGTAACCAGTACGGCGGGTTGAAGGCCGACGACGCGAAGCGCCTGAAGGAGCTCGAGAAGCAGAACGCGACGCTCAAGCGGCTGCTCGCCGAGGCGGAGTTGGAGAAGTCCGCGCTCAAGGAGTTGGCTGAGGGAGACTTCTAGGCCCGGGCAGGCGCCGCGCTGCCGTCGCTCACCTGATCAGGACACTGCAGGTGAGTGAACGGATGGCGTGCCGTCTGGTCGGGCTGTCCCGCTCCGCGTACCGGCGGCCGCTCAAGGGCGACACGACCGCAGACCCGGACCGGGCGTTGCGGGACTGGCTGCGTGCCTGGGCGAAGAAGCACCCCCGCTACGGGTACCGGCGCGCGTATCACGATGCGCGCGCCGAGGGGTGGGTGGTGAACCACAAGAAGATCCAACGCCTGTGGCGTGACGAAGGGCTCCGGGTCCCGTAGCGGCGTCGACGCAATCGCGTCGGGTCCTCGACCGTCGACGCGCCGACGGCGGACGCGCCGAACGTGGTGTGGGCGGTGGAGCCCGTTTCTGATGACTTTCGCGGATCCTCCGGTCGGGGCCGGATGCCCTCCGGTCGGGCGGGATACGGGTCGAAGAGCTGCCCGCGATCACATCCCGCTGCAAGGTCGTTGGCGAGCCAGTGTGCCAAGAAACGGAAGTCTCGTGCGCCGTGATCTGGCGGCGCGACGCTTCCGCCTTTTCTCGAGCCGGGTCCGTTGAGCGTGCGATAGCCTAAGCGCAGTCCGGCCCTTGCGCTGAAGCAGTGAAGTAGCGACACCGACACGCGGATCACCGAGATCGCCGGCGAAGGAGGGTCCTGTGACTGCCACCCCGCCGCACGACGATCGATCCGACGAGGTCGGGCTGGAACCCGTTGAAGCTACCACCGTGCACGGGATCGGTGATCCCGACGAGCCGAGCGAATCGAGCGACCCGAACGGTGAGTGGTGGATCGACGGGCCGATCTTCTCGACCGCGCACAGCGGTTCGAGCATCACCTCCCTGAGGCCTGGCGCTCGACCCGGGCGCTTCACCGCGAGCATGATCGCCCGACTCTCCTTCGCGTTCCTCTTCTGGATCGGTTTCGCGTTCCTTGCCCTGCCGAGGATCGTCGACCCCATCGCGGCACCGGCAGTCGAAGCCCTTGCCACGCAATGGTGGTGGTACGTCGTCGTGGTCCTCGCAGTGATCTCGATGGTCGTGCTCGGCCCGACCTTCGGGTTCACGAGGCGTGCCACGGCGCAGTACGGACAGCTCGGACTTCCGGCAGTCGCCGCGGCGCTCGTCATCACGGCGGCCGTCTTCATCGCGCTTCTGCTCCATCTCGCGATCGGCATCGACTACATCAGGCACGCACCCCCGACCGTCGAGTACTGGGAACTGCCCGACACCGGGATCCTCCTGATCTTTCTCGCCGTCGCCGGGGTGGGCGCGCTCGGGCTCCTTGTCGCTCTTCCGTTCTCCATCCGTTTCGCCGTGAAGACGCAGCGGACGATCGTGGCGATCCGCAGGACAGGCACGCGCTACGCCGGACGGCTCGAGCATCTCGATTTCCGACACCGCCGGATCAGCCATCTGAGCCAGTTCTCCGTCCGCGTCAGCTTCGGGACGCCGGATGCGCCTCGCGTCGTCACCGCGCAGATGCAGGCGGATCCGGAGCGGGTGCCGCTCGTGGGCGAGCCTCTGCTCGTCATCGTCTCGACGATTCCTGGGCGAAGAGGTTCGCGTGAGCAGATTCTCATCGAACCCGATCCGGACCGGCCCATGCGCTTCGACCCCGACAGCGGCAAGTACGTCGTCACCGCGGACGGGGGCGGTGGCTGAGGTCAGGGATGGAGAACCTGGACCTCGGTTGCGCTGCGCACAGCGTTTCCGCGGGAAGGCCTGCACCTGGTCACCCCGAAGCGACCCTGTCCAACGAGATCACGTGATCCGGCCGCCATTGCTCGGCGTCGCGGTGTGTCACGATCACGACGGTGCCCGTCAAAGCGCGGACAGCGTCTGCGATGTGGGATTCCGTGCCGACGTCGAGTGCTGACGTCGCTTCGTCGAGTATGAGGATCGGCGCGCGCTTCAAGAATGCGCGCGCGACGGCGACACGTTGCCGCTCCCCACCCGACAGGGAAGCGCCGTTGGCGCCGACGTGCTGGGCGAGACCCTCGGGCGCGCGCTCGATGACCGCACCCAGCCGGGCGGCGTTGGCTGCTTCGAGAACCCGGGCGTCGGAGGCAGTGGGGTCGCCGAGCCGAATGTTCTCCTCCAGAGTCCCCGTGAACACCACCGGGTCTTGCGGGACATAGGCGACGAGCGCGGCGAGCTGGGCGTAGGGCATCTCGGCCAGCGGCACGCCGCCCAGAGTGATGCGGCCGCCGTCCGGGTCGTCGAACCGCATGAGAAGGCCGAGCAGTGTGCTCTTACCGCTGCCGGAAGGTCCCGAGACGAGCACGGTGGTGCCGTAAGGGATCGACGCTGTGACGCCCCGCAGTGCAGGGGTGCTGGTGACGTCGTCCAGCTCGATATGGAGGTCGCCGCGCACGCGTGACGCTGGTGCGGCACTCTCAGCGAGCACCGGCGCCGTGGTGACCGCGGCATAGTCGCGCAGATGAGCGCGGAGATCGTTCGCCGAGACGCCCAGGACAGCCAGGGACTCCAGCGGTCCCGCGGCGCGGAGGACGAGCAGGATGATGCTCAACGCGGTGGCCGACTCGACCTCGGCGGTGGCGAGGGCGCAGACCACGCCGGCGAGGGGGATCAGGCCCGCCGCTCCGGAGGCGAAGGTCGCGGCGGCTGAGGCCCTGTTCGTTCGCGCGAGGGCCGAGCGCTGCGCGGACCAGGATGCGCGGAGCCGTTCCGTGGCGCGCGCCGGTCCCGCGGCCGTGCGCAGCAGCTCGAGGTGATCGACGAACTCCAGGCTCGCTTCGGCGACGTCGTGCTCGGTCGTGTTGCGAGCTGCGTCGGCCCGCGCGAGCGCCCGTTGAGAGACGGCCTGCACGCCGAGCGAGACGGCCAGCAGCCCGGCGATGAAGAGCATCGCCCGCCATCCCGCGATGAGTCCCACCGCCGGGAGAAGCAGCAGCGGGATCAGCGGAGCATGCACGAACATCTGCAGTCCGTGAGCCGGAAGGCTCATCATCGCCGGAATCGAGCGCCCCGCGACCGTACCGGCTCGTGTGCGGTTGCGCTCCGTGAACCAGGAGAGCTTCGTGCGTGCGAACGCACGGCCGAGCCCGGCGTAGAGGTCGCCCGTCAGGCGCGCGCCGGCGAGGTATCCCGCGCGCTGCACGAGAACCGTGATCACCACGGCGGCAGCGCATGACAGGGCCACGGGCCACGGCCCCCAGGCCCCGGCGATCGCGACGGCCAAGATGCTGTATGCCCCGGCTTCGGCGAGGGCGACGAAGGCCCAGCCGAGCGAGACGCCGACGAGGCGCCGTCGCGCCGGGCCGGGCAGCGCTCGGAGGTACGGTGTCCGTGGGTTCCTCATGACATGTCTCCTGCGTTCATCAGTCGAGCTGAGCGGGTTTCGGGATCGAGGATCAGATGGTGGTCAGCGCGGGACGACAGCGCCGGGTCGTGGGTCACCATCACCAGCGCCGTGCCAGTCGCTGAGGCGAAATCGCGCAGCTCCTCCAGCACTCGGCCGGCGGTGCCCCCGTCGAGCGCGCTCGTGGGCTCATCGAGCAGCACGATGCTCGCGGAACCGAGGAACACTCGCGCGAGGCCCACACGTTGCCTCTCCCCGCCGGACAACTGGGCCGCGGGCGTTGCCGGGTCGACGTCGAGCTGAGCTCTGCGGAGCGCGGCGGCGATCTCGGCGTCGGTCGCGCACGGCGCCGACAAGCTCAGGTTCTCCCGGATGCTGCCCGGAAGCGCGTCCGCACCCTGAGGGATCAGCAACACCGGTTCGCCGCCCTCTTCGCCACCGTCCGCGCCTCTGGGGCCGCCGGTCGACCTCGCGTTCATCCGGATCGAACCGGCGGTGTGCGCCTCGAGACCTGCGAGTACGCGCAGCAGAGTGCTCTTGCCGCTTCCGCTCGGACCCGTGACGACCGTCAATGCACCGGCAGCGGCCACGTCCACGGAGAAGTCGTGCAACAGCCGCCGCTCGCCGTGGGCCACCGTCACTCCCCGGAGCGCGATGCGGGCGTCGGGGACGGCGGCTGCGGGCCCCTCCGCTGCCGTGCCATCGGCGAAGACCGGGGGTCGCGGACGAATGTCCTCGACCGTGGGCTCGCGCAAGAGCGCGGCGATCCGCTGCGCCGCAGCGCGGCCGGCGTGGACGTAGTCGAGCCCGTGCCCCAACCGAAGCGCCGGCGTGACGATCGCCATACCGAACAGCAGCATCGCACCGAGCACGACCGGTTCTCGTCCGTAGCCGAGGAGGAACACGATCGCGTACGTCGCGACCGGTTGCAGCAGCGCGGCCGCGATGCTGCCTGGCGTCGCGACGCTGCCGACCCACGAGACCATGCCCCTCGTGAACGACGCGGTCGCGTCGGCATACCGCGCCGCAGCGCCGGCCTGGTCGGAGTAAATGCGGCTGATGCGGATGCCGCGGGCGTAGTCGTCCACGGCGGTGACGATCCCGCTCATCACCTGCGCGGTGCGTTCTCCGTGCCTGGCGGAACTGCGGGGCACCACGAAGAGGTAGTAACAGGAGGCGAGCACACCCGGAACGAGGACGAGCAGCGCCGCCGGCCCCGCGATGGCGACCAGAACCGCCACACTCGCGGCAGGGACGACGATCATCGTCGCGATCTCCCCTGGCAGATGCGCGATGGCATGATGCAAGGCTGCGATGTCCTCGCCGACCAGCCGTCGCAGCGCATCCGTTCCGTACCGTGCCAGCGCACTCATCGGCATCCTTATGAGGTGCTCTGCGGTCCGCAGCCGAAGGCGCGCCGAGACCGCGGCTTCTCCGTGATGGGCCAGCCATGCCGCCACGGCTGCGAGTGCGGCGGCGGCCATCCCGCTCGCGCACACCCGAAGGACGCCGTCCCATCCGGGGGCTCCGATCACCTGGATGGTGAACCACAGCATGGCGACTCCGGCGAGTCCGCTGACGGCCGCGGCCATCACGGCGCATCCGAGCACGAGAGCTGACGGGCGCAACGCGTCCGCGACAGGGGACATGGCCGACGTGTTCTCAGGCACGGGGACCTCCCTCAGCCGGATCGTCGTCTCGACGGCGCCCGAGCGGAACGACGAGCGGGGTGCCCGCCACCGGATCCTCGACGATGCGGCAGGCCAGCCCGTAGACACGCTCCACGAGCTCGGCGGTGATGACGTCTGACGGCGTTCCTTCGGCGACGATCGCTCCGTCTTTCATGGCGATCAGATGAGTCGCATACCGTGCTGCCTGATTCAGATCGTGCAAGACCGCGACAAGCGTGCGGCCCTGCGCCTGCAGATCTGCGAGGAGCTCGAGCAGGTCGATCTGGTGCGCCAGATCGAGGTAGGTCGTCGGTTCGTCCAGCAGGAGGATGTCGGTCTTCTGCGCCAGTGCCATGGCGACCCAGACGCGCTGACGCTGACCGCCGGAGAGCTCGTCGACCAGGCGGCCGGAGAGCTCCCCGACTCCCGTCGCCGCCATGGCCGATGCGACCGCCGCGTCGTCGGCCGCTGTCCACCGCTGGATCAGTCCCTGGTGAGGGTAGCGGCCCCGGGTCACGAGATCGGCGACGCGGATGCCTTCCGGGGCCAGCGACGACTGCGGCAGCAGACCCAGGCGCTTGGCGACCAGTCTGGCTCCGAGTCGGTGGATGTCCTGCCCGTCGAGGACCACCTGTCCGCCGCGCGGCCTGAGCAGCCGCGACAGCCCCCGAAGCAGCGTCGACTTCCCGCACGCGTTCGGACCGACGATCACGGTGAACGATCGGTCGGGGACCGCGACCGAGAGGCTGTCGGTGATGACCCGATCGTCGTAGCCGATGGTCAGGGAGTGCGCGCTGAGTCGGGACAGCCCGGCGGCGGCATCGGATGCGCGTGAGACGGATCCTGTTTCGGTGGGTGACGGCGCGGTTCTGGAGAGTGTGAAGGAGGCGGGTGGATGCGTCATGCGTGTCTTCTCGTTTCGTGGATCAGGAGCCAGATGAGGTACAGGCCGCCCAGCAGGATCGTGAGCAGCCCGACCGGAACCGGCCGGAACACCTGTGCGATTCCCTGTGACAGTGCGTGCGCAGCGGCGAGCAGCGCGGCTCCCATGAGCGCAGAAGCGGGAACCGTGACCCCTGGGCTGCCGGTCAGGCGGCGTGCCAGCTGGGGTGCGGCGAGTGCGATGAAACTGATCGGGCCGGCGGCCGCCGTGACGACCGCGGTCGTCGCGGCGCCGGCGACCAGCAGCGCAGGACGGATACGTGTCGGGTTGACACCGTGCGCCGTCGCCGCGTCATCGCCCAGCTCCAGCTGACGCAGCCCGGGGGTGCCGAGGGCGACACCTGCGAGCAGGACCGCGCCGACGGCGAGCGATGGCACGAAGGTGGCGCCGTCTACGCGGGTGAGTGAGCCCGCCGCCCAGAAGCCGACCGACATGGCGTCGTCGATGTCGGCCCGGGTGACGAGGTAGGCGTTGATCGCGACCAGCATCGCCGAGACGGCGATGCCGACGATGATGAGGCGGACCCCCTGGACTCCGCGCCGGTACGCGAGCGCATAGACCAGGATGCCCGTGAGCAGGCCGCCCGCCAGCGCGGCGCCGGCCGTGGCCCAGTAGCTGTGCGTGCCCACGACCAGCGTGACGACGACGACCCCGAAGTATGAACCCGCGTCGAAGCCGATGACATCCGGTGACCCCAGGGGATTCCGGGTGAGCGACTGGAACAGCGCACCGCCGACCCCGAGCAGGGCGCCGAACAGTAGGGCCGCGGCGGCGACCGGAAGGCGCCACTCGCGCACGATGGTCTGGGGGAAGGTCTCGCCGCGCCCCAGCAGGGCGTCGACCACCTCACCGGGGGAGAGGGGGTACTCGCCGAGTCCGAGAGCGACGCAGCCGAGTGCGAGGGCGACGCCGATCAGGACCGCGCCGACGACGGCTCCGCGCAGGCTCACCCGGAAGGCGATGCCGGGCGCGGCGATCGTGCGCTGCCGGTAGCCGAAGTCGACCGAGGGCGCAGGGGAGACCATCACAGGCCGGCCGCCTTTCTTCTCCGCACCAGTGCGATGAGCACCGGGCCTCCGAGCAGGGCTGTGAGCAGGCCCACTTCGATCTCGCCGGGTCTGGCGATGATCCGGCCGAAGACGTCGGCGATGAGCACCATGCTCGGAGCCGCCACGGCGGTGTATGCGACGATCCATCGGTGATCCGGTCCGGTGCGCCAGCGGACGAGGTGCGGCACCGCCAGCCCCACGAATCCGAGACCGCCTGTGAGAGCTGTCGCGCCGCCCGCGAGGAGCGTGATGGCAAGGAATCCGATGGCGCGAGCCCGGGCCACACCGGCGCCGAGCGATACGGCGAGGTCATCGCCCAGAGCCACGGCGTTCAGCGGTCCGACCGTGACGAGAGCCAGCATCAGGCCAAGGAGCAGGAACGGCAGGACGGAGCCCGCGTCCGCGCTGCCGGCCCGGTCCAGCGCACCCAGACCCCAGTTCTGGAACGCTCGGAACTTCTCCTGATCCATGAGCGTGAGGAACCGCGTCATGGCGCTCAGCACGGCGGTCAGCGCCACACCGGCCAGCACCAGCGTCGCGGGGGACACCGTTCCGCGGCCGCCCGACCCGATCGCATACACGAGCACTGTCGCAGCCATGGCCCCGGCGAACGCGAACCAGACGAAGCCCGAGGCGCTCATCGCGCCGAAGAGCCCCACACCCGCCACGACCGCGAACCCGGCTCCTGCGTTGATCCCGAGGACGCCGACGTCCGCGAGCGGATTTCGAGTCAGCGCCTGCACCAGCGCACCGGCGACACCGACCGCCGCTCCGGCCACGACGCCGACGACCGTGCGGGGCACACGAAGGTCCCAGACCACGGAGGCGACGTCGGACCCGTCGGGATGCAGCACCGCGAGCCACACGGCATCCGCCGAGTGCGTGCTTGCGCCGATGCTCACGCTGAGCGCGCAGGCGCCAACCAGCAGCGCCGCGAGGACCAGAAGTCCGGGCAGCCGCCCGCGGCGGACAAGATCCATCCGCGACACCGTCAGAGCACGGCCGCGATCTGCGGTGCCAGCTGTTCTGCCGCCCAGCGGTTGCCGATCGGGCCTCCGCTGACGATGGCCTACGTGAGGTCTCCGCCGTCGTCGGTCTTCGCGGGCAGCTCGACCAGGTGGCCCTTCGACACGGCGCCGAGACGCTGGAAACGGTCGCTGGAGACGAGCGCGTCGTACTCCGCATCCGTCGTGCTCACCACGCGGCCCATCAACAGGACATCCGCGTCGAGTTCTGAGACCAGCTCAGCGCTGACATCCCGGCTCGACGCGAACTGCCCGGCCCGAGGGTTCGGGACGAATCCGAGATCCTGAAGGAAGGACTCCGAAGCCGAGCCGGGCTGAGACCAGTACTGCAATCCAGTGCTCGCGCCGTACTCCATCGCCCACGTCGCGGTCAGCCCCGCGAACTCCGGGTGGTCCTCGCGCAGTTCGGTGAACCAGGCCTCATGCTCGTCGATGACCCTTTGCGCGGCGTCGGCCAGATCGAGGGCCTCGCCGAGCACCATGATCGACTCCTGCCACGGCACGGCCTGTGCGCTGTCCGCGTCAGGGTTCATCACCACCGGGGCGATGTCGGTCAGTCGTCCGTAGACGTCGCTCAACCTGAGGCCGCCGTACCCCTCGGTCCACCCCACCGCCACGATGAGGTCCGGGTCGCTGGCGGCGATCGCCTCCACCGGCAGATCCTCGCCCATGGAGACCTCGTAGGTGTCCAGGTCTTCCGCACCGTACTCGTCGAGGTATCCGCCCTCCGTCACCATGTTCGACGACAGCACCGGGGTCACGCCCAGCGCGATCAGCAGCTCGGTGTCGATCGCGTTGGGGACGATCGCGGCGACGCGCTCGGGGCGACGCTCGAGCACGGAGTCGCCGTATGGGGATTCGAGGGTCAACGGGTAGCGGGTCGCCTCCTCCGCGGCCGGTATAAGGGGAGCAGCGCTCGCGTCCGAAGGGGGCGTGTCATCCGCCGAGCACGCGGAGAGCATCCCCGCGGTCGCGGCGAGCACGACGAGCAGCGAGACGGAGCGGGACAGGGGCAGCCGAGTGGGCATGGCTTCCTTTCATGGGTGGAGGGTCTCGGCACGGCACGGCCGAGAGGCTCTCCCCGCGGCGATGTGCGTCCGGGGGAGGGGGGCAGGTGAAGCGGGCTTCGGGAGCCTGCTACGCGTCGGTGGCGACGGCGCTCCGACGCCAGTAGCCCGAGAAGTCGATGGCGGATGCGGGAACCGAACGCTCCTTCACGAGGTGGCGCCGCACAGACCTGACCTCGGACTGTTCACCGGCGACCCAAGCGAACGGGGTGCCGTCGGGCCACGTGCTGCTGCGCATGGCGTCGATGACGTCGTGCGGGTCGGTCCTCCCGGGTTCCGGATGCAGCCAGGTCACCGAAACGCCCGGAGGAGTGTCGAGCTCCTGCTGGTGTGCTGCGTCGAGGGTGGTCAGGAACACGAGGCCGCGCGCGGAACGCGGCAGCATCTCGAGCAGACGCGCGATCGCCGGAAGAGCCGTGTCGTCGCCCACCGCGAGAACCCAGTCATGTCCGACGGGCAGGCTCTCGGTCCGCCCCGGGCCGACGATGTGCATGGGGGCGCCGGGTGTGACGTCGCGCGCCCAGGCGGAGGCGACACCATGGCCGTGAAGGACCACGTCGACATCGAGCTCGCCGGTACGAGGGCAGTGACGGCGGACCGTGTACGCGCGCGCGATCGGCCGCCGCCCGCGGGCGAAACGGATCCTCCCGTTGCGGATCAGAGGCAGAACAGGGCGCTCATCGCCGGGATAGGGGAACAACAGGCGGATGTCGTCATCGAAGCCCTCGGAGGAGAACGCCGGATGATGCCGGCCATCGGGGCCGGTGAACTCGCCCAGTTGCTCGCCGGCGAGGGTCACGCGACGCATCCCCGGAGTGACATCGACGACGCGCCGAACGGCCAGCTCACGCACCACGAGAGGAAGCGGGGTAGGCGATCTCAACGAACCGGGCAACGAACTCAACACTCCTCAGGACGGGTACCAGATGGGCGCACCGACATGCGCCGTTGTAAGGTTAGGCTCAGCTCACTTCGAAGAATTGTCCTGAGATGCACTGTTCGTGTACTCCGGCGCGACCGACGAGGAGGACCATGTCCCGGACTCTTCCGCTGCCGGATCCTTCGATCGAGGCGTCTTCCGCGCCGGCCACGATGAACCGCCGCGAACCGTGCCTGTTGTGGGTTCACTCCGGTGCGGCGCGCGTGGTCATCGGAGCGGAGACGCACATGCTCGCCACCGGACAGGGCCTGTGGGTGCCGCCTGGAGTGCGCTACCGGGTGACGACCGAGACCGACTCCGTCGCGTTTCCGATCTTCGTCGGCGCTGCTCCCGGAACGCCGCGCCTGGAGAAGCCGGTCCGCGTGGAGTTCCCTGCGGCCTGGACGGACTGGTTGATCCACCAGTTCGCCCGCAGCCTCGGCTATCTGCGCGGCATGGGGGCGGACGGCAGCCTCATGGAACTCGTCACCCGAGCCCCTGCCGACGCGAGCTGCCACACGGTCGCGCCCCCGCCCCTGCCGATCTCGGCGGCGGCGGCCGGTGTGGCTCAGCGTCTGCTCCAGACCCCTGCGGATGACACGAAGCTGACCGTGCTCGCGGCCGAGGCGAACGTCAGCATCAGAACCCTCCAGCACCAGTTCGCGAGTGAAACCGGTCTCTCGTTCAACCACTGGCGCACAGCTATGCGCATCGCGGCCGCTCGCGCGTACCTCGAGGATGGGTTCCGGCCTGCGCAGGCTGCGGCCAAGTCGGGGTTCGAGACGGCGGCCGGCTTCACGAAGGCATTCCGCGCGGCCGTCGGCGTGACACCGAACCAGTACCGCCGATCAGCGGCGAAGGCCGGCCGGGCGCTCGCCGCGGGTACCCGTTCGGCGGGGGCGGCGCGGATCAGCATCCCCGAAAGCCCGCCACCGATCCCTGCGACGAGAACCTGGGAGCGGACCAGCGACTTCCACGTGCTGGTGTGGGTGTGCAGGGGGTCGGCGAAGGTCAGCGCGGGAGGCCGGATCCGCCGTCTGCGGGAGGGGGAGGCCGCCTGGCTCCCCGCAGGTGTGCCGAACGAGGTCGAGCTCGAGGCCGGGACGCTCCTCCTCCCACTCGGCTCGCGACCCGCGTTCCCTCCGCTCGTCGTGCCCTGGCCTGCCGTGCGACGATTCCCGCCGGAAGCCGAACGCCGTCTCCTGCACTCCGTCGTCGCGAACTACACGACGCTTCGGCCGCGAGGGCACGATCCGCATGCGATCACGCGGTTCTACCTCCGCCACGCGCCTGCGGCCGACACCTCGGCCGACCCGTACGCCGCAGCCATCGACCGCATCCAGCGCGGGCTCATCGACGACCCCGCCGACCGGCGCGGCATCCGAGAATGGGCGCTGGCCCTCGATGTCGACGCGGGGGAGCTCGGGCTCCGCATGCAGCGGGAGAGCGGATCGACCTTCGCGCAGTGGCGCGCACAGATCCGCTCGACCATCGCCAGACGTTACCTGGAAGATGGACTGACCGTGCAGCAGGCCGCGGCCAAGCTCGGCTACGCGCACCCGTCCGGGTTCACCAAGGCGTTCGCCCGCGCGCACGAGCTCGCACCCCGCGAGTATCAGAGACGCGGATGGCGGCGCAGCACCGAACCACTCATCGATTCATGAACCAGGGCGGTGCAGGAGCGCACACGGCAGCCATGCGGATTTCACGGTGCGCACGCCCGGAGCCGCGAGTATCGTTACCGCATGGCCACCCTGCAGTACGGCACGTCGACCGACCCCATTCACATCGAGGATCGCGCGCTCGCGCATCTCAAGGTCGTCATCGCCACGAAGCTTCGCCGGCAGGAGAGCTTCACACTGTCGTGGAAGCACTCCGACGACGAGCCGGGCGGACGCTCGACGATCTGGCTCCATCCCTCGATCCCGCTGCGCTTCACGTTCGATGACCCGGAGCCCCCGCAGCTCAACATGCGCTGGATCGAAGACCTCATGCACTCCGCGAACAGCTCTGGCGGAATCATGCTCGTCGACGAGGTGCTCGACCCTGACGGGGCGTGACGGCAAGCGGATCTGCTGAAGCCGCATCCACAGCCGGCGCACAAGATGCAGTCATGTAATATTGCACGTCTGCAAAAATCTCTCCGCCTCAGAAGGGCTTGAATGTCCACTGCTTCAGCTCAGACCGACGCGACGCGCGACGCCGCCGGGCCCACGCCGATCATGACCCACCGGCAGATCCTCTTCGTGATCTACGGGCTCATGGCCGGAATGTTCCTGTCCTCGCTCGACCAGACCATCGTCGGCACCGCCATCCGCACGATCGGCGACGACCTCCAGGGTCTCGACCAGCAGGCGTGGGTCACCACCGCCTACCTCATCACCTCGACCATCTCGGTGCCGATCTACGGCAAGCTCTCCGATATCTTCGGCCGGCGTCCCCTGTTCATCTTCGGCATCGCGGTCTTCGTGCTCGGCTCGCTCCTGTCGACGTTCTCGACCTCGATGCTCATGCTCGCCGGCTTCCGCGCGTTCCAGGGCATCGGCGCCGGCGCGCTCATGTCGCTGCCGCTCGCGATCATGGGCGACATCCTCGCTCCCCGCGAGCGCGCCAAGTATCAGGGCTACTTCTTCGCCGTCTTCGGCATCTCGACCGTCATCGGTCCGCTCGTCGGCGGCCTGTTCGCCGGAGCGCAGCAGATCCTCTGGATCGACGGCTGGCGCTGGGTGTTCCTCATCAACGTCCCCGTGGGGCTCATCGCTCTGGGCATGGTGATCACGTTCCTCCACCTTCCGAAGGTCGCGGCTCATGAGAACCCGCGCATCGACTGGTGGGGGGCGACGTCGGTGATCGTCGCGCTCGTCCCGCTGCTGCTCGTGGCGGAGCAGGGACGTGAATGGGGATGGGCCTCTCCCGGCGCCATCGCGTGCTACATGGTCGGCGCCCTCGGCGCCATCGCCTTCGTGCTCATCGAGATCTCGATGAAGAAGGACGCGATCATCCCGATCACGCTGTTCCGGTCGGGAACCTTCTCGATGGCGACCGTCATCGGCGTCCTCGTCGGCTTCGGGATGTTCGGCGCGATGATGACGATCCCGCTCTACATGCAGATCGTCGTCGGTCTCAACCCCACCGAATCGGGTCTCGCGATGATCCCGATGGTGGTCGGCCTCATGATCGCAGCCATGAGCTCGGGGCAGATCACCTCGCGCACCGGCAAGTACCGCATCTTCCCCGTCACGGGGAGCCTCTTCACGGCCACCGGGTTCTTCGTGCTGACGTTCCTGAGGTACGACTCGCCGCTGTGGCACATGATGCTCGGCATGTTCATCGTCGGTCTGGGGCTCGGGCAGCTCATGCAGACGCTCGTGCTCGCAAGTCAGAACTCCGTCGCCCCGGGTGACATGGGGGTGGCGTCCAGCGCGGCCACCTTCTTCCGGCAGATCGGCGGCACACTGGGAACCGCCATCATGATCTCCGTGCTCTTCACCGTGCTGCCGACGAACATCGTCAGCAGCATGTCGAACCGTGACACCCTGACTTCCGCGCTCGACGCCGCGCTCGATCCGGCGGTGGCCACGGCCCCCGAGAACGCGGCGATCATGGCGCAGCTCTGGGATCCGGTCGTCGACCCGATCACGAAGGGCATCCAGGACCAACTCGACGAGGGCGTCGCCGCCGCGAAGGAGCAGGCCGAGAAGTCGGTGACGGATGCCGTGGCGAGCGCTGTCCAGGCTCAGGTAGCCGCCGGAGTCGTACCGGCGGACGCCGCACCGGCCGTCATCGCGCAGCAGGTGCAGGCCGCTCTCCCCGACGCGCAGGAAAAGGCTCTGGCAGCCGTCGCGGAAAAGGCCCATGCATCCGTCTCCGGCGACACGGTCTCGGTGGACTGGGCCGATGCCGATCAGCGCTCGTACTGGGTGGATCAGCTCGCCGACGAACTGTCCGACAAGGTCAAGGACGGCGACAGCTCGGCCACCGACAGCGCCAGCGGATCGGTGAGCGACACGTCGTTCCTCACCGGCGCCGACCCGCGACTGGCGAAGCCGTTCATGGTCGGCTTCACCGAATCGGCTGTGACGATCTTCTGGGTCGGCTTCGGCGTGCTGCTCCTCGCCTTCGTCCTGACGTGGTTCTTCCGGGTGCCGCCGCTGCGGACGCGTTCGGCTCTGCAGGAACGCGCCGACGAGGCGGGCCTCAGCGAGACCGGGACCATCCGGGTGCAGCTCTGACATGACGATCGATCAGGATGCGGGGCGGCCCGACGGCCTCCGCGAACGGAAGAAGAGACATCGCCGGCAGGCGTTGCACGAGGCCGCCCTGCGTCTGATCGAGAGTCGAGGGCTCGACGGGACGACCGTCGAGCAGATCTGCGAGGAGGTCGGCGTCTCGCCGCGCACCTTCTTCAACTACTTCCCGTCGAAGACGGCCGCGGCGCTGAACCTCCCCGAACGCGTGTTCTCCGCTGAGGCCGCCGAGCGCTTCCGCTCGGCACGCGGTGACCTGATGCCCGCGATCTGCGAGCTCATCGCCTCATCGATCGATACCGGGATGGAGCGGCGTCGCCTCAAGGCGCTGATCGCCGCCCAGCCAGAGCTCCTCTCCGCGATGACCCAGTGGATGGGGACCTTGAAGGAGGAGTTCACCGGTCTCGTGCGCGACCGCGTGGACTCCGACGAGACCGCGGAAGCGGCGATCATGCTGGCGCTCGCGTCGGTGCGCGCTCTCGTGCACGCGCCAGGCGGCGACGACCGGCCCGACGCCGAGCGACTGCTCGCGACGATGGACCGTCTCATCGCCGTGCGGCACGTCACCATGACGGACCCGGCTGACGGCTGACTCCGCGGCCGGCATCCGCCGAGCGCTCATCCCTCGCCGCCCTCCAGGATCACCAGCTGTCCGGTCGTGCGGGTCATGGCCACGTAGCGGTCGACCGCTCCGGTGATGTCGTCGCCGAGAGCCTGGGGGTTCACGAGCACGACGAGGTCGAACTCCAGCCCCTTCGCCGCCGCCGCGGTGAGAGAACGCACGCGCGCCGATCCCGGATGCCATGGCGCTCCGATCACGCACGCGGTCCCCTGCGGGTGCGTGGCCGTCCACTCGTCGACGATCGCCCTCAGCTCGCCGACCTCGCCGTAGCGCACCGGCGTTCCGCTCTTGCGCACGGAGGTCGGCACATTCGCATCCGGGATGGCCGTGCGCACGGCGGGGGCCGCGACTGTCATCACCTCCGCGGGGGTGCGGTAGTTGACGCTCAGGTGCGCGACCTGCGCGTCCCGCAGCCCGACCCGGGACAGCCGTTCCTCCCACGTCTCCGTGAAGCCGTGCCGCGCCTGCGCGCGATCGCCGACCACGGTGAAGCTGCGCGACGGGCATCGCGCCAGCAGCATCCGCCATTCCGCGTCCGTCAGCTCCTGCGCCTCGTCGACCACGATGTGCGCGAAGGGTCCGGCGAGCTCGTCCGGGGTGGCCGCGGGCGGGGCATCCGCCCCCGCGAGCACGGCACGCGCGTCCACGCCGCGGAGGATCGACATCACCTTCATCTCGCTGTCGTCCGATTCGACGAGGTGATCGACGACGTGGGACATCTGCTCCTGCGCCGACGCGATCACCGCCTGGCGACGATGCTCGGCGCGTACGGCATCCGGGTCGCCGATCAGGCGGTGCGCGGCATCCAGCAGCGGCAGATCCGAGATGGTCCATGCGCCGCCGTCCTCGCGCTGCAACAGCGCCACTTCATCGTCCGACAGCTGCGGCGCGCACCGGCGGAGGAGGCCCGGCGAGGTCCAGAGACGTTCCACGACCCCGGCAGGCGAGAGCAACGGCCACGCACGCACGAACGCTCCGGTGAGCTCATCGTCCTGCCGCAGCCGGCGTCGAACGACATGCGGAGGCACCTCGTCGTCGACCTGATCGATGAGGAGCTCGAGGAGCGCTTCCCACACCTCGTCGCGCGCGTCGTTGTGCGACGACGCCGGGTCGGCGGCGGCGAACGCCTCGGCCCAGTCGTCGCGCCCGAGCCACAGGTCGGCCCACGGGGTCTCGATGCGCATGTCGTGCTGCGGCGGATGCGTGAACTGGTCCACCGCCGCGGTGATGACATCCGTCGGATCGAGACTCGCCTTCAGTGCGGCGACCGCGGGGTCGTCGTCCTCCTGCGCCGACGCGCTCTCCGGCACCATCTCGGTGAGAGTGCACAGGCGCACGGAGTCCTCGCCGAGGCTCGGGAGGACGTCCTCGACGTAGGAGAGGTAGTGGGCGTTCGGCCCGACGAGCAGCATGCCTCCGCCGCCGTGCGTGAGCCGCGGTTCCGCATACAGGAGATGCGCGGCGCGGTGCAGCGCGACGACGGTCTTCCCGGTGCCGGGGCCGCCGTCGACGACCAGCGCGCCTCGCGACGGCATCCGGATGATGGCATCCTGATCGGCCTGGATCGTGGCGACGACGTCGCGCATCCGAGGCGACCGGTGCGCGCCGAGGCTCGCGATGAACGCCGACTGGTCGTCGAGCGCGGCATCCGTCGTGAATCCCTCCTCGGTGAGCGCTTCGTCCCAGTAGTCGGTGATGCGGCCTCCGGTCCACCGATAGCGGCGTCGCGACACGATGCCGCGCGGGTCCTCCATCGTCGCGGCGAAGTACGGGGCGGCCGCCGGGGCGCGCCAGTCGACCAGCAGCCGCGTCCCGTCAGCCGCTGCGAGTCCGGTCCGGCCGATGTACACGGGTTCGCCGTCGCGCGGCGTCATCCTCCCCAGGCAGAGGTCGATGCCGTAGCGGTCGAGCAGACGAAGCCGGGCGCTCAGCCGTCGGATCTCGATGTCACGGTCCACAGCCGCCCCGCCCTCGTCCGCGCGCTGGGTGCGGGCGCGGGTGAGACGCTCGGCCGTCTGGACGCGCTGATCCTGGAGCTCGTCGGCGATGCGTCGGAGGTGCGCGCGGTCGGCGTCGATGAGCGACGGAGCCGCCTTGCGGTCGAGGGTGAGGGGGAGGTCGAAGGGGTCGGCGGGCATGGATCTCCTTCGCGTCAAGCGTGCATTCACGCGGGCGAACGTCGATTCTGCACTGCCATGGGGGCCTTGCGGCAAGCCCGGGTCGGACAGATATCCTGAAAACGGAGGAAGAAGGCAACGGCGCGCTCCGCCCGGCCGAAGGAGGACGTGATGGTCCATCGCATCGGATACCTGATCGGGAGCCTCTCCCGCGACTCGATCAATCGAGTCTTGTCCACCGCCCTCGTGCGCCTCGCTCCTCCCAGCCTGGAGCTCAGCGAGATCCCTATCCGCGACCTGCCGCTGTACAACCGGGACGACGAGCTCGATCCCGTCCCCGCGGTGACGGAGTTCAAGAACGCCGTCGAGCGCGCGGACGGACTGCTCATCGTGTCTCCCGAGTACAACCGGTCGATCCCCGGCGCGCTCAAGAACGCGATCGACTGGGGCTCGCGACCCTGGGGGCACAACTCGTTCGCACGCAAGCCGACCGGCATCATCGGCGCCTCGACGGGCGCGATCGGCACCGCCGTGATGCAGTCGTCCATGCGCAGCGTGCTGAGCTTCCTGAACGCACCGCAGCTCAACGCCCCCGAGGCCTACATCACCTTCCGCCCGGAGGTGTTCGGGGCCGATGGACAGGTGACGGATGCCGGAACGGAGCAGTTCCTCCAGCACTACATGAGCGAGTACGCGGCGTTCGTCGAGCGGGTGCTCTCGCTCACGGCTCCCGGCCACGTCGGCGACCGGGACTAGCGCGTACGGCGGGCGCAAGGGGCTGTCGCCGACGGCGTGTACGCGTAGTCTCGCGGCATGACGGCAGAATCCTCTCCTTCGCGCCCCGGCGCCGAGCACTGGGTGCCCGGCTCGGCCTCGGTCGAAGAACTGAGGCACGCGGCAGAGGCGTGCCGCGGATGCGAACTCTGGCAGGACGCCACCCAGGTCGTGTTCTCGGAAGGGGCGCAGGGCGCGCGGCTCATGCTCGTCGGCGAGCAACCGGGCGACCGGGAGGATCTCTCCGGCGAGCCTTTCGTCGGACCGGCGGGCCGGATGCTCGACACCGCCCTCGACGACGCCGGCATCGCACGGGAGACGACGTACCTCACCAATGCGGTGAAGCACTTCCGCTTCGAGAGACGCGGCCCGCGCCGCATCCATGAGAAGCCAGGGGTCGCGCACGTGAACGCCTGCAGGCCGTGGCTCGACGCGGAGGTCGCGGCCGTGCACCCCGCCGTGGTCGTCGCGCTCGGCGCCACGGCCGCGCGCGCCGTGCTCGGCCGGCCGGTGACGATCGGCGAGGTACGCGGGGAGCCCCTCGACGCCCCGGACTGGCGCGGGGTCTCCATCGTCGTCACCGTGCACCCGTCGAGCCTGCTCCGCATCCGTGACGATGCGGACCGCCACGCCGCGTTGCGCGCCTTCGTCGCCGACCTTCGCGCGGCGGCGGACCTGGCCGGGGTACGTTGAGCTGCCCTCGGTGAGCGAAGCTCGTCGGCCGTGAAGCCCCGCGTCGACCGGTGCGGCCGGCGAAGGGCAGCCGGTCGGGCGGGGCGAGGTCAGGCGGGTCGGGCAGGGCGAGGTCAGCCGGTCCGGCCGGGCGAGAAGGACTCGACCAGTGCCGACAGCGCGAGGGCGTCATGCGGAGCGTACCCCCGGGCGTCGTTGTCGAAGTAGGCATAGACGTCACGGGGCTTCCCGTCACCGGCGCCGCTGCCATCGGCCCATGCTGTGATGAGCGACGCCCAGTCACCGAGTTCGGCTGAGGTGTACCCGCTGTGATACAGCGTTGTGGCTCCGTGCAGCCGGATGTACACGAAGTCCGCGGTCAGAGCATCGAACCGCGGCCACGTCCCCGCGGTGTCGGCGACGACGAGGCCTGCCCGGTGCTGCTGCAGCAGACGCAGGCTCGCAGGGTCCGCGAATGTCGACGACCGTGGCTCGAGGGCATGCCGCAGCGGTGCGTCGCCCTCGATCTCCAGCCACGACCGTCCATCCAGCCGAGCATCGTGCCGTCTCGCGAGCTCAAGCGCCTCTCCTGCCGTGGACGGCAGGGTACTAAGGAAGGCATCCAGCACGTCGGCGTCGAACTTCTCCCTCTCCGGGAGTTGCCACAGCAGCGGACCCAGTTGCGAGCCGAGAGCCAGGACGCCCGATGCGAAGAAGTTCGCGAGCGCCTGCTCGACTCCGCGCAGCCGCAGCATGTGGGTCACGTATCGTGACCCCTTCACCGCGAACACGAAGTCGTCCGGCACGCTCGCGCGCCACCGGCGGTAGCTCTCCGGACGCTGGAGAGAGTAGAACGATCCGTTCAGCTCGACGGTGGAGAAGTGCGTGCCGATGTACTCCAGCTCGCGTCGTTGCGCGAGCCCGCGGGGGTAGAAGTCGCCGCGCCAGCGCGGGTATCGCCACCCCGAGACGCCGACGCGCACCGTGCCTATCGCCTTCGCCGCACTCGTCATGACGGGTCAAGCCCCTTGCCACGACACGGTTGCGCGGAGAGGCTGGAAGCACACCGCAACCGGAAGGAGAGAGCCATGTCCGACGCACGCGACCGGATCGATGAGGACAAGCCCACGGCTGATCTGCTCGAGCAGGACCGCCCCGACGTCGACGAGCCGGACGATCCCGAATACGCCGTCTCCTCCGCACCGCTGACGGATGCGCGGGAGGCCGACGTCGCGGACGTCGCCGACCAGCGCGAAGAGGTCCCGCTGGACGATGAAGATCCCTGGGAATGACGCGCTCGGCACCTCCGGGCGTGCCAGGACCGCGGTGCTCCGGCGACCAATGAACGGGAGCGAGGGGACGGGCCCACGTCGGTGGTGTCTCGCATGACGCGCCCTCCTTCGCTCCTGCGCCGCACCGCGGTCACTCCTGCGCCGCGCCGCCGTCCGCCTGCGATCGGTCGCGCGTGCGCGTGCGCGCTTCACCTCCGTGCTCGCTTCACCTCGCCGTGCAGGCGCGTTCTTGCTTCCTCCGCGACGCGGGGGCGGCCGTACCTCGACGGTACGGCGGCGATCGGCCAGACCCAGCGGGGTTGACGTGTCGAGCGCGGGCCGCTAGATGCGGCGATGGTGTGGTGTCCCGCACACGCGACTGGTTGCCCTCCCGAGTCATCCGCCCCAGCCGAATCGCTCGAGAGGGCTCACCGTCCGTCCCGGACGGTAGGGGAGGCGGCGAAGATCTCGCTGCGCTCGACGGCTGATCCCCAGTCACCAGCCTGTAGCCCCCGCTACGCACATCAGAATATCGCTTAACCACCTTGTCCGCCATTTGGGGGACAAAGAAATCTACGAATCTTTTTTCCACCGTTCCGGCGGGCCGTGGAGCCCGTGTCCGTTCCGAGGTGATCGTTGCCTTTGCCCTGCTGATTCGTAGAGTGGGTGCATGGACAGGAAGCTCGCGCTCAACGCGCAGCTCGCGATCGCCCAGGGGCACCGCGTCGAGGTCATCGAGGTGACGGATCCGGAGACCAGGGCTCCGGTCGTGATGGCTGTCGTCGACCTGGACACCGGGATCCGCTACCGCCGGGCCGAGGACGCGCAGACGGATGCCGCGCGCTGGCTCGGGCGTGTGCTGGAATGCACGGTGACGATCGGCGGACACGGTGCGCACACGGTGCTGACGGTGGCGCCTGAGCAGCAGCCGGCGACAGGAGCGAAGGCGGCGTTGCTCGGTGCTGATGCCGCGGTGGAAGCGGCGAAGGCCGAGGCCGACCGGTGGGGCGGAACCGACCGTTCGCCCGAGGAACCTCCGCAGCGCATCTGGTAAGCGGCCGAGCCGGGTCATCGGAAGTCCCGTGACTGATGGGAGAGGCCGGTGCGGAGGTCTTCGAAGGCATCGGCGAGGATGTTGACGACGCCCTCCGCCGAGCGCTCCAGGATGCCTCGGACGATCAGCGCCGGCGACGTGCGGGCCGCTCGACGATAGCGCGTCCACACTCCGGTCGAGCAGATCACGTTGATCAGGCCATGCTCGTCTTCGAGATTGAGGAATGTCACCCCGGCCGCGGTCTCCGGGCGCTGACGGTGGGTGACCAGGCCGGCGACCTCGACCCTCCTTCCGGTCTCATGGGTGCGCAGGCGGTCGGACGTGATCACGCCGCGCTCATGCAGTTGCGAGCGGAAATGGGTCATCGGGTGGTCGTCGGTGGACACCCCGGTCGCCCAGAGATCAGCGGCAAGCCGCTCGTAACCCGACTGATCCGGGAACAGCGGAGGCTGCACGGCCACCGTCGTCCCCGGCAGGAAGCGCGCGCGGTCCTCAGCAGCCGCTCCCGCGAGCCAGATCGCCTCTCGCCTGCTCAGCCCCAGGCATTCGAAGGCGCCGGCCGTGGCGAGGGACTCGAGGTGCGCGGCGGTCGCATCGGTGCGACGCACGAGGTCGTTGAGGTCGCGGAACGGCCCGCGCTCCTCACGCTCGGTCACGATGCGTTCGGCGAGCGCCTCGCCGATGCCGCGCACTCCCGCGAGCCCCAGCCGCACCGCATAGGCTCCGTCACGACGATGCGCCGCCGACTCGTCGGGCGCGTCACGATCGAACCGCGTCTTCGGCGGAGGATCGACCTGCAGAAGGCAGCTCCGCATTCCCGTGGCCGCACGCTCCTCGCCGAGCGGTTCGAGGGTGTCGACCGCCGCTGAGGCATGCAGATCCGGTCGGAGCACGGTGACGCCGTGCCGGCGGGCGTCGGCGGTCAGGGTCGAGGCGGAGTAGAAGCCCATGGGCTGAGAACGCAGCAGACCGGCGAGGAAGGCCGCGGGGTAGTGCAGCTTCAGCCACGAGCTGGCATAGACGAGCAGGGCGAACGACAGGGAATGGGACTCCGCGAAACCGAAATTCGAGAACGCCTGGATCTGCGCATAGATCCGGTCGGACTGCTCGGCGGAGAGCCCGTGCCTCGCCATGCCCTCGTAGAGCTGTCGGCGGATGGTCTCGATCTTCTCCAGGCCGCGCTTCGACCCCATCGCCCGACGCAGCGTGTCCGCCTCGTCGGCAGTGCAGTCGCCGATCGTCGTCGCCATCTGGATGAGCTGCTCCTGGAAGATCGGAACCCCGAGGGTGCGCTCCAGCACGGGCTTCAACCGCGGATGCGGATAGGGGATGGGCATCTCGAGCGGAGGCTCTCCCGTTTCGCTGCGCCGCTCGTTCTCGGCATCGATGCGGTCCTTCTGCATCTTGAGCCGGACGAACGGATGAACCGCCCCGCCCTGGATGGGACCGGGACGGATGAGGGCGATCTGGATCGCGAGGTCGTAGAAGCAGCGGGGCTGCAGGCGGGGGAGCAGGCCCATCTGCGCACGGGACTCCACCTGGAAGACCCCGATGGAATCGGCGCGGCACAGCATGTCGTAGACGGCGGGCTCCTCCTTGGGGATGGTCTCCAGCGTCCAGGACTCTCCGGTGCTCTCCCGGATGAGGTCGAAGCAGACCTGAAGAGCCGAGAGCATTCCCAGCCCCAGCAGATCGAACTTCACCAGTCCCATCCATGCGGCATCGTCCTTGTCCCACTGGATGACCGTGCGGTCCTCCATGCGCGCATGCTCGATGGGTACGACCTCTCCGACGGGACGCTCGGTGAGCACCATCCCACCCGAGTGGATGCCGAGGTGCCGTGGAGCCTTCAGCAGGCGATTCGCATACTCGCGCACCGTGTCGGGCAGGTCGTCCTCGCCGTCGACCATGATCTCGGCACCCCAGCCGTCGACCTGCCGAGACCACGCGTCCTGCTGGCCGGGGGAGTAGCCCAACGCCCTCGCCATGTCGCGCACGGCGTTCTTCGGCCGGTACTGAATCACGTTCGCGACCTGGGCTGCGCGATCCCGGTCGTACTTCTCGTACACCCACTGGATGATCTCCTCCCGGCGCCCGGAGTCGAAGTCCACGTCGATGTCAGGCTCCTCCTCGCGCGTGCTCGCGAGGAACCTCTCGAAGGGAAGGCCGTACAGGATGGGATCGACGGCGGTGATCCCGAGCAGGTAGCAGACGGCGCTCGCCGCTGCCGATCCGCGTCCCTGGCACAGGATCTTCCGTCTCCGCGCCTCCGTGACGATGTCGTGCACGATGAGGAAGTACCCCGGGAAGTCCTTCGACTCGATCACGTTCAGCTCGTGCTCGATCCTGCGGCGTCCTCTGTCGTCGAGACGCGGGTACTTCTCGGGCACAGCCTGCCACACCAGAGTGCGCAGCCAGCTCATGGGCGTATGGCCTTCGGGGACCTTCTGCGTCGGCAGCGCAGGCCGAGCTCGTCGCAGCGGGAAGGCTGATGCCGCAGCCAGCTCCAGACCGCGCTCGATGGCGCCGGGATAGCGTCGGAACCTCTTCGTCATCTCAGCGCCGCTGCGCAGGTGGGCACCGTCGTGCACGGGGAGCCATCCGTCGAGCTCATCCATGCTGCGCACGGCCCGCACGGCGGCGACGGCCTCGGCGAGACGCGCCTGCTCGGGGACGGCGTAGTGCACGTTGTTCGTCGCCACGACCGGCAGTCGCAGCGCCTGGGCTGCCTCGAAGAGGGCGTCGTTCCGGCGGGTGTCGAGCGGATCGCCGTGGTCGAAGAGCTCGACGGCGACGTGATCGCGCCCGAACAGATCGATGAGCCGCCGCAGCGGGGTCACGGGGTCGCCCGCTTCCAGCCCGCGTCGCACGGCTCCCTTGCGGCATCCCGTGAGGATGGTCCAGCATCCACCGGCCCTGGCGCTCAGATCGTCGAGATCGTAGACCGGACGTCCTTTCTCGCCGCCGCGCAGCTGCGCTGCCGTGATCGCCCCGGAGAGGCGGTGATACCCTTCCAGACCCCTCGCGAGCACGAGCAGATGCTCTCCGGCGGGATCGGCCGCGCCCTGCTGCGGTGCGTCGAGGCCGAGCGACAGCTCGGCGCCGAAGACCGTCTGCACCTGCACTTTCAAGGTCTCGGCCATCTCGGCGAACCGGGCCGCGCCGTAGAACCCGTCATGGTCGGTCAGGGCGAGTGCCGTGAGACCCAGGCGCTCGGCCTCGACGAGGAGCTCGACGGGAGAGGAAGCGCCGTCGAGGAACGAGTACGTCGAGTGCGCATGCAGTTCGGCGTAGGGGACGGGATCCTCTGGACGGACCACCTCCAGTGGCGGAGGAGACTGCCGCCGTCTGCTCGTGGGGCCGGCGTCGCGGCGTTCTCCCGGCTCGGCGGAGGGCGGCCGCTCGACGGGCTTCCTGCCGCTCAGGGTTCGTTCCAGCTCCGACCACGACAGAGGCGGGTTGTTCCAGCCCATCAGCGGTACCTGCCCTCTGCCCACCAGCGGGAGCCGGCTCGGAACACCAGCCATGCCCTATCGCGGTCGTCGACGATCTGCAGACGATGCCCCACGCGCCCCTCGGCGCGATCCCAGAGCCGCTCGTGCACGGGCCACGGACCGGCCCAGGCTCGCACCGCCGCGCCGTCGATGTGCGCCGGCGGAGAAGAGAGCGCGCCACGCTCGTCGATCCCCACCGGGGCCCCGTCCGCACCCTGCACGCCGATCGGGCGCGGCGGACGGAACACCTCCGCAGGCACCGGGTCGGGAAGGCTCCCCGGCCACGGGCGCTCGGGATCGCGTGGCGGAACCGTGCGCTCTCCCCAGGGAGTGAGGACCTGTCGATCGGCGAGCCAGCGTCCGCCGGAGACGGCCGCCGTGACCACCCCCTCGTGGCCGAGCATCGTCTGCACCCGGGAGACGGCGTGGTGAAGGCGCTCATCTGTGCCTGAGCCGAACAGTCCCGGCTGGTGATGCGCGGCATCGTCGACCGCGGTCGGCACGATGCGCACCGCGACGATCCCCCCGAACGCGCGCGCTTCGTCGACGGGCGCCTTCGCCGATTCGCCCGCCAGCGCCTCGAGCTGCCAACGCACCCGGTCGACGAGGTCGACGGCGTCGAAGCAGGTCGGGTGCAGCCAGGTGCGTGAGTAGACCGTGCCGTTGTCATCGGTGAGGTCGATGCGCACCTCGGTGCACACGACCGAGGCATCGCCCAGGGCGAGGAGCACGGCATCCGCCGTCTGCCTCACCGCGAAGGCCACCTGATCGGCGCCGGACAGGGCCGGCTCGAACTCCACCGCGCGTGCGAGCTCGGGGTCGGGAGCGTGGGGGGTCAGCGGGCGGGAGTCGGCGCCGGCGGCGAGCGCATGCAGGCGTGCGCCGCGCTCGCCGAAACGATCACGGACCTCGATCTCGCCGAGCGCGGCGAAGTCGCCGAGGGTGTGCACGCCGAGGCGGGTCAGGAGGCCGGTCAGCTGCTCGTCGCGGAGCACGGACACGGGGAGCGGGGCCAGGAACGCGCGGGCACGGCCCGCCGGGACGACGGTGCACGGCTCTGGGCCTCTGGCGGCGAGTTCTGCGGTGAAGGGTCCGTCGGCGATGCCGATGCGGGTCTCGGGGAAGCCGGCCTCGCGGAGGACGCCGAGGAGCGCCCGTGCCGCCTCGGCCTCGCCGCCGTGATAGCGGGAGATTCCGCGCGCCCGCATCACCGCCAGGCCAGGACGCAGCAGAGAGGTTCCCGGTGCGTGCTTCTCGATGAGGCGGAGCACGGGGAGGAAGGCGCGCTCGTCTCTGCTCGGGTCGTGGGGGAGGATCTGCAGCGAGGGCAGCTGCCCCTGGGCGACCCGGCGTCTCTGGCCGGTGCGCACGCCGTGCTCTCTCGCCGACGCCGTGCAGGCCACCACGGCGTTCGCGTGCACCAGTGCGGTGGGCGGGTGGGGAGGAGGGGCACCGAGGGCTGCGCGCAGCGGCCAGTCGGGGAACCACAGCACGAGGACGCGGAGCGGAGGGGTCATCCGGCCACCGCCCAGTCGTTCGCCGCTCGCTCATCGGCTGCAGGCGTCCACGGGCGCGGCGGAGCGGGCTCGGGCCGCCGCAGGGGAAGCGCCGTGAGCTCGGGCATCACGGCCTCGATCGTGCCGCTGGGGCCGGGCAGGCGCACGAGCACGCTCGACGCCCGTGGGCTGCGCCTGGTCTGGGCTGTCACGGTCGCCGTGCAGTCGGAGAGCAGTCCCCACCCTTCGCCGAGACCGTGCCAGTGCGGATCGTGCAGGCGGATGGTGCCCTCGCTCTGCGGCCATGCCCCTGCGGAGGGCGACTCGGCGACGAGCAGCGTGCTGCCTCGGTCGCGAAGCCGGGCGTTGAGCCGCGAGACGTCGGCATCGCGCATGCGCGACGCCGGATGCACGGCGATCAGGGGAACCACCTCGGCCAGCGCGGAGGTCACAGCCAACCAGCGCTCGCCTGGTTCGGGCACGAGGATCAGCCGGGACAGGTCGATGCCGAACGCGGAGGCCGCCTCGATCCCGAGCGTGGGCATGCCCACCACCGCACACCAGTGCCCTCTCTGCGATGCGGCGCTGAGCAGCGCGAGCACCAGACTCGGCGAAGGGGATACGGAGTACGCGGCGCCCGTCAGCAGCCCCTCATCGGGAAGGATGCCGGAGAGCGCCGGAGCGAGGGGGAGCAACGGCTGGTCGCTGCGGCGACGTTGCATGCGGCTGATCTCGCGGCGCAGCCGGAGGACCTCTCCGGCGCGGACATCGCCTGTCGGAGAGAGCGTCGCAACCGCATCGAGCCCGATCCCCATGCATCCATCCTCGAAGATATGTACGAATAAAGCAAGTGACGTGATGACGATAGTTCGAACGTCGGACATCGCCTCGCGCCGCGGAGCGGGCCTACGGCAGCGCGCTTATCCACAGGCCGAACACACGGCTCCCGCAGATCTCCTAGCCTTCCCGCATGGACATCCGCGCCCTCCTCGTCGTGCTCGCGCACCTCGTCCTGCTGGCGATCGGCACATGGCTCCTCATCATCGATGCGCGCACCCACCGGCTGCCCAACCGCATCGTTCTGCCGACGCTTGCCGCCGTCCTCGTTGCGGCAGCGACCGACGCCGCCCTGACCGGAAGTGCGGCGGCGTTGCTGCGCGCCCTCGCAGGGCTGCTGGTCCTCGGGGGCTTCTTCACGCTCCTGCGCATCGTGAGCAGAGCGGGCCTGGGCGGCGGAGACGTCAAGCTCGCGGCGCTCCTGGGCTTCGTGCTCGCGTGGCACGGATGGCAGGAGCTCGCGATCGGAGCCGCGTCGGCCTTCGTGCTCGCAGCGCTCTACGCCCTGGTCCTCCTTGCGCTGCGCCGGGCCGACGGTGAGACGCGCATCGCCTTCGGGCCGTGGATGATCATGGGCGCGGTGATCGGCATCGCCGCAGGCTGATCCTCCGCGATGTCGTCGGTCGGCGTTAGGGTGAGCACATGGCACTCGCACGACTCCACGGAGGCCCGCTCGACGGGCAGATCATCCCCCTCGGCGACGTCGACGACAAGCTGATCGTCCCGTACAGCGAGACGCAGGTGGTGTACCACCGCCGCGGCGAGGCGCAGAACACGGGGGAGGGCGACGGTCCCACCGAGATCGACTACTGGTACGACGAGGCGCTGGAAGACCTCAACCCGGCCGATGACTGAGGCTCCCACCGGCTCGGAGCCCTCGCGCACCGTCGAAGTCGAGCGCAAGTACGACGTCGATGAGAACACGCCACTGCCGGACTGGCATGGTCTTCCCGGTGTCACGACGGTCTCCGAAGGTGAGGTCCGAGAGCTGGACGCGCGTTATCTCGACACAGCGGATGCCGCGTTGTCCCGCGCCGGGGTCGCACTGCGCCGGCGCACGGGCGGACCCGACGCCGGGTGGCACATCAAAGGCCCGCGCGACGGGGACGGGCGGCTCGAGATCGGTTGGCCTCTCGGAGACGACGACACCGTCCCCGAACCGGTGTCCGCCGTGCTCGCCCGGTGGACGAGCGCCGAGCTGTCCCCGCTCGCCCGCATCGAGAACCACCGCACCGCCTATCACCTCTCCGGAGCAGACGGCGTCGTGGCGGAGTTCGTCGACGACCACGTCCGCGCGACCGACCTCCGGCAGGACGTGCGACGTGAATGGCGGGAGTGGGAGTTCGAGCTCGGACCGGCCGCTCCGTCCGACCCCGCCGCACGCGAGGTCCTGTTCGCCGCAGCGGAGCGCGCAATCTTCGCGGCGGGAGGACGGGAAGCGGCATCCGGCTCGAAGCTGGCGCGTGCGCTGGGTTTCTGAGCAGGCACCCACACGTCCACCCGCGTGATCAGCCCGCGCCGCCGCGCATGCGCCCGTGTTCACGCCCGCGCAGACGCTCGGCTCGAGGGCCGCGGTCGAGACTGAGCGCTCGGATGCGGCCGAACCGGGGAGAGCGGGTTCCGGATCACGCGAGCGCAACCCCCTTCCGTCGCGTCGTACCGCGTGCTTGAGTGGCCGCATGACGCCGACTCCCGTGCTCCGCTCCCTCGAGACGATGGTTCCGGAGACCGTGCTCCATCAAGACGAGGTCCGCGACGTGTTCGCGGGCCAGCCCGGCATCGGCCGGCTTGCGCAGCGCATCGTCGCCGCCTCGTTCAACGGCTCCGGAATCGACACCCGCCACACGGTCATCGACGAGCTCTCGCTCGACCGCATCGCCGACGACCCGGTGTTCTTCGACCGCGACTCGCGCGAGCTGCTCGCACCGGGGACGCGGGTGCGCAACGACGTCTATACACGGGAGGCGAAGAGGCTCTTCGTCGAGGTGGCGCGACGCTCCCTCGATGCCGACCCGGATCTCGTCGCCGCCGATGTCACCCACGTCATCACGGTGTCCTGCACGGGATTCCACGCTCCAGGCCCGGAGTACGAGATCGTGCGTGCGCTCAGGATGGGTGACGGCGTGCAGCGGTATCACCTCGGTTTCATGGGCTGTTACGCCTCGATGCCTGCGTTGCGGGCGGCCCGGCAGTTCTGCCTCGCCGACCCCGACGCCGTGGTCCTCGTGGTGAGCGTGGAGCTCTGCACGCTGCACCTGCGCTCTTCTGAGGATCCGGACACGATCGTGGCGTCGTCGCTGTTCGCCGATGGGGCGGCGGCGGGCATCGTCACCGCGAGGGACCTTCCCACGCCGGTGGCGGGTCTGCAGCTCGACGGCTTCCACACGGCGATCGCCCCGGATGGCGAGAAGGACATGGCGTGGACCATCGGCGACAGCGGTTTCGAGATGATCCTTTCGACCGCTGTCCCTCAGATCATCGGCGAGACCATCATCGGCGCGCTGCGACCGCTCTACGCACGCGAGCAGGATCTCGTCTCGGCGTTCGATGAGGGCAGAGTCGGCGAGCGCGTGGCGCACTGGGCCATCCACCCCGGCGGACGCAGCATCCTCGACCGGGTGCAGGAGCGGCTCCGCCTCGACGACCGCCAACTGCGACCCGCGCGGGAGATCTTGCGCACCAGGGGGAACATGTCGAGCGCGACGGTGCTTTTCGTGCTCCAGCGCATCCTCGAACAGGAGGGGGCGCGCGACGGGGAACGCGTCGCGGCGATGGCCTTCGGGCCGGGGCTGACGGCGGAGAGCGCGCTCATGACGGTCGTCGCTCCCATCGACGATGCACCCTGATCTCACCGTCAGGGATACCGGCGCCCGCGAGCTCATGGATGCACCCGACGCCGACCTGCGGATGCTGGAGCAGACCTACCGCCGGTTCGGCGTGGTCAACAGGGTCGTATCCGCCCCCGTTTCGCTCTACCGGCGTGATGTGAGGCCGCGGGCGGGCACGAGGCCGCTGCGGATCCTCGACATCGGCGCCGGCGGCGGAGACCTCTGCCGCTTCCTCGCCCGTCGCCTGCGCCGGGACGGGATCGCCGCCGAACTCACGGCGCTCGACCCCGATGAACGAGCCATGACCTGGGCGCGACGCAACGGTGCGGGAGCCGGCGTCACCTATCGTGTCGCGTTCAGCGGGGATCTCGTCTCCGAGGGGCGCAGCTTCGACCTCGTCCTCTCGAACCATCTGCTCCATCATCTGACCGCCGAAGAGCTGCGCACGCTGCTTCGCGACAGCAGCGCGCTCGTCGCCCCGGGTGGCCTGGTCGCGCACCGTGACATCGCGCGGAGCCGCGCCGCGTACGCGCTGTTCGCCGCGGCGACCCTGCCGTTCGCCGGGAACCTCTTCGCCGGCTCGTTCATCCGCGCCGACGGGCTGACCAGCATCCGCCGTTCGTACACCGCGGAGGAGCTGAGAGCCGCCGTCCCGCCCGGCTGGCACGTGGCGACGAGGATGCCTGCTCGTCTGGAGCTGAGGTGGGAGCCCGGCGATGACCGACCATGACGTCGTGATCGTCGGCGCGGGCCCTGTGGGCCTGCTCCTGGCCTGTCTTCTCGCGCAGTCCGAGATCGACGTCCTCGTGTGCGAGCGGCGTGCCGAGGTCGAGGGGCGCAGCCGAGCCATCGGCATCCATCCTCCCGGTCTCGACGCTCTTGACGCGGCAGGCCTCGGGGCCGTTGTCCGCCGTGACGCCCTCGCGCTGTCAGGCGGCGAGGTCCGCAGCCGCGGGCGCACCCTCGCGGCACTGGATTTCCCTGCTGATCGGCCGGTGCTCGTGCTGCCGCAGGCGTGTACAGACGCGCTGCTGCGGGAGCGCCTCGAGCGCGTGGCGACGGGGGCCCTCCGCGCAGGGCATGTCGTGCGGTCGATACGCGATGAACAGGACTTCGTCCGCGTCTCGGTCGACGGAGACCACGGCTTGCGGGAGATGACGGCGCGACTGGCCGTCATCGCCGACGGCGTGCACAGCGCCCTCCGGGATGCGCTCTTCCCCGCCGGATGGCGCCCGCGTCCGGGTGACGGATGCTATGCCATGGTCGACGTCGCAGACCACGCCCCGACGGAGCGTGCGGTGCTGCACTGCGAGCCGCTGGGGCTGGTCGAGTCCTTCCCCCTGCCAGGGGGGATCCGGCGATGGGTCGTGCGCGAGAACCGGGGCGGGGAGCTCGCAGAGGCCGTCGCCTTCCGTGAGGAGATACGGCGGAGGACAGGCATCGCAGCACCGGTTCCGGCTGATGCGGTCCCGGTGTCGTTCCGTGCGCGGCAGCATGCGGCGCAACGGCTGGTCCGTGGACGCGTCGTCCTCGTCGGCGACGCCGCGCACGAGGTGAGCCCGATCGGCGGTCAGGGGATGAACCTCGGCTGGGTCGGTGCGGTTCGACTCGCGGACGGCATCCGGGTGAGCTTCGACCGCGGACGGATGGATCTCCGCCGGTACGAGCGGCTGACGCGCCGCGCCGCGCGAGCGGCCCACGGTCGCTCGACGTTCTACATGGCCATGGGGACACCGGCATCCGGCGTGCAGCTGCAGGCGCGGGAGGCGTTGATGCGCGCCCTCGGCTCGCCTCCGCTGCGGGCATGGACGACGGGTCTCCTCACCATGCGCAGCGTGTGACCGCGTTCGCGATCGGCAGACGCGACGGGGCACGGCCGCGCCACGCGCGACCGGGCCCCGAGGCGGTGCGATCAGAAGTTGATCATGTGTCCCGCGAGTCCGTGGAAGCCCTCCTGCAGGGCCTCGGACAGCGTCGGGTGGGTGTGCACGTTGCGCGCGAGCTCGAGCGCCGTGAGGTCCCACTTCTGAGCCAGCGTCAGCTCGGGGAGGAGCTCCGACACATCCGGGCCGATCATGTGCGCGCCGATGAGCTCGAGGTGCTCGGCATCCGCGATGAGCTTGACGAACCCGACGGGCTCGCCGAGGCCGTGGGCCTTGCCGTTGGCCATGAACGGGAAGGTCGCGACCTTGATCTCGCGGCCCTCGTCCTTGGCCTGCTGCTCGGTGAGCCCGAACGACGCCACCTGCGGCGAGCAGAAGGTCGCTCGCGGCATCATGCGGTAGTCGCCGAGCGCCATCGTCTCCGCGCCGCCGATGGTCTCGGCCGCGACCACGCCCTGCGCCTCCGCGACGTGCGCGAGCTGCAGCTTGGCGGTGACGTCGCCGATCGCGTAGATGCCGTCGACGTTCGTGCGCATGTAGTCGTCGATCTCGATCGCACCGCGCTCCGTGAGCTTCACGCCCGTGTTCTCCAGGCCGTAGCCGGTGACGTTCGGGGCGAAGCCGATGGACATGAGCACCTTGTCGGCGGTGATCGAGCCCTGCTGGCCGTCCTTCGCGGTGTAGGTGACCGTGACGTTCGACCCGTTGTCGACGACGGTCTCGACCTTGGTCGAGGTGAGGATGTCGACGCCGTAGTTCTTGTACTGCTTGGCGATCTCCTTCGAGACGTCCGCGTCCTCGTTGGGGAGAGCGCGGTCGAGGAACTCGATGATCGTGACCTTCACGCCGTAGTTCGTCAGCACGTAGGCGAACTCCATGCCGATCGCGCCCGCTCCGACGATGACGATCGACTCGGGGAGGTCGCGGGTGAGGATCTGCTCCTCGTAGGTCACGACGTTCTTGCTCAGCGTCACGCCGGGCAGGAGGCGCACGGTGGAGCCGGTGGCGATGATGACGTTGTCGAAGGTGACCTCCTCGGTCGTGCCGTCGGACTTGGCGACCGTGATGGTCTTCGGGCCGGTGAAGGTGCCGCGGCCGTCGTACTCGGTGACCTTGTTCTTCTTCATCAGGAAGTGGATGCCCTTGACGCGGCCTGCGGCGACCTCGCGGCTGCGGTCGAACGCCTTGCCGAAATCGAGAGTGAAGTCGCCCGAGATGCCGAAGAAGTCGGCCTTGTGCGTGAGGGTGTGCGCGAGCTCCGCGTTCTTCAGGAGCGCCTTGGAGGGGATGCACCCCACGTTGAGGCACACACCGCCCCAGTACTTCTCCTCGATGATGGCGGTGGACAGGCCCAGCTGCGCGCTGCGAACGGCGGCGACGTAACCGCCAGGACCTGCACCGAGGACGACGACATCGTAGTGTGGCATGCCTTCAGCCTATCGCGCCGAGGGGTCGTCGGAGGCCTCGGAGGACGCCCCGTCGGCACCGCGGATGCCGGTCGTCCCGCGGTTTCCACGACGTGAAAGAAGCACCACGATCACGGCGGCGACGATGAGCGCCCCGATGATCGCGAGCAGCCAGATGCCGACGCCGTCGCCCTCCGCGGGAGCATCCGCGGCCGGTGCCGTGGTGGGGGTGGACGTGGCGGACGGAGCGCTGGCCGTCGCGGTCGGCTCGGCGCTCGGCGACGCGCTGCCCGTTCGCGTGCTCGCGGCGACGGCGAAGGAGAATTCGCCCGACGTCGGATGCCCGTCGCTGGACACGATCCTCCACACCACGTGATACGCGCCGGCGTCGGCCTCCGCGACGAGCCCCTGCGTCACCACGGCGCCGTTCACGGTGGCCGGGCCATCGGAGACGACCGTCCCCGCGGCATCCGTCACGACGACCTCCGTCGCGCCCTCGCCGTCGATCAGCTTGTTGCTGAAGGTGAGGGTCAGCTCGGACGGCAGCGTCTGCACGGTGCTGTCGGCCTCAGGAGACGAAGCCACCAGTGCGTCGTGCGCGGATGCCGACAGCGGTGAGAACAGCACGAGGAACGCGGTCAGCAGTGCTGCGGCGAGGGCGATCGGGGCGGCGGGGAGGCGGCGAGCTGCGGTTTTCACAGGACCAGCCTAGGAATCGCCGGTATGCGACGGCTGAGTGTGAACGAGCCTCCCGCGAGGCGCCCCGGATCGGTTAGTCTGGACGACCAGGAGGGCACAGTGACTGACAGCGAGAGCCGACCGGGCGGAGACGCCGCGATCCATCGTCCCGGCGAGCAGAGGCACGACGTGACGCAGACGTTCGGGCATGACTCCGACCTGTCGTTCGTGCCGTTCGGCGTCGAGTTGACCGACGTCGAGCAGAGCGCCATCGCGGCGCTCCCTTCCGGCTCCGCGCTCCTCCTGGTCCGCTCCGGCGCTCTTGCCGGTGCCCGCTACCTGCTCGACACCGACGTCACGACCGTCGGACGCCACCCCGAGGCAGACATCTTCTTCGACGACGTGACCGTGTCGCGCCGTCACGCCGAGATCACCCGGAACGGCACCTCTTTCGAGATCATCGATCAGCGCTCGCTCAACGGCACGTATGTCAACGGCGAGCGGGTCGACCGCAGCGCTCTCACCGATGGTGCCGAGCTGCGCGTCGGCAAGTTCCGGCTGAACTTCTTCGCCTCGCCCGCCGACCGTCCGGCGGCGAACGCCTGATGGCGGCCTCTCCCGCCCGCGAACGCTCCGCGTCCGCGGGCCTGCTGAGCATCGGTCAGGTGCTCGCGAGGCTGACGCCCGAGTTCCCCGATCTGACCTCGAGCAAGCTCCGCTTCCTGGAGGTGCAGGGCATCGTCACCCCCTCGCGCACCGAGTCGGGGTACCGCAAGTTCTCGCAGGCGGACATCGAGCGCCTGCGTCTGGGGCTCACCCTGCAGCGCGACCACTACCTGCCGCTCAGCGTGATCCGCGAACAGCTCGACGAAGCCGAGGCCCGCGGCGAGTCCGCCGGCATCGTGCCTCCGCCGTCCATCGCGCCCGCGCCCCGACGCTACCGGCGGGAGGAGCTGCTGGCCGCAGCGGGCGCCGGGCCGCAGCTGCTGAACGACGCGATCAGCACCGGCGTCATCGCAGCGCAGGAGACCTACCCCGAGAGCACGGTGACGCTGCTGCGCGGACTCGTCGCGCTCGACCGCCACGGCATCGAACCGCGCCATCTGCGATCGCTCCGGCAGAGCGCCGAGCGAGAGGTGTCGCTCATCGAGTCGGCGATGTCCGCGCTGCTGCGGCGCACCGACGCCGCGTCGCGTGCCAAGGCGAGCGAACTGGGCCCCGAACTCGCGACGAAGATCGACGAGGTGCGCGCGCATTTCGTCAAGGAAGCGCTGTCCAGGGTCCTTTCGTAACGAACTGATTGCGACACACCTTCCGAGCGGTGCGGATGTCGTTGCCGGTGTCATGGCACTGCTCTAGCGTGGAGGTAACAGCTTCAGGGAGGACTTCAGATGAATGCGGACGAGCGTGCAGGCGACCCGCGGTTCGTGACCGAACTCCTCTTCACCGACGGCCTCCCGGCCATGGATGACGAGGTCGGCTACCGCGGCGCCGTGGCCGCGCGGGCGGCGGGCATCACGTATCGCCAGCTCGACTACTGGGCCCGCACCGAGCTCGTGGAGCCGACCGTCCGCGGCGCCAGCGGCTCCGGTTCGCAGCGCCTCTACGGGTTCCGCGACATCCTCGTCCTCAAGCTCGTGAAGAGCCTTCTCGACACCGGCATCTCGCTGCAGCAGATCCGCACCGCGGTGGAAGAGCTGCGCCGGGCCGGCATCCGCGATCTCGCGGGCACCACCCTCATGAGCGATGGCGCGTCGGTCTACCTGTGCACGTCGAACGACGAGGTGATCGACCTGGTCAGCCGCGGTCAGGGCGTCTTCGGCATCGCCGTCGGAAAGGTCCTGCGCGAGGTCGAGTCGACGCTCGTGGAGTTCGACCCCACGGCGCCCGACCCTGTCGACGAGCTGTCTGCACGTCGTGCCCGGCGCTCGGCCTGACACTCCCGGGCACTGACCCGGAGCGCATCCGACAGAAACGGAGAACGCCCGCTCGATGAGCGGGCGTTTCACGTGTGCGCGGTGGATCAGGCCTGAGGGCCGTTCTCCGGCACCGGGATGCGCCCAGTGCGGATGATCCGGTCGAGCAAGAGGTCGAAGTCGGCGGCCAACTCCTGTGCGGAGTCTCCCGGCCAGATGTGCAAGGGCTTCGCGGCGCCCTGTGCCTGCTGCAGCGACGTGCGCTCGGGAAGCTGCGGAGACAGGACGAGCGGGCCGAACATGTCGCGCAGCTCCTTGATGCGGAACTGGTGCTCGATCGACTGCGGGCGCACGCGGTTGACCACGATGCCCAGCGGCTGCAGACGGGGGGAGAGGCCGCGGCGGATCTCCTCGATCGCACGCAGCGCGCGGTCGGCCGCCGCGACGGAGAACAACCCCGGCTCGGTGACCACCATCACGCGGTCGCTGGCAGCCCATGCCGTGCGGGTGAGGGCGTTGAGAGACGGTGCGCAGTCGATGAGCACGAGATCATAGTCGGCCTCGACGGCGGCGAGGGCCTCCTCGAGCTTCCACACGTCGCGGACGCTCGGGTGCGGACCGTCGAAGTTGATGGCCGACGGGCTGCCGATGAGCACATCGATGGTGCCCGGGTGCACCTTCGCCCAGCCGCTGGCGGTGATCGCCTGCCGGACGACCTTCTCCTTGGGGTTCGCCAGGACGTCTGCGACGTTGAGTCGACCGGCGACCTGGATGTCCATGCCGGTGGAGACGTCGGACTGCGGGTCGAGGTCGACGACGAGAGTCCTGACGCCCCGGGCGAAGGCCGCTGAGGCCAGTCCGAGAGTCACGGTCGTCTTGCCGACGCCTCCCTTGAGAGAGCTGACGCTGAGTACGTGCACGGACTCCACGTTACCTTCCCCTAGGCTGGGGGAACACTCAGCCCCGCCCCATGCACGACGAAAACGTCGAGCATCGAGCCCTTAGAGGTGTGCATGTTCACGAAGATCCTTGTGGCGAACCGCGGCGAGATCGCGATCCGCGCATTCCGCGCGGCGTACGAGGTGGGTGCGAGGACGGTCGCCGTCTTCCCTCACGAGGACCGGGGTTCCGTCCACCGGCTGAAGGCTGATGAGGCGTACGAGATCGGAGATCGCGGGCATCCCGTGCGCGCCTATCTCGACGTCGACGAGATCATCCGCGTCGCGCGGGAGTCGGGTGCCGACGCGATCTACCCCGGGTACGGGTTCCTGTCGGAGAACCCGGAGCTCGCCGAGAAGGCCGCGGCGAACGGCATCGTCTTCATCGGCCCCCCGGCGAAGGTGCTGGAGATGGCAGGCAACAAGGTCGAGGCCAAGCGCCACGCCATCGAAGCGGGCGTGCCCGTGCTGCGATCCACGGAGGCGTCCGACGACGTCGATGCGCTCGTGGCGCAGGCGGACGAGATCGGCTTCCCGCTCTTCGCCAAGGCGGTCGCGGGCGGCGGCGGGCGCGGCATGCGCCGCGTCGAGACGAAGGAGGAGCTCGCGCCCGCTCTGGCCGAGGCCATGCGGGAAGCCGCCAGCGCGTTCGGCGATCCGCGCATGTTCCTCGAGCAGGCCGTGGTGCGGCCGCGGCACATCGAGGTGCAGATCCTCGCCGACAAGACCGGCGAGACCGTGCACCTGTTCGAACGCGACTGCTCGGTGCAGAGGCGGCACCAGAAGGTCGTCGAGATCGCACCGGCGCCCAACCTCGACGACAGCATCCGCACCGCTCTGCACGGATACGCCGTGGCCTTCGCGCGGTCGATCGGCTACGAGAACGCCGGAACGGTGGAGTTCCTGCTGGAGACGGCGGGGGAGCGCGCGGGCGAGGTCGTCTTCATCGAGATGAACCCGCGCATCCAGGTCGAGCACACCGTGACCGAGGAGGTCACCGACGTCGACCTCGTGCAGAGCCAGATGCGCATCGCGGCGGGGCAGACCCTCGATGAGCTGGGTCTCCGCCAGGAGGATCTGCACCTCCGCGGAGCCGCGCTGCAGTGCCGCATCACGACCGAGGACCCCACGCAGGGCTTCCGCCCCGACACCGGGAAGATCACCACCTACCGCTCGCCCGGCGGCGCCGGCATCCGCCTCGACGGCGGCACGGTGCACCAGGGGGCGCAGATCAGCCCTCACTTCGACTCGATGCTCGCGAAGCTCACCTGCCGCGGCCGCGACTTCCCCGCGGCGGTCGCTCGTGCGCGCCGTGCCCTCGCCGAGTTCCGCATCCGGGGCGTGTCCACCAACATCCCGTTCCTCCAGGCGCTCCTCGACGACGAGGCGTTCGTCGCCGGTGACGTGAGCACCTCCTTCATCGACGAGCGGCCCGACCTCGTGCGCGGTCGAGTGTCGAAGGACCGCGGGACCAAGCTGCTCACCTGGCTCGTCGACGTCACCGTCAACAAGCCGCACGGGAACCGGCCTGCCGTCGCCGACCCGCTCACGAAGCTCCCGCCGATCGACCTGACCGCCGAACCGCCGGCAGGTTCGCGGCAGCGCCTCCTCGAACTCGGGCCTGAGGGCTTCGCGAAGAGCCTCCGTGCGCAGACCACTCTCGCGATCACGGACACGACGTTCCGCGATGCGCACCAGTCGCTGCTCGCCACGCGGGTGCGGACGAGGGACCTCGTCGCCGCCGCTCCTTACCTGGCCAGGCTCACCCCTGGTCTGCTTTCCGTCGAAGCCTGGGGAGGCGCGACCTACGACGTCGCCCTGCGCTTCCTCGGCGAGGACCCGTGGGAGCGACTGGACAAGCTGCGCACGGCGCTGCCCAATGTGGCGATCCAGATGCTCCTGCGCGGGCGGAACACCGTCGGCTACACGCCGTACCCGACGGCCGTGACGGATGCGTTCGTCGCCGAGGCCGCTGCCAGCGGCGTCGACATCTTCCGCATCTTCGACGCGCTGAACGACGTCGAGCAGATGCGCCCTGCGATCGAGGCCGTGCGGGGCACCGGCACCGCGATCGCCGAGGTGGCGCTGTGCTACACCGGCGACCTGCTCAACCCGTCCGAGGACCTTTACACGCTGGACTACTACCTGAGGCTGGCGGAGCAGATCGTGGACGCCGGCGCGCACATCATCGCGATCAAGGACATGGCGGGGCTCCTGCGCCCCGCCGCGGCCGCTCGCCTGGTCACGGCGCTGCGCGAGCGGTTCGAGCTACCCGTGCACCTGCACACGCATGACACCCCCGGCGGTCAGCTCGCCACGCTCCTCGCAGCCAGCGCGGCGGGCGTGGATGCCGTCGACGCGGCATCCGCTCCTCTTTCCGGGACGACGAGCCAGCCGTCGCTCTCGTCGCTCGTGGCTGCGCTCGCGCACACCGAGCGAGACAGCGGGATCGATCTCGCCGGGGTCTCCGACCTCGAGCCCTACTGGGAGGCCGTGCGGCGTCAGTACGCCCCGTTCGAGTCCGGGCTTCCCGGACCCACGGGCCGCGTGTACCACCACGAGATCCCGGGCGGGCAGCTCTCCAACCTCCGCCAGCAGGCGAAGGCGCTCGGCCTGGCAGACGACTTCGAGCTGATCGAGGACATGTACGCCGCCGCCGACCGCATCCTGGGCCGCGTGCCGAAGGTGACCCCGTCGTCGAAGGTCGTCGGCGACCTCGCGCTGCACCTCGCGGCCGTCAAGGCGGACCCGGACGATTTCGAGGCGCACCCCGAGAGGTACGACGTGCCGGATTCCGTGGTCGGCTTCATGGCCGGGGAGCTCGGCGACCTCCCCGGCGGATGGCCGGAGCCGTTCCGGTCCAAGGTGCTCGCAGGGCGCACGGTGCGCACCGGTGTGACGGAGCTCTCCGCGGATGACGAGAAGGCGCTCGCGGGCGACAGCGCGACCCGGCGTTCGCGTCTGAACGCGCTGCTGTTCCCCGGCCCGACCCGGGAGTTCACGCAGACGCGCGAGCAGTACGGCGACCTGTCGGTGCTCGCCACCGGCGACTACCTCTACGGTCTCGTGCAGGGGCAGGAGCACCTCGTCGAGATCGATCGCGGAGTGCAGCTGTACGTAGGGCTCGAAGCGATCGGCGACGCCGACGACAAGGGCATGCGCACGGTCATGACCACGCTCAACGGCCAGCTGCGTCCTGTCTTCGTGCGCGACCGTTCGATCGCGGTCGACGTGCATGAGGCGGAGAAGGCAGACACCTCCGTGCCCGGCCAGGTGGCCGCGCCGTTCTCCGGTGTGGTCACTCTCAAGGTCGAGGTCGGCGACAGGGTGCGTGCCGGTGAGCCGGTGGCGTCGATCGAAGCCATGAAGATGGAGGCCGCGATCACGGCGCCCGTCGAGGGCGTGGTGGAGCGGCTGGCGATCGGTGCCACCCAGCAGGTGGACGCGGGAGATCTTTTGGTCGTCATCAGCCCCGCACACTAATCTTGTGCGGGCGAGGGCCGCGCACGCATGTGACGCACCCGAGGCCCGCACACGCTTGGAGTGCATCGTGACACCGAAGAAGAAGTCAGACCCTGATGACGAACAGTCGCGGGGTGTGCTCGACGACGCCGCGTCGCTCGACACCGCCGGCATCGGCATCCTGGGCGGCACCGCGCAGGTGACCGTCTCCCTTCCGACCGCTGACGAGGACGACCTCGTCGACGACGAGGTCGTCGACGGCGAGGTCGTCGATCTCGTCATCGACGACGAGCGCGAGCCCGACGCTGCACCGGAGGAGGAGCCCTCCGCCGTCGAGGAGCCCGCCACGCTGGGCTCCTCGATCGTGATCGAGATCGACGAGCCCGCCGTGCCGGCCGATGACGGCTCTGCGGCGGATGCCGACGCGGAGGCCGCGCGTGCGCAGGTGGACGCCGACGCTCCGCTCGCCTCCGCGGAGGACACGGCACCGGGCGCGCCGGAGGACGCAGCGCCGGCGGCCACGGATGACGCAGCGCCGGCGGCGGAGGAGGTGTCCACGCCTTCCGCCGCAGAAGAAGACGAGGTGCCTTCGGTCGACCGGGTGGTCGCGGCGGAGGCCGAGGCGACGAGCGTGCCGGCCGGCGCCCCCGCGGACGTCGTCGCAGCCGAGGCCGCTGCCGCCGCCGCATTCATCGCGCGGGCCGGGGCCGATCTCGAGGCGAAGGCCTCCGCACTGACGCCCACGCCGTCGCGTCCGCCGCGCTCCGCCGCCGCACCGGCATCCGCGCGCCCGTCGGCATCCGATCGCACGCCGGGCGCAGCGCGCACCGACGCGTCGACCACGAAGGGACACACCGTGAACGACACTGCGCCGAAGGCTGTGGCGCCGCAGGCGCGCCCCGCGCGCGGTGAGGTGGCGCTCACATCGAAGAGGCTCGACGATCTGGGCGACTCCTCGCGCGAGAGCGCCGACCTGCTCACCGCCGACCGGCTGCTCGATCCGTCTCAGGTCACGAAGCCGGAGCCCGAGGGCGCGTGGAGCCAATTCCTCTACACGATCTCCGGCCGGCGCATCAACATCGGCGACGGCCGCAGGGCACGGGAGCGCAAGGCGCTGACTGCCCGCATCGCGGCTCCGCTGTCCGGCAGTGCGCGCTTCGTCCCCGTGCTGTCACGCAAGGGTGGCGTCGGCAAGACGACGATCACCGCGCTCCTCGGAATGGCGCTCGCCGACGCGCGCGAGGACCGGGTGATCGCGGTCGACGCGAATCCGGATCGCGGCACGCTCGCCGATCGGGTGGCGCGGCCGCATCACAACAAGTCGGTGCGCGACCTCGTGCGGATCCACGGCGACGTACGCGGCTACCACGACATCTCCGCGATCGTGGCGCGCGACGCCACGCGCCTCGACGTGCTCGCCTCCGACGCCGACCCCCACATCGCCGAGGCATTCAGCGACAGCGACTATCGCGATGTCGCCGACGTCGCGGCTCACTATTACTCGCTGGTGCTCACGGACACCGGAACGGGTATCGTGCACTCGGTCATGTCGGCCACGCTCGACCTCGCCGACCAGATCGTGATCGTCTCCGGACTCAGCGTCGACGAGGCGCGGCTCGCGTCCGAGACCCTGACGTGGCTCGAGACCAATGGCTATGCCGAGCAGGCGCGCGAGGCGATCGTCGTGCTGAACCAGTCGACGCCCGGCGCTCCGCTCGTTCGTCTCAACGAACTGGAAGCCCATTTCGCGACGAGGACGAAGAAGGTCGTCCGCGTCCCTTACGACCCCCAGATCGCGGGAGGCGGAACCATCGTGTTCGCGAATCTCCAGCCGGAGACGCGCGTCGCCGCGCGCGAGCTGGCTGCCCTCCTCGTCGAGGGTCTCAGGGCGAAGGCCGCCTGATGGCCGTCCGCGAGATCCGCGTGTTCGGCGATCCGGTGCTGCGCCAGGTCTGCGCGCCGATCGAGGACATCGACGAGGGGGTGCGCGCGCTCGTCGCGGATCTCCTCGACACCGTGGCGCTGCCGGGCCGCGCAGGAGTCGCCGCCAACCAGATCGGGGTCGCGCTGCGCGCGTTCAGCTACAACATCGACGGGGATATCGGCTACGTGCTGAATCCCGTGCTCACCGAGGTGCGCGGCGAGCCCGTGCCGACGGGGGAGGGCTGCCTCTCGGTGCCGGGGCTGTGGCACGACGCATTGCGCCACCCGTGGGCACGCGTCGAGGGCATCGACCTCGATGGCGCCCCGGTCGTGCTCGAGGGCGAAGGGCTGCTGGCCCAGGCCCTGCAGCACGAGACCGATCATCTCGACGGCACGCTCTACCTGTCGCGGTTGGACCCGGAGACCCGCAAGATCGCCATGCGCGAGGTGCGCGAGAGCTCCTGGTTCTGAGCGGACGGCTCAGCCGCCGATGGCCACGTTGGTGGTCGCGACCGGCTCGTCGTAGATCGCCGCGATCTCGTCGGCGAAGTCGTTCATGATGACGTTGCGCTTGATCGACAGCTTCGGGGTCAGGTGTCCCGAGGCCTCCGTCCATTCGGTGTCGAGGATCGTGAACTTGCGGATCGACTCGGCGCGCGACACACGTGTGTTGGCGGCGTCGACGGCACGCTGCACCTCGGCGCGGACGGCGTCGTTCTTGGCGGCATCCGCGAGCGACATGTCCGACGGGAGCCCGTTGTTCGCAAGCCACGTCGGCAGCATCTCCGGGTCGAGAGTGATCAGCGCCGAGATGAACGGCTTCTGATCGCCGACGACGACCACCTGGCCGACGATGGGATTGGCGCGGATGGGGTCCTCGAGCGCGGCGGGCGAGACGTTCTTGCCTCCGGCCGTGACGATGATCTCCTTCTTGCGGCCGGTGATCGTGAGGAAGCCCTCGGAGTCGAAGCTGCCGATGTCGCCGGTGCGGAACCACCCGCCCTCGCTGAAGGCCTCGGCGGTCGCCTCCGGGTTGTTCCAGTACTCCTTGAAGACGTTGATGCCGCGCACCTCGATCTCGCCGTCGTCGGCGAGACGGATGCCGACGCCGGGAAGAGCCGGTCCGACCGTGCCGATCTTGGACTTGTCGGCGAGGTTCACGGTCGCCGGCGCCGTCGTCTCGGTGAGGCCGTATCCCTCGAGGATCACGACTCCGAGGCTGTGGAAGAAGTGGCCGAGCCGAGCACCAAGCGGCGCGGAGCCGGAGACGGCGTACACCACCTTTCCACCCATCGCCTCGCGCAGCTTGCTGTAGACGAGCTTGTTGAACAGGGCGAACTTCAGCTTCATGCCGAACGGGATCGGCTTGCCCTCCTCGAGGAGCATCGAATGCTGGATGGCGACATCGGCAGCGGCGCGGAAGATCTTTCCCTTGCCGCCGGCCTCGGCCTTCTGCTCTGCGGAGTTGTACACCTTCTCGAACACGCGCGGCACTGCGAGGAGGAAGGTCGGCCGGAACGACCCGAGCGCGGGAAGCAGCTGGCGCGTGTCGGGCTGATGCCCGGTGCGCACGCCGGCGTGCACGTCGAGGATCGAGATGAACCGGGCGAAGACGTGCGCGGTCGTGATGAACAGGAGCGTCGAGGCGCCGGGGGTGTTCACGACCTCGTCCAGGGCCTTGGCGGAGTTGCGGGCGAGCTCGACGAAGTTGCTGTGTGTGAGCACACAGCCCTTCGGCCGGCCGGTCGATCCGGAGGTGTAGATGAGCGTCGCGATGTCCGAGCCCTTCGCGAGGTGACGCCGGCGTTCGATCTCCGCGTCATCGACGGAGGCGCCCTGGGCGACGAGCGCATCGATCGCGCCGAGGTGCATCTGCCACACCTCGCGGATCAGCGGCAGGTCGCCGCGCACCTCATCGACGCGCGAGAAGTGCTCGGGCGACTCGACCATGAGGGCGATGGCGCCGGAATCCTCGAGGATCCACTGGATCTGCGACGGCGAGCTGGTCTCGTAGATCGGCACCATCACCGCGCCGGCGTAGAAGAGCGCGAAGTCGACGAGCGTCCATTCGTAGGTGGTCCTGGCGAGGAACCCCACCTTCTCGCCCGGCTGGATGCCGGCGGCGGCGAACCCCTTGGCCAGGGCGATGACGGCGGTCTGGAAATCCGCGGCGGAGATGTCGCGCCATCCGTCGCCCTCGGGCACGGAGAAGAGGGCGAGATCCGGCGTGGCTCTGACGCGCTCGGCGAGGATGTCGGAGATGTTGGCGTCCGGGTCGGCGGGGACGACGGCGGGGACTTCGAACTGGACCACGGCAGCTCCTTCGGCACCGGTCGGGCATGTGATGCTCCGAGTCTACGACATGGCATCCGGTCGCAGGCCAGATGAGACTCAGTCGCGTCGTGGGTGATCCCCGGATGCCGCATCGGCGCGGACGCCCGGCGGCGCTAGACTTCACCTCGATGTTCTACTGGCTGATGAAGTACGTCGTTATCGGCCCTGCGGTCAAGGCGATCTTCCGACCGTGGGTGGTCGGGCGCGCGAACGTCCCGTCGAGCGGCGCGGCGATCCTCGCGAGCAACCACCTCTCGTTCGCCGACTCGATCTTCCTGCCGCTGATGCTCGACAGGCCCGTCTCCTTCCTCGCCAAGAGCGACTACTTCACCGGGCGAGGACTGAAGGGCTGGGCGACCCGCTTCTTCATGAAGGCCACGGGGCAGCTCCCCATCGACCGCTCAGGAGGCAAGGCGTCGGAGGCCTCCTTGAACACCGGGCTCCAGGTGCTCGGACGAGGCGATCTCCTCGGCATCTATCCGGAGGGCACGCGGAGTCCTGACGGCAAGCTGTACCGCGGACGCACCGGCATCGCTCGCATGGCGCTCGAAGCCAAGGTTCCCGTGATCCCGGTCATCATGGTCGACACCGACACGGCCATGCCGATCGGGCAGCGCATCCCTCGAGTCATGCGCGTCGGCGTGGTCATCGGCGAGCCGCTCGATTTCTCGCGCTACGCGGGGATGGAGAACGACCGTTACATCCTCCGCTCCGTCACCGACGAGATCATGGTCGCGCTGCAGCGGCTCGGTGCGCAGGAGTACGAGGACGTGTACGCCTCGACGGTGAAGGACCGGCTTCCAGCTGCTGCCACGCGGCGTTCCGGCACCTCCCGATCCCAGTAGGCTGGGGGCATGCTCCAGCACCACATCGACGCGCTTGACGCGTGGCGCTCGCTCCCGATCAAGCAGCAGCCGCAGTGGCCCGACAACGAGCGCGTCGCGGAGGTCTCCGCGCAGATCGCGACCTTGCCGCCGCTCGTCTTCGCCGGAGAGGTCGACAACCTGCGCGACCGCCTGGCCCGCGCGGCGTCAGGCAACGCCTTCCTGCTGCAGGGCGGCGACTGCGCCGAGACGTTCGCCGGCGCCACGGCCGATCAGATCCGCAACAGGATCAAGACCGTGCTGCAGATGGCCGTGGTGCTCACGTACGGTGCATCGATGCCGGTCGTGAAGATGGGGCGCATGGCAGGGCAGTTCGCCAAGCCGCGGTCGAGCGACACCGAGACGCGCGGCGAGGTCACCCTTCCGGCGTACCGAGGCGACATCGTCAACGGCTACGACTTCACTGAGGCATCGCGTCAGGCCGACCCCGGTCGCCTGCTGCAGGGCTATCACACGGCGGTGTCGACCCTGAACCTGATCCGCGCGTTCACGCAGGGCGGCTTCGCCGACCTCCGCGAGGTGCACTCGTGGAACAAGGGATTCGCGCAGAACCCGGCCAACCAGCGCTACGAACGGATGGCTGCCGAGATCGATCGGGCCATCAAGTTCATGGAGGCGGCGGGCGCCGACTTCGACGAGCTCAAGCGCGTCGAGTTCTTCACAGGGCACGAGGGTCTGCTCATGGACTACGAGCGCCCGATGACCCGCATCGACTCCCGCACCGGCCTGCCGTACAACACCTCGGCGCACTTCCTCTGGATCGGGGAGCGCACGCGCGACCTCGACGGGGCGCATGTGGACTACTTCTCGCGCATCCGCAACCCCATCGGGGTGAAGCTGGGACCCACCACGACGCCCGAGACGGCGCTCGCGCTCATCGACAAGCTCGACCCCGAGCGCGAACCCGGTCGCCTGACCTTCATCACCCGCATGGGCGCTGGCAAGATCCGCGATGCGCTGCCGCCGCTGCTCGAGGCTGTGAAGGACTCGGGCGCCACCCCGCTGTGGGTCACCGACCCCATGCACGGCAACGGCATCACGACCCCCACCGGCTACAAGACGCGGCGCTTCGACGACGTGGTCGACGAGGTCAGGGGCTTCTTCGAAGCGCACAGGGCAGTCGGCACGTTCCCCGGCGGGATCCACGTGGAGCTCACCGGCGACGACGTGACGGAGTGCCTCGGCGGATCCGAGCAGATCGACGAGGCCGCGCTTGCGACGCGCTACGAGAGCCTGTGCGACCCGCGTTTGAACCACATGCAGAGCCTGGAACTGGCGTTCCTCGTCGCCGAGGAGCTCGAGAAGCGCTGAGCGCCGAGCATCGACCACGGAGTCCGTCACGAACAGAACCGCCCCGTCCATCACGGACGGGGCGGTTCTGCGTCGGAGCCGTCAGGCTCGGGTCAGGCTCCGCGCCGCCGCAGCGCGAGCAGGGCGCCTGCGGCGACGAGCGCGCCGGCACCCAGCACGGCGGGAAGCACCCACGCCGCGTCGCCGCCCGACGTCGCCAGGTCTCCCGGCCGTGACTCGACACCACGCCCGGGTTCGGGAGCCGTGGCGCCGCCGGATGCCGCCGCCGTCACCGTCAGTGCGGACCGCGCCGTGACGTCGCCGGAGACGGCGACGATCTCGTGGGCGCCCGGTGCGGTCTCGGCGGGGATGGTCGCCGAGAACCGGAGTGCTCCGTCGGCATCGGTCGCGGCGGTGCCGAGCACCACAGGATCGCTGTGCAGCTCGATGCGGACCGTGCTGGACGCCGGGAACCCGGTGCCCGTCACCTCGACCGCGCCGCCCGCCGCCACCGACGCGGTGCTCAGGGAGATCGCGGCGGGCTCCGCAGGTTCGGAGTCGTCGGGGAAGACCTCTGCGGCTTCGCCGAGTCGGAGGAACACGGTCTCGCCCGTCGCGTCCTTGAGGCCGTCGTTGTCCGTCACCGCGTACAGGCGGCCGTCCGCCGCAACCGTGAAGCCCTCGAGCTTCTCCTGCGTCCATCCGGCGGTGGTGCGCAGCGCGGGGAGCACGTCGATGGCCGTGGTCTTGTCGAGCACCGTGAGCGGCTCACCGAACGCGGACGGTTCGACGCCCTCCGGGATGTCGACGCGCGTGATGCGCTTCACAGCCGCAGCCGGGCCGTTGAGCTTGTCGCGTTCGATGAGCGCGAAGGTGTCGTCATCGATCGCGGTGATCTCCGACAGGCCGATCCAGTCGCCGGGTGCCTCCGTGGAATCCAAACGGTAGCCGAACCACGCCCACGCGCCGGTCGCGGGGTCGAGACGGCCGATCCTGGCCACCTCGGCGCCGTCGACGGTTCCCGCGTCCACGTCCGCAGGGTCGGTCCACAGAGGGCGCTGGAGCACGCTCCACACACGCAGGCCGTCGCCCTCGCCCGTGATCGTCACACCTTCGAAGCCCCATTTGCCCACGTGGGCTGCGACGTCGGCCGGAAGCGGGTACCGAGCCGTGATGAGCCCGGCGGCATCCGTGTGCACGATCTGGTTGCCGCTTCCCTCGGCTCCTTCGACCGCGAGCCAGAAGCCGCCGTCCGCCGCGGCGGCGATGCCTTCGACATCCAGCGCGATCGGAGATCCGCCGTCGTGGACCTGCAGCGACGAGATGATGCGTGCCGGCGCGGCCGACACGTCGACGGTGTAGATGGTGGCGGGGGAGACCACGGCGTCGCTCGCGGCATACAGGAGCGAGGCGTCCGTCGGGTGTCCGGAAAGGGCGCCGAGTGCAGACCACCCGATGGGGGTGCCGTCGACGACATCGGACACGATGCCGGGCTGCGAACCGCCGTTCTGACCGAAGGTAAAGACGCTGACGGAGGCGCGCACGCCGGCCTCGGCGTCGTCGGTCTCGCTCGAGACGACGAGGAGATCGCGCTCCGGCACCGGGAGGATGCCCTCAGGGCCGTTCGTCGTGAACAGGAGCTGCACGAACGCCGGTGAGGTCGGCTGCGACATGTCGTAGACGGCGACGAAGTTGGAGCGCTCGCTCGCCACGAACACGTATGGCGTGCCGTGGAACTCGGCGAAGGCGAGACCCTCCGGCTCCGCGCCCTTCTTGGCGGCGCGGTCCTCGTTGTGCAGGCCGTGCTGCACGGCGATGTTCGCGAACGAAGCCCCCGCGTCCCACACCGGCTCGCCGGTGTCGGTGCGGAACACCGTCCAACCGCGGGTGCCGCCCTTCCAGTCGCCCTCGTTGGCCGTCGCCACGAGTCCGTCGCCGACCCAGGCGATCGCATCCGGCTCGCGGGGAGTGGCGGGAATCGACCCGGTGAGGTCGATGCGTCCGTCCTTGACCGTGTCGATGCCGCTGACCGCCACACTGCCGGCCGAGAACACCGAGGTGAGCGTCTTCGTCGCGAGGTCGATGATCGCGATCCCGTTGTTCTCCTGCAGCGTGACGGCGAGTTGGTTCCTGTCGTCGATCGTGACGTACTCCGGCTCAGGATCCTGCGGGGTGTCGATCCCGGATGCCGCGACGATGGGCAGCGGAGAGCCGTCTTCGGCGAGGAACGACACCGGTGTCGCCGACCACGCCGCGGGGTCAGGACCGAGATCGAGCACCTGCACGAAGCCGCCGGGCAGCTGCGGGAGGTCGCCCTCGTCGCCTCCCTCAGGCGTGGCGTCTTCGTCGCGCTGGTTCTCCATCGCGATCGCCGCATAAGCGCCGTCGTGGGAGATCGCGATGGAATCGGGCTGCCCGCCGAGATCCAGGGAACGCACGAGCGAGCGGTCTGAAGCCCGCAGCACGTCGAGTCGTCCGCGCGGTGAGGTGTAGTCGCCGCCCGTCTCGTCGATCACGACGAGGATGTAGTCGCCGTATGCGGCGACCGAGGTGGGCTGGTCGTCGGCGTGCCCGAGATCGGCCAGCGAGACGGTTCCGGTGCCCTTCGGCGCGGCTGGATCGGTCACATCGACGAATCCGATGCGCTTGCCGAGCGCGTCGGTGTACACGACGGTGCCGTCCTGGGTGATCGTGGAGATCTCCGCGACGGTCGGTGCCGACGGGTCGACATCCGCCGGCGCGTTGAGGTATACGGGGAAGGTCGCGGTTCGGGTGAAAGAGCCGGCGGGCGACGGCGCGGCAGATGCCGGGACGGCTGCGCCGACGGCACCGGCGAGCAGGCAGGCCGCGAGCACCGCGGCGGGCACGGGACGAGAGGGCATGGACACACTCCGGGTAACGGGGGACGGGTTCTCCGTCAGGGTGTTGCCCGTGGGAGTCCGGAAGGTGCCCGTGGCCTTGCGCGGCGGTGGCCGAAAGGTGAACGACAGGTGGCGGTGCCCCGCTAGTCGTTGAGCCCCATCTCCAGCGTGATCGTGGCGCCCTTGCGCTGCGGGTCGGAGGGCGTGTATGAGCGCACCTTCGTGTTCTTGTCGTCGAGCAGGTCCCAGGCGCCATCCGGGATCAGAGTGTCGCTCGTGTAGGTCCAGCGGAAGCCGGCCTTCGAGAGCGCATCCTTCGCCTTGTCGCGGGTCATGCCCTTGACATCGGGCACCTCGAAGAGCTCGGGCCCCTTGGACACGATGAGCTGGATCGTGTCGCCCGGCCGCCACGGGCCCTCTTGCGCGCGGTCGGCGTACCCGAGGACCTTGTCCTTGGCCACGTCCTCGCTGAAGTTCTGGATGTGCTCCGGGCTCACGACGAGTCCCTTGTCGGTGAGCGTCTTGGTCGCCTGGTCGATCGTCATGCCGCTGACGTCCGGCACCGGCCCGACCGACACCTGGATGGTGGCGGTGTCCTTCTCGTGCACGGTGCAGCCCTGGTCGCAGCCGAACGCGTCGCCTCCGTCGCGCGGGGTGATGCGCACGTTGAGCACCTTGCCCTCGTCGAGGTCGTCGAAGTACTTCTCGTCGTCAGTGAGGTCGAGGTTCGCAGCCGTCAACTGCTCGCGGACGCTCGCGGCGTCGGCACCCGCCAGGGGACCGAGATCGTGCGAGGCGGGGCCGGCTGAGACCACGACGGCGACGGCGACGCCCTTCTCGAGACGCTCGCCCTCCCCGGGTTCCGAGCGGATGGCGGTTCCGGCATCGACGTCGACGGAGAACTCCTCCTCGCGATGGGGCACGAAGCCCTCCGCCGTCAGCGCGGCTGCCGCGTCGTCGTACGACATGCCGGCGACGGCGGGCACGGCGACGAGCGACCCCGGACCTGAACCGAACCACCAGCCGAGACCGCCGGCGATGGTCGCCAGCAGAAGCACGAGAGACAGGAGCAGGGCACCGCGGGCGCGCCGCTTCGACGCACGCCGTCGCAGAAGCGTCGCGTTGTCGGCAGGGGCGGTTGCGGGGGCTGCGGCATCCGGGATCGGCAGGGTGCCCGGCATGACCTTCGTCAGATCGCCCGAGTCGGCCTGGGCGCGCTGCGGTGCCGTGGCGGCGGCGACGGCGGGAGCGATGCCGAGGTCGCGCTCGATCTCGCGCAGCCGGTCGAGCATCTGGCGGGCGTCGTCCGGGCGTTCGTCGGGGGACTTCTCCGTGGCCCACAGCACCAGCTCGTCGAGCTGCTCGGGAACGGCGGGGTTCCGGACGCTGGGCCGCGGCACCGACTCCGTCGCATGCTGGAACGCGATCTGCATGGGCTGTTCGCCCTTGTACGGCTGCTCGCCCACGAGCATCTCGTACAGCATGATGCCGAGGGCGTAGATGTCACTGCGTGCGTCGGCCGTGCCCCGTGTCACCAGCTCCGGGGCCAGGTACGCGATCGTGCCGAGGAGCTGCTGCCCCGTCGCGGTGTTGGCGGTCGTGGCACGCGCGAGGCCGAAGTCGCCGATCTTGATGCGGCCGTCCTCGGCGAGCAGGACGTTCTCCGGCTTGACGTCGCGATGCACGATGCCGGCGCGATGCGCGGCCGAGAGGCCTGCGAGCACGGCATCCATGATCGTGATCGTCTGCGACACCGTGAGGCGCTTCTGCTCTCGCAGGAGCTCGCGCAGCGTGATGCCGGGCAGGTACTCCATCACGAGATAGGCGAGTTCGCCGTCCTGGCCCTGGTCGAAGACGTTCACGACGTGCGGGTCGGCGAGGCGGGCGGCGGCCCTGGCCTCCTGGATGAACCGGCTCTGGAAGTTCGAGTCGTCGCTGAGGTGCGCGTGCATCACCTTCAGCGCGATGCGGCGCTCGAGGCGCAGATCGGTCGCGACGTAGACCGTCGCCATCCCGCCGCGGGCGATGCGTGCCCTGACCCGGTACCGACCGTCGACAAGCCGCCCGATGAGGGGGTCGGCCTGCTGATTGGTCGTCACGTCAAGATTCTATGGAAGGCTGGCTGAAAGCCCTGGGAACGGCTCGCCCCCAGAGGCTGAGGTTTCGCCTGGAGCGTCACCCGTAGAGCGCCAGCCACTGGTGCGCCTGCGTCTCCCATTGACCGTAACGATCCGGATACGCCGAGATCTGCACGGCCTGCGCTGCGTCGGTGAAGGCCATCGTCTCCCACCCCGGGATGTCGAGGAGGCCGCGCGTGACCTGACCGTTGGGGTCGCCCTGCCCACCGTAGAAGGCGCGGATGCTGCGATCGACGTCGCGCACCTGCTCCGGCGTCCCCCACCCGGTGCTGGGGCGCTGCTGAAAGAGGCCGAGCGAATCGCGGTCGCCCCAGTCGAGATTGCGCATGCCGGACTCGACCATCGCCGTCGCGAGGGCGATGGCGATCCCGCGGTCCGGGACCCCGAGCTGCCGGCCGATCGCGATGATGCCCGCGGCGTTGGCGGCCTGTTCGCCGTCCAGGGAGGCCGTGCGCTGGATCGGGGCGGATGCCGCGGCAGGAGAGGAAGCAGGCGGAGCGGCGACGACGATGCTCTGGCCCGGGTAGATGATCGAACCTGGGCCGAGGCCGTTGAGTGCGTAGAGCGTCGCCGTCGTGGTGCCGTAGGTCTTCGCGATGCCGAAGAGCGTGTCGCCGGCTGCGACGACATGACTCTGAGCAGCCGAGAGGGCCGGAGCGGCGACGGCGGCCGGCGCGGCGGGGGCAACGGGGGCACCCGCGACCGCGATGGTCTGGCCCGGGTAGATGACCGAGTCCCCGCTGAGGCCGTTGAGGGAGAGGATCGCGTCGACGGTGGTGCCGTGGGTTCGGGCGATCCCGTACACCGTGTCTCCGGTCACGACGACGTGCGTGGCGGCGACCGGCGCCGGCGCAGCAGGAGCGGGAGCGGGGGCCGCGGGCCCGCTCAGCGCCAGCGTCTGGCCGGGGCGGATCACGGAGCGTCCGGTCAGGCCGTTCCAGGCGAGGACGTCGGCCGTGCGCAGGCCGAAGCGGCGTGCGATGTCGTAGACCGTGTCTCCGGGCTGCACGACGTACGTCGGGGGCGTCGCGGTCAGGCGCGCGGGGCCGAGCTGCAGGCGGCCGGCCGGGGGAGCGGACGCCTCGGCTGCAGCCGGGGCCGCCGACAGCGCTCCGGCGAGCGCGCCGAGGACGGCGACGGGCGTGCCGATCTGCAGCAGACGGGCGCGGCGTGCGGCGGTGCTCTGTCTCACGGTTCCCCCTGGTTCGGCGTCTGCCTACGCTGACACGTCTGTTAACGGATGTCAACAGGAGTGACGAAAGTGTCACCTGTGACTGGTGTGACGATATGCGATCGTCCCACGGAGGTGAGATAGTGGCATCGTGTCTGCGCATCCAGGAAACGACGACAACGTGACCGCCCCCGACGCCGTCGAATGGCTCACACTTCCCGATCTCGTCGAGGCTCTCGGTGAACCCCTCGGCCGGGTGCGGCGCCTCATCGACGAGCATTACCTCATCGGCTCGAAGCGCAGCGGCGTGTACGCCGTCCCCTCGGTGTTCATCGTCGACGGTCACCCGCTTCCCTCGCTCCGCGGCACGATCATCGCCCTGCAGGACGCAGGGTTCAGCGACGACGAGCTCATCGACTGGCTCCTCAGCGAGGAGGACACGCTCGGGCGCACGCCCATCGCGGCGTTGCGCGACGGGCACAAGAGCGAGGTGCGGCGGATAGCACGCACGCTCGCCTGAGCGGCGCCCGCTCCGGCGGCACGCCGAAAGGCGACGGGTTCTCAGGCCGCCCTGTGCGTCGCCGCACGGGCCAGCTCCCGCAGGTCCGACACGGCCTCGGAAGCCAGAGGTGCGTCCGCGAGGGCGTCGTCCGCGGCGGTCGTGTAGCGCTCGATCATCGCCTCCAGCTCGTCGAGCGCGCCGGAGCCGGTCATCATGGACTGCACCACGGCGACCTGTTCCGCCGTCAGGTCGTCGTCGCCGATCATCTCGTCCAGCAGGTCGCGGGTCGCACGGTCGACCCGCGAGCGCGTGAGGGCGACCAGCGCCGTGCGCTTCCCCTCCCGCAGATCGTCTCCTGCGGGCTTGCCGGTCACTGCGGCATCCCCGAAGACGCCCAGCACGTCGTCGCGGAGCTGGAAGGCCATGCCGAGGGGGTGCCCGAACCGCCGCAGCGCATCGAGCTGCGGCGCCGATCCGCCGGCGAGCGCTCCGCCCAGCACGAGCGGCTGCTCGATGCTGTACCTGGCCGACTTGAGCGATGCGATGCGCAGCGCGCGCTCCAGGTGCGACTCGGTGGCGTTCACGCTCCAGGCCGACTCCTCCGCGATGTCGAGGAACTGCCCGGTGGTGACGTCGCGACGCATGCGCGCGTACTCACGGCGGACGGCCGCGGCCTGGGGGTGCCCGTCGAGTCCCTGCTCGAGCAGATCGTCGCTCCACGCCACGAGGAGGTCGCCGAGGAGCACGGCCGACGAGCGCCCGAAGGCCGCAGCGTCGCCCGACCAGCCGGAGTCGCGATGCGATCCCTCGAGCGCGCGGTGGGCCGCGGGTCGACCCCGCCGGGTGTCCGAGTTGTCGATGAGGTCGTCGTGCACGAGCGCCGCCGACTGGAAGATCTCCAGGGCCGCGCAGACGTCCCACAGCGCATCCGGCTCGGCGATCCCCGGGGCGTCCATGCGGGCGACGGCACGCCAGCCTGCGTGGCAGAACCGTGCCCTGAGCCGCTTGCCGCCGATGAGCGTGGAGGCCGCGGCGTCGAGCATCGCACCGGCATCCGGACCGTACTCGACGGCCTCTTCCCGCATGCCGGAGACGAACAGGGCGAGGCGGTCGGCGACCGCTTCGGCGACGGGGGTGAGGGGCGGCACGACTCCCAGCATACGTAAAGGCATTCCGGCGCTGATCCGCTACCCCGGAACGCGGTCCGCGCGTAGAATGATCGGAAGACACCCGAGGGGGACGAAATGCCACTCTCCGAACAGGAGCAGCGTCTGCTCGACGAGATGGAACGCCATCTCTTGCACAATGACGCCGACGTCGTGAGCGCGCCTACTGGCGACCGCACGTTGAGCTATCGGAATCTCGTCTACGGAGCGCTGCTGCTGCTCGCCGGCATCGGCGGACTGATCGTCGGCGTCGTCCTCGGAGATGTCTGGGGGATCGTCGTCGGCGTCGTCTCGTTCGCGGCGATGCTGGGCGGCGTCATGGTCGCCGTCACGCCGGTGCGACGATCCGTCCCCGCTGCGCCGCGTGAGCGCGCCACCTCTTCGCAGAAGCACGCGTCCTTCATGGACCGCATGAACGACCGATGGGACCGCCGCCAAGACGGTCGCTGACCGCACCACCACCAGACCACAGGCCCGGATGCACTGAGCATCCGGGCCTTTTTCATGCCCTCTGGCGGGCAGTTCCTCCACTGCCCCTCCACTGCCCTCCACCCACGCTCCACCCCGTTCTTCCGCGGCATTCCGGGGGAGTCGTCGCGGTGCTGGGTGAACTCCGGCGGCATCTCGCCGAATTTTCGTAGGAAAGTGGAGGGAAGTGGAGTAAAGTGGGGCGCACCTCGAAGTTGGCCGGACGAAGAGGGGGTGATGGCCGATGCTCCTGGGTACGCACTCACCGAAGCTGGACGACAAGGGGCGGGTCATCCTCCCCGCGAAGTTCCGTGAGGACCTGGGCGGCGGCGTCGTCGTCACCCGGGGTCAGGAGCGCTGCCTCTACGTCTTCAGCACGGCCGAGTTCGAGTCCATGCACGAGCGGATCCGTCAGGCGCCGCTCGCCAACAAGCAGGCGCGTGACTTCATGCGCATGTTCCTCTCCGGCGCCAGCGCCGAGATGCCCGACAGCCAGAACCGCATCACCATCCCCGCGCACCTCCGTCAGTACGCGGGGCTGCAGAAGGAGCTCATCGTCACCGGTGTCGGCGCCCACGCCGAGATCTGGGACGCACAGAGCTGGAACGACTACCTCGCAGCCGGCGAGGAGACCTACTCAGAACTCGAGCAGGAGGTGATCCCGGGACTGTTCTGACCGCGGCTGTGATGCCCCGCCGCTCCCGCCCCGACACACTTCCCCGGTGCCGGGTCGCGAAGCGGAGGGGGATCAGAGCCGAAGGTCGCCCCGAGAAAGATCATGAACCTCCGAGACATCCACACCCCCGTCATGCTCGAGCGCTGCGTCGAGCTGCTGGCGCCCGCCCTGCAACAGGACGGCGCCGTGCTCGTCGATGCCACCCTCGGCATGGGAGGGCACTCCGAAGCGCTGCTCGAGCGCTTCCCCGGCATCCGTCTCATCGGGCTCGACCGCGACACCGACGCGCTGCGCATCGCGGGGGAGAGGCTCGCCCGGTTCCGTGACCGCATCACGCTCGTGCACGCCGTGTACGACGAGATCGGCCTCCACGCACAGGGTGCGGCAGGCATCCTCTTCGACCTCGGCGTGTCCTCTCTGCAGCTCGATGAAGCCGAGCGCGGGTTCGCCTACGCGAAGGACGCGCCTCTCGACATGCGGATGGACCAGACGGCCGGCATCACGGCGGCCGAGGTCATCGCCACGTACAGCGAAGGCAACCTCCGGCGCATCTTCGAGCGCTACGGCGAGGAGAAGCTGGCAGCCCGCTACGCCCGGTTCATCGTCGAAGCACGGCAGAAGAGGCCGATCACCCGCTCGGGAGAACTCGTCGACGTGCTGGTCGCCGCGACCCCCGCAGCAGCGCAGCGCGCCGGGCACCCGGCGAAGCGCGTGTTCCAGGCGCTTCGCATCGAGGTGAACGCCGAGCTCAGCGTGCTCGCCGACGCGATCCCGTCCGCCATGGACGCCCTGGCCGTCGGCGGACGCATCGTGGTCATGTCGTACCAGTCCCTCGAAGACCGCCTCGTGAAGCAGGCGTTCGCCGCGGCATCCGCATCGACCGCCCCCGCCGGCCTCCCGGTCGAGCTCCCCGAACACGCTCCGCGCTTCCGGGTCATCACCCGGGGAGCGGAGCTCGCCGACGACGACGAACGTGCGCGCAACCCGCGTGCGATCCCGGTGCGGCTGCGCGCAGCCGAGAAGGTCAGAGACAGCGCATGAGCCTCAACGCCGCAATCCGCACGCCCCGCGTCGCCCTGCAGCAGCCGACGCCGACGCAGCGACCGCGCCTCGAACCCGTCACCGGAGCCCGCGCGCGGCGCAAGCCGAAGCTCGTGTACGCACTCATCGCCCTCGCCGGGGCGCTGGCGATCGGGGCGGCGCAGATCGGACTCTCGCTCGCCATCACCCAGGACTCCTACACCCTGGCCACCCTTTCTTCGCAGCAGCGTGACCTCACCCTCCAGACCGAGGCGCTGCAGGAGGAGCTGACCGGCGTGAGCTCCCCGCAGGCGCTCGCCAGCAGCGCCGCAGCCCTCGGCATGGTCGTCGCCGGGTCGCCGTCGTACCTCCGGCTCAGCGATGGCGCCGTCTTCGGCGCAGGCACAGGCGCCGGATGGTCGTCGACCATCGATCCGAACGGATCGGGCGCCGTGGGCAACGCGCTGCTCACGCATCCGGACGCCGGTGCGACAGCGGGTGAGACGGATGATGACCCGGACGGTGCCGCGACGCCCAGCACGGAACAGCTGCCACCTGCCATCACCGACGGACTTCCGAGCCCGACCACCCACTGAGCCGCCCACGAGACCGACGGAGAGAGTCCATGACGACACGAGCCACCCGAAGTCCCCGGCGACGCACCGTCGTCGCCCTGGCGGTCATCCTCTCGATCCTCGCGGCGTTCATCGTGCGCCTCGTCGACATCCAGGTCGTCAGCGCCGACGAGCGCGTGGCACAGTCCATGAAGTACCTGAGCATCGGCAGCTCCATCCCCGGCCAGCGGGGTTCGATCGTCGACGCAGACGGCACCGTGCTGGCGCAGAGCGTCATGGTCTACGACGCCAACATCGACCCCAAGGCGATGTCAGCAGTCGAAGGCAACGAGAAGAATCCGCCCAAGCTGCCGTGGGCGGAGGCGTCGACGCGCATCGCCGAGATCATGGGGCTCGACGCCGAGCAGCTGCGCACCGGCGTCGCCGACGCGCTGGCCGCGAACCCCGACACACGGTGGTACCAGCTGAAGAACGGGCTCGACACCGAGCAGTACATCGCGCTGCGCGACCTCAAGCTGCCCTACCTTCACGTCGACCCGCGTGAGACCCGCGTGTATCCGAACGGAGCCGTCGCAGGGAACGTGATCGGCTACCTCGACGGAGAGGGCAGCGCGCAGGCCGGCATCGAGAAGATGGAGAACCAGTGTCTCGCGCCCACCGACGGCGAGAAGAGCTACCGCAGGGGCAAGGACGGCGTCGTGATCCCAGGGAGCGAGCGCGTCGTCGACGCCGTGGACGGCGGCAGCGTGCAGCTGACGATCAACAGCGACCTGCAGTGGTACATGACGCAGATGATCGCCGAAGAAGCTCAGGCGCAGGGCGCGCAGGGCGGCACCGTGACGGTCGTCGAGGTCAAGACCGGCAAGATCCGGGTCGCGGCGGAATGGCCGACCATGGACCCCAACGACCTCGACGCGTCGTCGCCCGACACCTGGGGCAGCAAGCTGTTCACATATCCGTTCGAGCCCGGTTCGACGTTCAAGCCGGTGACGGCCGCAGCCGTGATGGAGAACGCGGGAGTCACCCCGACGAGCCCCACGGTCAGCGCTCCCTCACGCGAGAAGTTCCCCAACGGGGCCGTGATCAACGATGCGTTCGTGCACCCCACGTACAACTACACCCTCGCGGGCGCCCTGATCGACTCCTCCAACGTCGCGCTGTCGAAGTTCGGCACCATGGTGAGTCCCGACGTGCGGTACGACTACCTCCAGCGCTTCGGCGTCGGCACTCCGACGGTCGGGTTCCCGAGCGAGAGCGGGGGCGAGCTGCATCCGACGAGCGAATGGGACAACCAGTCGCTGTACACCACGACCTTCGGTCAGCACTTCACGGTGACCGCGCCGCAGGTGGCGGGTGCGTACCAGGCCATCGCCAACGGCGGGGAGAAGATCGACCTGTCGCTGATCGAGTCGTGCACGGATGCCGACGGCACGGTGCACAAGGCGCCTGAGCCTGCCCGCAAGCAGATCATCAAGCCGGAGACCGCCGCAGAGCTCACGCGCATGCTGGAGAACGTCGCGGTGCAGGGCGGCAACGCTGAGCGCATCCAGGTTCCCGGCTACCGCGTGACGAGCAAGACGGGTACGGCACAGATCCCCGACGGGCACGGCGGATACAAGGCGGGCGTGTACTACACGAGCATGGTGGGCTTCGCGCCGGTCGACGATCCTCAGTACGTCGTGATCGTGACCCTCGATCAGCCGACTAGAGTTACATCGTCCGCGGCCACCGCCTCGGCCTTCCAGAAGGCCATGACGCAGGTGATGAAGACCTACCGCGTGATGCCGTCGTCCACCCCGATGGACGCCCTTCTTCCCAAGTTCGAATAGAGCCGGCTTCCGCCGCGCCTGGAGACTCCATGATCGCCCTGTCGCTCGCTGAGATCGCCGCCGCCACCGGCGGTGAGCTGCGCCTCGCCGGAAACGACACCGCCGAGACCGTCGTCGACGGTGTCGTCGACACCGACTCGCGCGCCATGCGCCCGGGCGGCATATTCGTCGCCAAGCCCGGCGCCGAGACCGACGGGCACCGCTTCGTCGGCCAGGCGGTGGAGGCGGGTGCGGTGCTCGCGATCGTGGAGCGCCCGGTCGAGGTCGCCGTGACGCAGATCGTCGTCCCCGGCGCCGTCGCCGCGCTCGCGGACCTGGCGCGCGAGGTCGTCGCGCGAGTGCGCGCCGGCGGCCGCTTGCGGATCGTCGGCATCACCGGTTCGAACGGCAAGACCACCACGAAGAACTTCCTCGCCCGCATCCTCTCCGACGAGGGGCCCACCGTCGCCCCGATCAACTCGTACAACAACGAGGTCGGCGCGCCCGTCACGATGCTCCGCGTCACGCATGAGACCAGGTACCTCGTGAGCGAGTTCGGCGCAGATGCGCCCGGGAGCATCGCACGACTCGCCGGTCTCGTCGAGCCGGACGTCGCCGTGGTGCTCATGGTGGGCATGGCGCACGCCGGCGGCTTCGGCGGAATCGAGGCGACCGCCAAGGCGAAGTCCGAGCTCGTGGCAGCGGCCCGCGAGGGCGGGACGGCCGTGCTGAACCTCGATGACCCCCGTGTCGCCGCGATGGGCGAGCTGGCTCGATCGCGCGGCATGACCGTCGTCGGCTTCGGCCAGGCCTCGGCCGCGGATGTGCGCGCCCGGGACATCACCGTCTCGGCCTCGGGAACGACCTGCACCATCGAGGCGGGAGGGGAGAGCACCCCGTTGCGCCTGCGCGTGCTCGGTGCGCACCACGTGAACAACGCGATGGCCGCGATCGCCGCCGCCGGGGTGCTCGGCGTCTCGGCACCCGATGCCGTCTCCCGACTGGAGACCCTCGACATCGCGGAGCGCTGGCGCATGCAGCCGCTCGGCAACGACCGGGTGCGCATCATCAACGACGCATACAACGCCAGCCCCGACTCGATGGCCGCAGCCCTGCGGACCCTCGCGCAGATCACGGGTCCGGGGGAGCGCACCGTCGCCGTCCTCGGCGCGATGAGCGAGCTCGGCGAGACGGCTGGCGAGGAGCACGACCGGATCGGCCTGCTCGCGGTGCGCTTGAACATCCAGCGCATCGTCGTGGTCGGCCCCGAGGCGCGCCGCCTGTATCTCGCTGCGGTGGGCGAGGGGTCGTGGGACGGCGAGGCCGTGCACCTCCCCGATCAGGACGCCGCGTTCGAGTACCTCCGCTCGGAGCTGCGCGACGGGGACCGCGTGCTCGTGAAGTCGTCCAATTCCGTGGGCCTCCGGCATCTCGGTGATCGTCTGGGAGAATTGTTCTCGTGAGGTCCCTCATCATGGCGGCGGCCATCTCGCTCGCCTTCACACTGTTCCTGACCCCCGTCTTCCTCCGGCTCTTCCGGAAGTGGGGTTGGGGTCAGGTCATCCGCACTCCCGAGGCGATCGAGAACCCCAGCCACGAGGCGAAGCGCGGCACCCCCACCATGGGCGGCGTGATCTTCATCGTCGGCACCATGGTCGGGTACTTCACGGGTGTGTACGTTGGTGGCGGGACGCCCTCCCTGTCGGCTTTGCTCCTCATCTGGCTGATGGTCGGCTTCGGCGTCGTCGGCTTCATCGACGACTACATGAAGGTGCGCAGCCAGCGCAGCCTCGGCCTGTCCGGCTGGCGCAAGGTGCTCGGTCAGCTCCTCGTCATCATCCCGTTCGGCATCGTCGCGCTGAACTTCCCCAACCGGTCGGGGCAGACACCGGCATCCGGCGCCGTCTCGCTGTTCCGAGACATCCCCTGGCTGAACTTCTTCTTCTTCGGGGTCGTGATCGGCTGGATCGTCTACATCGTGTGGATCTCGGTGATCGGCGTCGCGACGTCGAACAGCGTCAACCTCACCGACGGGCTCGACGGGCTCGCCGCCGGTGCCGGGGTGCTTGTCGTGTCGTCGTACGGGCTCATCGCCTTCCGTCAGTTCCAGCAGTCCTGTGTGGGCGAATCCATCGAGAAGGCGGCGATCGGCGGATGCTACGAGGTGCGCGATCCGCTGGATCTCGCCGTCATCGCCGCGGCCTTCGCCGCCAGCCTCATCGGCTTCCTGTGGTGGAACGCGCCGAAGGCCAAGGTGTTCATGGGCGACGTCGGCTCCATGGCGATCGGCGGCGTCATCACCGCCCTCGCGATCCTCACGCACACCGAGCTGCTGCTCCTGGTCATCGCCGGCGTCTTCGTGCTCTCCTCCGGCTCGGTCATCCTCCAGCGCGCGTACTTCAAGATCACGCGCGGCAAGAGGCTGTTCCTCATGAGCCCGTTCCACCACCACCTCGAGATGCGCGGGTGGTCGGAGGTCACGATCGTGGTGCGCCTGTGGATCATCGCCGGTCTGCTCGCGGTCTCGGCCGTCGGTCTCTTCTACGTCGAATGGCTCACTCGTGTCAGCTGATGCCCGTCTGCAGGGCCTCACCAGCTGGAACGCCGACTGGTCGGGACTGCGCGTCGCCGTGCTCGGCCTGTCGATGACCGGTTTCTCCGTCGCGGACACGCTCACCGAGCTCGGCGCCGACGTGCTCGTCCTCAGCGAGTCGGCCGAGGAGGA